>CAYYMT010000110.1:0-11500 GCA_964472715.1 uncultured bacterium | reverse complement strand
AAAATTCTCAATGATGAGTTATTATAAATGAAATTTCCAAGTCCCATATATACAGAAAAAACCCAATGCCAGGATTGCTACAAATGCCTGCGTCAATGCCCGGTGAAAGCCATCAAAATTGACAATGGGGTAGCGGAAATTATGCCTGAACTCTGTATTTTGTGCGGACATTGTGTTGAAACCTGCCCGGTGGAAGCAAAAAAAATAAGAAATGATCTCCTCCTCCTCAATCATCTCTTTTCTTCGCCAAATAAAACTTTTGCTTCCATCGCTCCCTCCTTTGTCAGTGAATTTCCCGGCATTCACTATTCTGAAATGATCCGCTGCCTGCAAGCGGTTGGGTTTGATGAAGTTTCGGAAACAGCCCTGGGCGCCGAAGAAGTGTCCGCCCACATTGGCAATAAACTGGATGCCACAGAGGAAGATGTATTGAAAATCTCATCGGCCTGCCCCACCATTGTCAATTACATTTTTAAGTATAAGCCGGAACTGGGCAAATATGTCACCAACAAACAGTCGCCGTTAATGGCCCACGCGCAATTGCTGCGAAGAGATTTCGGTAATGACATTAATATTGTCTTCATCGGCCCCTGTGCCTCGAAAAAAGAGGAAGTGGCCCGGCATCCGGAACTTGTTGACGCGGCCATCACCTTTAATGAACTTCGGGAATTGTTTCAGGCCAATAATATTCAGCCGCAACCGGAGCGTGTGACTGACACCTGTCACTTCATACCGAAAATGGCCAGTGAAGGATCGCTCTATCCGGTGGATGGCGGTATGATCGCCGGTATCAAAGCCAATTGCTCGGTAAAAGACCCCCTTTATATGGCTTTTACGGGAATCCGCAAAATCAAGGACTTCATTGCGGAATTTGCGAATACACCTATTGATAATTCGATCTTTCTGGAATTGCTGGCCTGCAATGGCGGATGTATTAACGGGCCCGGCACCTCAGCAAAAATTTCCACTATAGAAAAAAGATACAAAATTGTTAATTCCCGTGAGTATTCGCCTGAAAACATTCCCGGAAAACCGGCCATGGATATTACTGAAAATTACACAATTAAACCGGTTGAATTCAAGTTAATCGAAGAGTCGGAAATCACTGACGCCTTACGCTCAATCGGTAAATATCACAAATCCGACGAACTCAATTGCAGTGGTTGCGGCTATGACAGTTGCCGGGATTTTGCCGCCGCAATGATTGACGGTAAAGCGGAAAAAACCATGTGCCTTTCCTATTCTAAAAAAATGGCTCAGAAAAAAGCCAACGCCCTGATGAAAACCATGCCTTCGGGGGTTGTGATCGTGGATTCCGGGTTGCGGATTGTGGACTGTAATCGCAATTTCGCCAGACTGTTTGGTGAAGAAACCGATATGATCTATGACGCCAATCCGGGACTTGAAAATGCCGCCTTTGAAAAAATTGTTCCTTATGCTTCCTTATTTTCAAAAATTCTGGAAAACGGCATTGAAATTATTGACAAAGAAATCAAATATAAAACTTCCGTCCATCAAATTTCCCTGTTTAATATTGAAAAACACCGGGTTATCGGCGGTATTATCCAGGATATCACAATTCCGTCAATCCAAAAGTCAGTGATCATCAAAAAGACAAAAGATGTCATTGAAAAGAATCTGACCACCGTCCAGAAAATTGCTTACCTGCTGGGTGAAAACGCTTCGGAAACCGAAGTGATCCTGAATTCCATTGTGGACTCATTTTCGTCCGATTCCCTGAATAAGATCGGAGGCAATAATGAATAACCGGTTTTTGGAGATCAATCACTACCAGGAGCAGAAGTACGATCAGCAGGTTGCCGGAGACGCTTTTGTATCGCAAAAAGTCAATCAGGAAGACCGTATCATTTCTGTTCTTTCCGACGGACTTGGCAGTGGCATCAAAGCCTCTGTACTGGCCACGCTGACATCATCTATGGCAAAGAATTTTGTCGCCAAAAATGTTGATGTGAAAAAAACCGCTGAGATCATTATGCGTACATTGCCGGTCTGCAAAGTACGTAAAATTTCCTATTCCACCTTCACCATTGTGGATATCGAAGAAGACCACACGGTTAAAATTATGGAATACGGCAATCCACGGTTTCTGCTGCTGAGAGCCGGGAAGGTGAAAGATTCCGGCGATGGTATAGAAAAAGTATCCCTGGGTGAATACAAAACCGACAATTTGAATTATTACACCTTTCAGTTGCAAAAAAATGACCGGATCATTTATTTCAGTGACGGGATTTCCCAGTCGGGAATGGGGTCTTCAAGATTTCCTTTTGGCTGGACCCGTGACGGCGTGATCGATTTTGTGGAGCAGCAGGTGAAGGAACAACCTGATATTTCTGCTTCGGAATTGTCCCGGAATATTGTCCTCCGTGCCAAAACCAATGACAATTTTAAATGTAAAGATGATACCACCTGTGGCGTGATCTACAGTCGCAATCCGCGGCGAACCCTGGTGGTCACCGGCCCGCCCTACGACGAAAATAAGGATGGTGAAATGGCGCAGTTTGTCGATCAATTTGACGGCAAAAAAATAATCTGCGGCGGCACCACAGCCAGGATCATTGCCCGGGAACTGGACCGGAAAATCAAAGTGAATATTGATAATCTTGATCCTGATATTCCACCTTATTCCGCCATGCCGGGTGTTGATCTTATCACCGAAGGAATTATCACTATTGTAAATGTCAGAAGCCTGCTCCAAAGAGAAAAGGCCAACACCGGAAAATTCAATGCCGCGGAAAAAGTGGTCAATGAATTACTCGACAGCGACATTATTAATTTTGTAGTGGGCACGAAAATCAATGAAGTTCATCAGGACCCCAATATTCCCGGTGATCTGGCTCTGCGCAAAACAATAATCCGTGAAATAATAAAAATATTAGAAAATAAATACTTAAAAAAGGTGACCGTCAGGTTCATCTGAATTAAAGGAGTAAAAAACATGCAAACAACAAAAGAATTAACACCGGTTCGTCAGTTTCAAAAGGTCTGCGACATTTTGGAAAAGTATGATTATGACAAGACGAAGTTAATCCCGATTTTGCAGGAGATTCAGGAAGAGTATCGTTACTTGCCCAAGAAAATTCTGAATTTCACCGCAACATCCCTGGAAATCCCGCCGGCGCGAATTTTTGGAGTGGCTTCTTTTTACAGTCATTTTGCTTTTGAGCCCAAGGGTAAATATGTGATCAAGATTTGTGACGGAACAGCCTGTCACGTCAAAGGATCCATGAAATTGCATGATTCTCTAAAACAACATTTAAAACTTGATGGCGGTAAAAAAACAACCGCTGACATGCTTTTTACACTGGAAACTGTTTCCTGCCTCGGCGCTTGCGGACTTGCCCCGGCCATGGTTGTTAATGAAGATGTATTTGGGACATTAACCCCGGAAAAAGCTGTTGAAATCATCAAAAATATTCAAAAACAGGAGAATGAATAATTATGAGCAATACAACAGATCTCTTAAATAAAATTCAGAAGGATTATCAGAAATTCTCAAAAAAATACCAGCAGCGCATCATTATTTGTGCCGGTACCGGCTGTGTGGCCAATGGCGCGTTAAAAATTTACGATAAACTAAAAACAGAGATAGAAAATCATGACATCAATGTGGATCTGAAACTCCGCCTGGAAGAAGCCAAAAACCTGCCGGTTGACAAACAAAATGTACTTATTTCAAAATCCGGGTGCCAGGGGTTTTGCCAGGTGGGGCCCTTGCTGGAAATACAACCTGCCGGTTACCTTTATGTGAAGGTCACGGCCGATGATGTGGAAGAAATCGTGAAAAAAACCATTTTGGAAAATCAAGTGATCGACAGGTTGCTCTATGTCGACCCGAAAACCAATAGCAAAAGTACAACCAGGGAAGAGAATCCTTTTTATTCCCAGCAAACCCGAACTGTATTGAAAAAATGTGGTTCCATTGACGCGGAAAGCCTGGAAGAATATATTTCCATTGATGGATATAAAGGCGCCAGAAAAGCTTACCTGGAGATGGAAGCGGCGGACGTTTGCAAAGAGATTGAAGAGTCCGGAATTCGCGGCCGCGGCGGTGGCGGATTTCCCACCGGTTTCAAATGGAAAATGGCGCTGAAAGAGGATTCCGACAAAAAATATGTGATCTGTAATGGCGACGAGGGTGATCCCGGCGCTTTTATGGACAGAAGTTTGTTCGAAGGGACGCCCCATAGTGTCATCGAAGGCATGATGATCGCGGCCCGCGCTATCGGCGCTGATGAAGGCTACATCTACATTCGTATGGAATATCCTTTGGCAGTGAAACGAATCCGCAAAGCTGTCAGAGAAGCGGAAGAAATCGGTGTGCTGGGCAATAATATTTTTGGTTCCGGCTATAATTTTAAGATCAATGTCATGGAAGGCGCCGGCGCTTTTGTCTGCGGTGAAGAAACTGCCCTCATGGCTTCTGTGGAAGGTAAACGCGGTATGCCCATGCCGAAACCCCCTTATCCTTCTCAAAGCGGCCTGTTCGGAAAACCATCGGTGATCAATAATGTGGAAACCCTGGCAACAGTTCCGGATATTATTCTGAAAGGCGCCGCTGAATTTCGTAAAGTCGGTACTGATGGAAGTCCGGGGACAAAAACTTTTGCCCTCACCGGCCATGTGGTCAATACCGGATTGATCGAAGTGCCTTTCGGTACCACATTACGAAAGATCATCTTTGACATCGGCGGCGGTGTTGTCGACAAAGACGGAAAAATCAACAATGATGCCTTCAAAGCAGTTCAGATCGGTGGCCCGTCCGGTGGATGCCTGACTGAGAAACATCTTGATATACCCCTGGATTTTGATACGATTTCCAAACTGGGCGCCATGATCGGTTCCGGCGGCCTGGTGGTGATGAATGATGCCACCTGTATGATTACCATTGCCAAATATTTCATGGAATTTACCCAGGAAGAGTCCTGTGGAAAATGTGTTCTCTGCCGGGAAGGGACAAAACAAATGTTGAATCTTCTTGATGATATTACCGAAGGTAACGCCAGCATGGAAACCCTGGATACTCTGGCGGAACTGGGGGACGCGATTTGTAAAGGATCGCTCTGTGGCCTGGGAAAAACCGCGCCCAATCCGGTGCTGTCCACCATGGAACAGTTTGAAACGGAATACCTGGCTCATGTCAAGGATAAAATCTGTCCGACACGGGAATGTTCGGCTTTGTCACTGCCTGTGATTGATGCGGAATTGTGTAAAGGCTGTACCCTTTGTATGCGCAAGTGCCCGGTGGACGCCATCCAGGGAAAAGTCAAGGAACCGCATGTGATCATCGAAGACAAATGTGTCAACTGCGGCACCTGTATCGATGTCTGTAAATTCAATGCGATTTCTTAAGGAAATGAAAGTAGATCAAATGCTTTTTGGCCGCAGATTAACGCAGATAAACACGGATTTAAATATAAATAATCTCTGCGTAGCCTTTGCGTCCTTTGCGCTCTCTGCGTTAAAAGAATTCAAATAGGAGACAAAAATATGTCAAAACAATATATAACGCTCAACGGAAGAAAAACTGAAATCAAAGGAGACGAAAAAAATCTCCTGGAACTGATTCGTAACAATAATATTGAAATTCCAACCTTTTGTTATCATTCGGAACTGAGTACCTATGGCGCCTGCCGGATGTGTGTGGTGGATATTGACGGACGGGGAATTCAGACCTCCTGCTCTATCCAGCCCGGCGACGGTATGGTGGTCAACACCCATACTGAAGATGTCCGGAAAATCAGAAAAGTGGCGCTGGAATTATTACTTGCCAACCATGACCAAAGTTGTCCTACCTGTGAAAGGTCTGATTCCTGTAAACTGCGTAGTCTTTCGGCACAATTGAATATTTCACAAGACCGGCTGCACCATAATCAGGAAAAAGTACCGCTGGATGACGCCGGCACCAGTCTTGTCAGAGACCCGAATAAATGTGTGCTGTGCGGTGATTGTGTGCGTTACTGTTCAGAAATTCAGGGTATTGGCGCTCTTGATTTTGCTTATCGCGGAACCAAAGCCGCCGTTCTGCCCGCCTTTGGGAAATCCCTGAAAGATGTGGAATGTGTGAATTGTGGCCAATGCGCGGCTGTTTGTCCCACCGGCGCGATTTCCGTCAAATCCAATGTTCAGCAGGTTTGGGATGAAATTGACAATAAAGAAAAAACTGTTGTAGTCCAGATTGCCCCGGCTGTGCGAGTGGCAATCGGTGAGATGTTCAATCTGCCACCGGGAAAAATCAGGACCGGGAAATTAGTTGCTGCGTTGAAAATTCTTGGATTTGACAAAGTTTTTGACACCTCCTATGCGGCGGATTTGACCGTGATCGAAGAAGCCAATGAATTTCTGACCCGCAAAATGAAAGGTGAAAATCTGCCCCTGTTTACCTCCTGTTGTCCGGCCTGGGTAAAATACTCAGAACAGTATCATCCGGAATTACTGAAAAACCTCTCCACCTGCAAATCTCCCCAGCAGATGTTCGGCGCTATGGCAAAAAGTGAAGTGGCTGACAAACTGAAAGTTGATCCCAAAAACATGACGGTTGTCTCCATTATGCCCTGTACAGCAAAAAAATATGAAGCGGACCGGCCTGAGTTTAATAAAGAGGGAATTAAAGATGTGGATTTTGTGCTGACAACCCAGGAAATTGGAAAAATGATCCGGGAAGCCGGAATTGTTTTTGACAGCCTGCGGGCGGAAGCTATGGACCTGCCCCTGGGATTTGGTACCGGCGGCGGTGTGATTTTTGGAAATTCCGGCGGTGTCAGTGAGGCGGTCCTGCGCTACGCCAGTGAAAAATTAACCGGCAATGAACTGGAACTGATTGATTTTGACCAGGTGCGGGGTGAAGAAGGCATTCGTGAAGCAAAAATTCAATTAGGCGATACTGAACTCAGTATGGCCATTGTTCACGGACTAAAAAATGCCGGCAGCCTGGCTAAAAGAATTGAAACCGGTGAAGCCAGTTACGATATTGTTGAAGTCATGGCTTGTCCCAATGGATGTATCGGCGGCGCCGGCCAGCCAATTGCGGAAAAACCGGAAAATGTCCTGCAACGCAAAGAAGGCATTTACCGGACCGATAAACTATCGGCCATGCACAAGCCCCAGAACAATCCCTTTATCCGGGAGTCCTATGAAAAATTCCTTGGTGAGATCAATGGCAATAAAGCCCATGACCTGTTACATACCAATTATGCCAGCAAAAAACGGATTTTTGAAGAAGGCATCACGGTTTGGGGCGATGAACAGGCTTCCGAAGTCACGGTAAAAACCTGTGTTGGGACAGCCTGCTATCTGAAACATTCTCAGAAATTGCTGCATGACCTGGTTGAGCATTTTGATACCAGTGAATTGAAAGACCGGGTGAATATCGAAGCCACTTTCTGTATGGAAAACTGCTCCAGCGGCCCTAATGTGCTGATAAATGATAAGCGTATCAGCGCGGCCACCTCCGGCAAGGTTATCCAGGAAGTGACGCATTTTCTTGCATAATAAATGACAAAACTTCCGAAGTTTTTAAAACTTCGGAAGTTTATCCTCTGAGATCACAAACGAACTTACCTTCTTGCTATGATAGGTAACCGCGCTTTCCCGATTCCTTCCTTCACCACACAAAACCCCTATATTGGGAAAGCGCATTTTAAAATACTCATTGAATCCCTATAAAAAGAAAGCCCTGACTGATTGGAAGGGGCTTTCTTGCTTTGGTTATGCAGAGGATGTAGTGCAAGTATCCCTGCTTGCAGCAGTGTAAGTTAGATCGATAAAATATCAGTAATTTGTGGGATATCATCGGTCTGGTCGAATTTGCAGTCGTTAAACGACCAGGATGGTCGTTCTACAGAGGATGTAGTGCAAGCATCCTGCTTGCAGCAATGTGTGTCAGAGCAATAATATATCAGTCGTTTACGGATACTTGAAAGATGTGGCGGATGTAGAGCAAATATCCGATTTGCTTATCAAATTATCCCGGCAGGGGAATTTGATAACTTTCGAAGTGGGAAATAATTAGTTTACGCAATCACATACAGTATGAAACATTGATTTTCACCCGTCAAGAGCCGGATCTTCCACCTATCGGAAAAAATCAAAAACAATTATGGAAAATCATTCTACTGCTGACATCTTTTTCACTTAATATCCAGAAGAAGCGGCTTGCTTTCATTGCCATTTCGATCAACATTGCTGATAGCAATTTTATTCAGTTCCAGGGTTTTCTCTTTTTGATCATCAATTGTCAGCAGATCGGAATTAATTTTATGAGTATTTGCATCTCCATTTTTAATCCTATAATGCCATTGTGAACCATAGCGGTAATAGATCACAGTTTGGTGGATATCGCTGTCAGGTTGGTTTTCCCAGCGAATTTTAACAGTGTCCTTCTCTTTGTCCAGGTTAATATTGAAGGGCGGTTCCGGCGCTTCGTCATCGAGCCATGGATAGGCGGGAATCAGGGCTTCTTTTTTATAGACCACTTGTCGCAGGGCCTGATTAAATCCCAAAGAGTCATTTCGTAAAAAGGCCTTCATGCTGAAATGCACATGCCCGGGCTTATTATAAACAATGCCGCGCGTGATCATAATTTGGTTGATATTTTCATCGATACCGCTGGAGTCCTGAACTTTACTGGTGTAAAGCCCCGGCCACAAATTGCGATTTTCAATATTCTGCCGGTGCCACCATCCGAGTAATACCGGGAAACTCTGTTCCACCTGATTAATTGGCCAATACAACTGTGGTGTAAAATAATCCACCCAGCCTTTCCGCAGCCACAGTCTGGCATCGGCATAAAGTTTATCATACTGGTCAAAACCTTTGATCGAGCGGGGAAAATTGGGCCGCCAGATACCAAAAGGGGAGATACCCAGTTTAACATGCTTTTTTTCCGCTTTGATATTATCATAGAGATTTTTGACGAAGTCATTAACGGCTTTGCGGCGCCAATCCTTTTTAAACAGTCGACCGCCGGAATTTTTATAGGCTTCCCAACTCTCTTCGTCGGGGAAATCTTTTTTGCCATGATAGGAGGGATAAGGATAAAAATAATCATCCATGTGAACGCCATCAATGTCATATCGCCGAACCACATCCATGATCACATCCATAGAATGCTGCTGTGTTTCAGGATTGGCCGGGTCCAGCCAGTAAAATCCGCTCTCAAGCCGTTTTGCCAGCTGCGGTTTCTTTTTTATGATGGAATGCTCCGTGATTTCTCCGCCCGCCGGATGATGAGCGCGATAAGGATTGAACCAGGCATGGAGTTCCAGGCCTCTTTTATGGGCTTCGGCAATCCAGAATTTCAGTGGATCATAATAGGGTTCCGGCGCCTGACCTTGTTCTCCGGTCAGATAATAGGACCAGGGTTCCAGGTCACTTTGATAAAAGGCATCACAATGTGGGCGAATCTGGAATACAATTGCATTTAATTTCAGGGCTTTGGCCGTATCGAGGATTGCCAGGGCTTCTTTCTTTTGTAATTCCACTGAAAGTCCCGGTTCGCTGGGCCAGTCAATATTGGCGACAGTGGCAACCCAGGCCGCACGAAATTCCCGCTCAGCCTTGGGAATATCCGATGGTATTTCCGGTTCAACCAAAGGCCGGAAAGTAGTACAACTATAAACAATTAAGATGAACGTAAGAGTCAAAAAACGATAAGAAAAATTTTTCATAACTGCCTTCTATAAAATATATTATTTCAAAATGTTTCCAGTAAATATATAAAAATATCTTTGAAAGCAACACTATTTTTATTGGAAAATTAATAAATAAGCAAAACAGCTTTTGATTATATCAGGATTTTAGTTTATTATATATTAACGTTTTCAAATTTTAACCGGGACTGTTCATGAATACAGACAAATTAAAGACCAAACTAAAAGAATTACAGCACTCCTTAAAAGAAAAGGATAAGATGATTGCATCTCTGGAAAATGAAATCAAATATCTGAATAAGTATCAGTTCATCTCCAATGCGGCTGAAGATTTCATGACCCTGATCAACCGGAATTATGAGTATGTGGCGGTAAATAATTCCTATTGCCGCGAACATAAGATGAATAAAACCAAAATTCTCGGCCAGAAGGTTTATGATGTCTGGGGCAAGGAAGCCTTCAAACACACATTAAAAGATATTCTGAAGCGATGTTTTAAAGGGGAGACCATTCATTACCAGGACTGGTTCCGTTTTGAGAACAATAAGGAAGGCTATTATTATGTGGTCTATTATCCCTATTTTGATGAAAACCGGAAGATTACCCATGTGGCCGTGGTTACCCGGGATATTACCAAATTGAAAACAACAGAATTGGAACTGATCAAAAGTGAAAACAAATATCGAAATCTGATTGAAGGCAGTTTTGATATGATCTTTCGATTGGACAAAAATTTTATTTTCACTTTCGTCTCCAGGGCTTCCGAGCGATTATTTGACATATTGCCTGATGATCTGATTGGCCGTGAGTTTTCCGAAGCTTTTGAGCATGACGATATAAAAGAGATTGACCAGGTTTGTGATAAGCTTCAGCGCGGCAATAATGTCGAGGCCATTCAATTGAAATTGATAACCCGCGAAAATAATTTTTCCTATACAGAAATCAATGCCCGGCCGATATACGAAAGTGAAATCATCATCGGCTACCAGGGAATTGTCAGGGACCTTACTCAGCGTAAAAAAATGGAGGAAAAACATCGCCAGTTGGAATCGGAGTTAATAAAAGAACACCGCCTGGCATCCATTGGCATGCTGACTTCCGGCCTGGCCCATAATATCCGCACGCCACTGACTTCCATTATGGGGGCAGTACAGTTGATAAGACTTGGCAATAATGAACTGGATAATCTTGATATAATATACAGCTCCACAAAAAAAATCGAGTCAATCACAGAATCCATGATGATTAGTTTGCGCAAAGAAAAGGATGAAAACATTCAGGAAATCGATATTAATGAAGTCCTCCAAAATGAAATCGGACTTTTACAAAGTAATCTGGATTTTAAACATTATGTCAATAAAGAAATCAATCTTGCTGACAATTTGCCAACAATTTTAGGTGTGTATAATAATTTCTCCCAGGCCTTCGCCAATATCATACAAAATGCGCTGGACGCCATGTATGATGTGAAGGAAAAGAATCTGAGTATATCTTCTCAATTGGTTGATGACAATATTCTTGTTAAAATCGCCGATTCCGGATGTGGCATTGAAAAAGAGAACATCGATAAACTCTTTGACCCTTTTTATACATCAAAACCTAAAGAACGGAAACCGGGATCAGACGAACCGCGCGGCACCGGGCTCGGATTGTACAGCTGCTATAATATGCTCAAACCCTATAAGGTGAAAATTGATGTGGATAGTAAGGTGAATGAGGGGACAACTTTTAATCTTTATTTTCCCGTACAGGAGAACCAATAGTTTATGAATGAATGTAAGAAATCAGAAATTTTTTAGATTTTTTTTTGTTTTTTGTCATTTTTCCTATAA
>CAYYMT010000109.1:0-11522 GCA_964472715.1 uncultured bacterium | reverse complement strand
CATCAATCTGGGCGCCTCTTCCGGTAATGGCTGTGGCATTATGTGTAAAGGTTTCGCCACCGTCATTGGAGCGGAATACCCAGGTTTCTTTGTTTGTGCCGTCAACCGCCATAAACCAAACCACATTTCCACCATCGAGAATTCTACCCGGTTTAGTGATCAGGTCTTCCGGTGTATCGCCGGCAAAAAGAACATTTTCGGCTATAACGAGGTTATCGTAGTCATTATCGTCATCGCCGCCGCCTTGCCAACCTTCGGTATAGTCTAATACAATAATTGGCGCGGAAGTATCCGGTACGCCCATAGCGCCACCATAGGAAGCGCTGGATGTATAGAGGACTTCCCGTTCCGGATCATCGTCAATATCAGCAATATTAACAACGCTCCAGATACCGCCTTCATCAGCATATCCTTCGTCTATTTTTGTAAATTCATAATTAGCCGGATCTGTGATATCGCCGCCTCTGTAGGCCAGTCTGAATATCTGTCCGTTGGTGGCACCTTGTCTGGAGCCAAAGATGAAATCAAGGTATCCGTCTCCGTCAATATCACCATGGTCGATACCCCAGAGTCCTCCGTAGCCGTCTTCAAAATAATCACCAACATTTACCAGTGGTGTATGTTTCAAAGTATCACCATCTTCCTGAAGCAGGACGATAGATTTTTGTGCATCATCACCCCAGTCGTAAACACCGGCAATGATTTCTTTTGTACCGTCAGAATCAAGGTCAACGCCAACAGCGGATTGATTTGATGATCCCCCTGCCAAAGGCTTTAGAGAAGCGTATTCCCAGTCAGAGCCTGTCCAGGTGACTTTTGAAATTTCAATTTCACAAAAGGCATAGAAACTACTGCCGATTGTAGCGATGTCCCATTTGTTTTCGGCATCACTGTTGAAAAATGGAAAATCTTTGGAAGATAGTTCCAGGGTCCAGGTTTCCGAGCCGTCACCATCATCGGGTATGTCATCCACAGACATGACGCCAAAATAATAACCGCCATAATTACCTGTCCGATCGGCAAAAATTATTTCATCAACATCATCGCCGTCAATATCAGTAATTTCCCAGTCCATAGGACGAAGGTTAACATCATCTTCGGCTGTGATCGTCCAGGCTGAATTCGGAGCATAGCCACCGTCGCCATCATCTACTCCAAAAACATCGCCGCCGGCATGTTCAAAGACAACCACACGGTTTGGGTTAGGCGTAACAGCTGTACTGTTAACAGGTCCCCAGACCAGTTCTTTTTTACCATCATTATCCAGGTCGGCAATTGACAAGCAGGGCCAGGTATTTTGGTAAAATGGTTCCAGAGTGGCCTGCCATACAACTTCCCATTCACCATCATTTTCTTCCAATTTGTAAATTCTTGGAATTACCTCTGTTTCACCATCTCTCCAGTTGTCATTAACCAGATAGATTTCCTTTTTTCCGTCCTCATCAATATCAACGCCGGAGATCATATTTCCGACACCGCCGTTATTGAGGTCTTTTTCAGGAATTGGGATGGTCTCTTTTCTTTCAAATCCTTCCAATGCAAATAACTGTGTCATTGCAAAGAGCAAGACCAACGTTAATGCAGTAACTTTTTTCAGCATGTTTTCCTCCTTTTATTTAAAACGCACACTTCTGTTTAGAATAACAGATTTATTGAAAACCTGTTGATCCCGTTTAACACTCCCATGTCTGCATAGGAGTAATTAACCATAATGTTAAAACTGTTCATCAGGCTGAGTTTGGCGCCGCCTCCCACGGCAAAGCCCCCTTCATCAGCTGACATTTTGTAACCGGTTCTGAGAAAGATCATATTTTTCATACAATATTCCACACCGGCATTGTATTGTTCGATATTATTGTTGGGATGGATCATATCCGCCGCCATAACCACTTTATGGTCCCGCATTTCCAGTAGATTTATGGATGCGCCGACACGAAAGTTAATCGGCAATGAATATTTTTCAAACTCCCGTTCTTCATCGGCTTCATAGGATTTCGGGTCACTGTGGTCGATATAACTACCGTCAAACTGTATTTCCGGCGCAAAATGTAAGATCGACATTCCCAGTTTCAAACCACGAAAATCAGTTCTGTATATGGTTCCCAGGTCCAAAGCCCAGGTTGTATATCCATGATTATAATAATCTTCATGAACGATTTTATTGGTGATACCTACAGATACTTTGTCGGTGAGATAGCGGGAGAAACTCAGTCCCAGGGAATAATTGTTGATACTGAAATTTTCGCCGGTTCCTTCCGGTTGATCAATTGTGGTAATTTCCATATCATCGGTCATTAAGTAAACCGAATTGACGGCAAAAGTACCGATGCCGGGAAAGGTTTTGGCAAGGGCCACACCGCCAATTGAAATGCCGGCGGGCCACTGGTTATAGGATGTAAATAAATTATAATCTTCTATATCGGCCAGTCCGGCGGGATTCCAAAAAGCGGCTTCCGCATTATCAGACATTACCGTAAAGGCTTCACCCATACCGGTTGCCCGCGCGCCGACACCGATTTCCAAAAACTGGGCGACAGCTGTACCCACTGGCGCAAAGGTCTCGGCCATCAGCAGATATGGTACAAGTAAAAATATAATGGATATTTTTTTAATCATTCTTAAAACTCCTCATTTTATCGTACAATTACAAATTTACCGGTTTTTGTACCCAATGATTTGGATTCCACCACAAACATGTAAATACCCGGGGCGGCTTCCTGATTGTTTCTGGTCATCAGGTCCCATTCCGCGACACTGGCTGTGCTGATATCGACATCACTGCCGGCAATGACGGTTTCATTGGCGTGGATTTTTGCCACGTAGTCACCATCCAGGGTGAAAATCTTGATTTCAGCATCTGATGGTAGATTTGTGAATTGTAATCTGTGTTCCCATGGAGTATTGCCACTGGGTGTCGGATTATTCCATTTTGCGCTTCCGATATAAGGATTCGGCACCACTTTTACACGGTCCAGATTGTCCTCGGCTTCAGGATTGGACGGTGAAATGACATTAAAACTTTTTTCATCGGTGATATTACTTTCAATAACACCAAAGGGGATCGGATACTGCACATCCTCAGTACGGGTCTGGACGCTGTAGTAATAAACCAGGCCATTGGTTATGTCCCTGTCGATTAACTGATATTTGCCGGCGTCATTTTCTTCCGGCGGCCAGGTGGCGCTGCCGGCGGTGTCAGTGTAAACCGCGAGGGGTTCCCAGGCGATTGAACCGCTACCGGTTTTGTAACCTTTGGAAACCACAAAACTTTCAAATTTTGGATGGCTGGCAGCATCTTTGTTCCATTCGATTTTAATGCCGGTGGTGACATTGTTTTCAACATAGGGCGTAACTTCCACTTCCGGCGCGCCCGGAGAAAGGGCATCAGCGGAAATATTATAATTATTGTCCACCATGAATTGGGCGACATCCATATCCTTGATCATATCCAGCAGGCTGTAGATTCCGCCCCGTTCCAGGTCCGCGCCTACACCCAGGGCTGTTGTAATAACGACAGAATCACCGGGGGCCAGTTGGTCTAAGGGCCCATAGGTCAAAATACCACGATAGTCATAGGGAAAAGGTTCGTCATTGATCAGCAATAATGGTTCAAATTCCGGTACACCGATCATGCGGTCCCAGGTTTCTTTATCCGATGTGGGATCATTATAAATATTACATTGGTGAAAGGAATGTTTCGGCATTTGCGGTTCGGTTTTCAATATTCTGTAAACCAAAAAACCCGGCGTCTGTAAGGTTCCGTCGGCGCTGGGATTACCAAAATCATCGGCTTCCCCGTTATCAGCATCCACATCGGGATTGTCACCGTCGAACATAAAAACCATGCTACTGTCAACCGGCGCATCGGCCAGCAGTTCCAGGTTGCCCGCCATTTGCGGAAAGAGTTCAACCCAGTCCCAGGGCTGGCCATTGGCCATGGTAATATCATCCTGGTTGGAAAAAGCATATTCCGCATCCCAGGTGGATAACTTTGAGACATCGCCATCCAGCCGCATGGTAAAGTAAAAATCATCGACCGTTTGTTCAGTATCGGGATAGCCGTCACCATCGCTGTCAATACCAACATTTTTAATGGTGTATTCATAGATGATAAAGTCTGACGCGTAACTGGCGCTCCAGGCGTAACTTCTCTCGGTGATTTCTATTCCCAGCGGGAAATGGCCCGCTGCCAGTGGGGCCTTGACGTCATAGTAACGGGTCCAGATGTCTGAGTCCGACATCGCTTCGTCACCGGTTACCTGGTGAACGGTATCAATGGGGGAATATTCACTATCTTCCACTTTGGAGACATGAAATTCGCCATCCACAAAACCCGAAAGCCACAATGATCCGCGGTAGAGATAGGAATTACCGGAACCGCCGGGATAATCGCAGGAAGGCGACCGGTCTTCATAGGCATCATCGCCCAGCATACCATAATTGGTAATTCGGTTCCACAGGCGTCCGGCTGTATGCCACTTATAGTTATTTTCAACGATCGGACCTTCTGTTGGACGGGTCCGTTTGGCCAGATTTGCATTGTGATTTTTATCGGCTGCCATGGCAAGGGTAACAATTGCCAATAATAAAAATACCAATCTGGTTTTGTTAATTATCTTTTTTATATAAAGCATTAATTTCCTCCTCATAAGTAAAAATTAATTCCATTAGAATTTCAAATCTATACCAAGTCTGAATTGTCTTTCGTAGCTGTAAACCTGGGGTGTTCTGATAAAATCACCACCGGCGCCTTCGCGGCGAATGACGGCGGGATCACCTTTGACATCTTCATCGCTGTCAGCGGCTCCCTGGTCATAATATTTGGAACTGGCGATCCACTGCGTGTTTTGCCGGTTGAACAGGTTAAATACATCCATAACAATTGCCATTTTTATATCCTTGTAAAGATTGAAACTCTTGCTGAGTCGCATATCCGTTGTGCTGGTCCAGGGTAATCGTTTGTCATTGATCTTGCCGGTGCCATAGGATGAGTAAGGTAATCCGCTGCCGTAATCGATTTGGAAATTGGCCTGCCAGTTATCCAGCCCTGTAGGCAGGGTTTCCGGCGTTATCAGCGAAATATTGGCATTCACTGTATGGGTCTGGTCAAAATCCAGAATATTCATACTGCGTGAACTTTCAAATGCGCCAAAACCGCCACCTGATGATGATGACCGGCCTTTAGCGACACTAAAGGTATAGTTGAGAGAAGCGCCCCAGTAATTATTGATGCGCTTATTCAAACTGAATTCAATACCTTTCATATTACCGTAATCAGCATTGAAATATATCCGTGTTTCTTTATTTTGTAATTGCGACAGCACATATTTTTTATTGTTCATCAGGTTTGTCACGTCTTTGTAATAAGCATTGATCACACCTTTGATATCGTCGGTAAAAAGGTGTTCAACTGCAACTTCGTAAGCCACTGTTTTTTCCGGCTTCAGATCGGGATTACCAACATAGTTGCCGGTTTTTGTCAGGGACTGAAAACTGAGGTTGCGAAAGAGATAATAGGCGTCGGGACGCTGGGTATAATGTCCGTAGGTAAAGCGGATGACATCTCTTTCCGTGATCGGGTGTGAGATAGCGATACGCGGGCTGATCTGCCATTTGGGATCCGGTGTCTGGGGGTCCCTGAGAACCGCTTCATCATTTTCATCAAATTCCGATACAGGATCTTTATAATTGTCGGGATATTTGATCTTATCACCTAAACCATTGGGATTAAAGTAATCTAATCTTAAACCGACCAGTCCGATAATACCTTCGAATTCAATTTTGTCCTGAATATAGGCGCCGACATCAATCAGATCATTTTCCCAAATGTCTAGTCGTTCCTGGCCAACACCTAAAGACCAACTGACATTTTCCACATCCATGTTATAATGACTGAATTGCAAGCCGGTTTTGATCAAATGGTTGTGGGTCACCTGGCTGACCAGGTCGGCTTTGATTGTGGTTGTCAGTGATGTTTGATCACGAAAACCGGGATCATCGCCCCGCACCCACCAGTAATTGTTATCACCGCGTTCGCGATAGATCGGGCTGGCCACATCGGGATTGTCAGCGGCGTCCCATTGCAGATCCTCATCGGTTTTGCCATCACCGTCACGGTCTTCGATATCTTTGGTGGCATAGTGATAATTAGTGAAATAGGATTGCATTTTTAACTGGTAATAGGTTTTGGAACTGAGGGAGTGGGTGAAGATTGTATAGAGATTTCTGGAAGTTTGTGTTCTGTCCCAGAGATAATCCTGCATGGGACCAACATAAAAGGTTTTCATGGCGTTCATGGTGTCGCCACCAAAAAAGTCCATATCCGGACCGGAAACTTCTCCCTGGCGGTCCCGGTAATCACTCGGGTCATCTACATATATGTAATGAAAAAGAGTGTCGCTGCCTGACCGCTGCTTTGTGTAATATTCATTCTCCACATATTCCGAACCAGGTCCGTATTTTGAAGCGGGAAAATAAAATTGGTCCCAGTCGCCTTTGGAATAAAGTCCGCCAACAGCCAGTTTCATGTTATCAGTCAGACGGCCGGTGATTTTTCCCTGGTAAGACTGGTTAAAGGATTGCTGGTTCAGGAAGTATCCCTGGTTTCTGTCAGTGATTTCTCCGGCGAATGAAAAACTGACATTGTCACTGCCAAGCAGGTATTTTGGAATTGGACAGGGACCGTTCAAACTGAATTTGTAAATATTTTCCAGTTTATGCTGGTAATGGGTATCAAACCACTTGTCTCTGTCACCCATCAGCAGATCATTGACACCTTCGCCAAAATTAGTTGTGGAGAATTTGAGGCTGCCGTGATACTCTTCTGTGCTTCCGTCACGGGTTGTCAGGCTTATCACTCCGGACTGAACATTGCCGTACTCGGCGCCGAAGCCCCCCAGCGTGACGTTCATCTCCTGAATCGCGTCTTCCGGAACATCAGCGGTAAAACCACCCATGTCGCCGGAATAAGTTCCGGCCGGGTCTTTCACTTCCATACCATCGATAACAATGGTCACTTCGCCGGTTCTGCCGCCGCGAAAGTGAGAACCGACCACACCGGCCTGATTGCGGGCAATATCCCGGAAATCATCGATTGGCTGCAGTGCGATTTCTTCTTCTGAAACGGTATGCCGGGATGCAAACTCATCGGCTTTGAGCATTTTTCTGGTAGCCTGAACAACGACGGTTTCGCCGGCAATGGATTGTTGTTTCATCGATACATTGATTGTTGTTGTCAGATCAGCAGATACTTTCACATCTTCCACAGTAACTGTGGCATAGCCGATCATTGATACCTGCATTGTATAAGTGTCAGGCGGTACGTTAAGAATAACATACTGACCTTCCATATTGGTTGCAGACCCCATGGACATACCAACCAATACCACGTTGACGCCTCCTAAAGGCTCTCCGGTAGTTTCGTCAGTGATCCGTCCCCGGATCTTACCGCCGGTAGCTGCAAAGGCGGTGGTGAATATACAACACAGAAATAAGAAAATTAAAAATTTGCGCATTGATGCCCCCTAATTAGATTTAGATAGAACGATACACAATCATGGTTCCAACTGTTAATAAATGTTAGTTTATCTCCTGAACAAACATTTTGTCAAATGCATTAAATAACTTAAATCAAAAAGCGCATTTTGTTTAAATTGTTTAGTTTTCATAATGTTTGTTACTATCGTAACCTCAAAAATGTCTGGAAAATAAATTAAACTAAGTAATTTTTAAAATCAATTTTTACAAAAAAAAAGCAAACACAATTTTTTAATAAATAATGATTTCAAATTTTTATATTCCCCTTTGGTTTATTCTTCGCACACAATCATAAATGTAAGATAACTTCTTTTTAATTTAATTTCAATACATAAGTTAGACATCTTAACAAACTACATAATTGTAAAGGATTATAGTATTGTTTTTATTAATTTTATCCATAAAATATTTTTTATTTTTTTTAATTGGTACAAAATTGTCGTTTAATTATCCTATTGATTTTTAAGATGTTTATATTTTGTTAAATTTTTTTTCTATATAATAAAACCAGCCAATAAGTAAAAGAGGGATGCAATTGTGGCGGCAAACAGGGCGTAGGGAAGTTGGGTATTCACATGGTCGATATGATCACAGGCTGAGGCCATGGAACTGACAATCGTCGTATCGGATATTGGAGAGCAGTGATCGCCAAAAACGCCGCCGCCTAAAACTGCGCTGACGAGCAGCGGTAAACTGATATCCACATGAGTGAAAAAACTGATGGCAAAGGGCATCATCAGGGCGAAAGTACCAAAACTGGTGCCGGTGGAAAAAGCCACAAAAGCGGCCGTCAGAAATATTAGCAGGGGGATCAGGCCGGGATTGATAATATCCGATAACACGCCGGCAATATAAGCGCCGGTGCCCAGCACTTTACAGGTGCTGCCCAGTGAAAAAGCCAGCATCATTAAAATTGCCAGTGAGATCATGCCGCCGGCCCCTTTCATGATAGTATCCATCAATTCATTGAGTTTCATGATTTTCTGAATTCTGTACATGACCGCAGCAGTCAGAATTGCCAGCAGCACTGACCAGAGTACTGAGATTGATCCGGAGCCTTTTGTGATATCCCCGCCACCCGTAATATAAAGGGCCACCGGCATGAACAAACTCATCACAATGATCGGCACAAGCATATTGCCCGCTTTGGGCCTGGCATTTTCCTTTGGTTTCATTTCAACGATATTTTCATCCATCAGGGGATGAGAACCTTCGGGCAGTAATTGTCCCGTCTGCACCCGCTCTTCGGCTTTTTTCATCTTACCAAAATCTTTGCGAGTGACAATGACCAGCAATACCATTATAACGGTAATGATTGCGTAAAAATTAAAAGCAATGGATTTTATTAATATTCCCGTGGGATTTGGAATATCCTGCGCGCTGAGCAGGCCGATGATCAGCGCCCCCCAGGCATTGAGGGGAATTAACATACAGACAGCGGCGGAGGTGGAATCGGCAATGTAGGCCAGTTTTTCACGGGAAATTTTTAATTTATCAAAGATAGGGCGGCAGGTGGTACCCACGATCAGAATTTTTATACTGGATTCGATGAAAATTACAACGCCCAGGACCCAGGCCAGCAACTGAACACTGAGTTTTGAATTCATCCATTTTTTGGAAAGCACCAGGTTGACAAATCCCTTGACGCCGCCGGATACCTGGGTCAACGCAATTAAACTTCCCACCAAAGCGCTGAATATGATCACCCGGGTATTGCCGGGACTTTGAAAGACATTGATCAGGGAATCAAGGGCCCGGCCGGTTGACAGTACCGGATTCCAGTTTGACATGATCAGCCAGCCTGTCCAAATGCCGGCAAATAATGAAATGTAGACCTGACGGGTTTTGATTGACAATAAAATTGCCAGCAGCGGTGGTAATACAGATAGCCAGCCATAAGTTTCCATAAATGTGCTTCCTTATATTTGTTTCCCTCAAATTCGAGTTAATTTAATAGAATTATGGCATTCGACAAAATATATTGCTGTGCTATTTTTTTTTGATTGACGAATTCTTATTGAATTATATGAAGAACTGGTTTTTATGTAACCATTCAGATTCTTTTAACTGTAAAGGATAATTCCTATTATCCGGTTTTCAAATTATAAGATAATAGGAATTGTCTTCTGCAAGAATAGAGTCATACCTGATTATTTATTTTTCAGTTTTATGAAAAGGGGAATGATAACGCAAAGCTACTTAAATAATTTAAGTGATCGGTTCCGGAATATTTTTAAAGTCATTGTTAAATTTAGTGATTTTATATTAAATTGATTGTTATAGAAAAGGAAGGTGTGTTATGATAAAAAAAAGTTGTTTTTTCACCGTTTTCACTACCATGATAATTCTGATTGGCTGCTTCAGAAGCGACCTGCCGGTTGCCGAAGATGCCCAATGGCAAAAATTAGCCACCGGCTTAGCCT
Organism: uncultured bacterium; assembly: GCA_964472715.1. Taxonomy (GTDB): domain Bacteria; phylum Fidelibacterota; class UBA2242; order UBA2242; family JAFGTP01; genus JAFGTP01. Next base: position 1,563 of record CAYYMT010000109.1, on the reverse strand, counting down.
TTCCCGAAGGGCCGGCTATATTGCAGGATGACGTGGTATATTTCTCAAATTGTAATGGTGGCTGGATTGGTAAATATGCCAATGGCAAACTGGATACCTTTTTAGTCGCCGAAGAACGCCTCTGGCAAAAAACCAATGGAATGGCGTTTCATCGCGGCACATTATACGCCTGTGAATATGGGTTTGGAAAAATACTACAAATTTCACCGACGGGAATAATGCAGGATTATGTAAAAAATTACCGGGGGGAGAGGTTTAACCGGCCCAATGACCTGACTTTTGATGATCAGGGAAATTTATATTTCACTGACCCGAAAAGTTATGGAGCGGATAAATTGGATGGCCGTATTTTTATGGTGACCGGCAAGGACCGCTCTGTGGTTTTATTGCAGGACAGCCTTGCTTTTCCCAATGGTATCGCCATTTCACCGATTGATAATAAATTATATGTATGCGAATCGGCAAAAAACCGCATTCTCAGATTTGATATTAAATCCAATGGCAGTATCGAAAATATGCAGGAGTTTATCGAACTCCCGGGCGGAGACCCCGACGGTATTAATTTTGATTCCCATGGCAATCTTTACGTCGCCCATTTTGGCACCGGAAAACTTTTTGTGATTTCTCCCGCCGGTGAAATTATTCAGGAAATTGCGACGCCGGGCGAGCGGCCCACCAATGTTGAATTTGGCGGCAAAAAGAAACGGACCCTTTACCTGACTGAAACCGAAACCAACGGGCTCTACAGTATTCGTGTCAATATCAGGGGCTTGTGAAAAAAATAACAGAATTCTGAATTATTTCTTGCTTGTTTGTGAATGACTGTGTAATATTACAGGAAAATTGATATCCTAAAATGAAGGAGCAATCTGACATGAAGGGATGGCGTAAATAATAAACACTATCGATGTTTAATAAATACCATCCCGGAAAAAGAGGATGGTTTTTTATTAGGTGTCGGTGATAACTCCCACCTGCCCAAAAAATCATCTTCCCGGTTTAAAAATTAAGGAAACTATGAAAAAACTTGCACTTACAAGAGCCGAGATAATTGCGTTTTTGGCGGGGAAAAATGATGATTTCCTGTTTGATTCCGCTAAAAAATTGCGGCAAAAGTATTTTGGAAATGAAGTCTTTTTGCGGGGGATCATCGAGTTCAGCAATTACTGCCGGGTGAACTGCAATTACTGCGGCCTGCGTAAATCCAATCAAAAAGCCAACCGTTACCGTCTCACTGATGATGAAATTTACCAATGCATCGATACAATTATTGCCAATGACCTGGGAACCATTGTTTTTCAATCCGGCGAAAATACACCTGACGACATTCAGCGGCTGGCAGAAATAATTCGACAAACAAAGAAAAGGCATGATCTGGCGGTCACTCTTTCTCTGGGTGAACATTCCGCGGACACTTATAAACGTTTAAAAGATGCCGGCGCTGACCGGTATTTACTCAGAATTGAGACTTTTGATGAAACCATTTATGAAAAAGCGCGGCCCGGTCGAAAATTATCCCGCCGGCTGCAATGCCTGGAAACCCTGAAAAACCTTGATTTTGAA
>CAYYMT010000108.1:0-11605 GCA_964472715.1 uncultured bacterium | reverse complement strand
TGAAAAATATTTAAAATGCATTTGTTCCATTAAGGTAATAACTCTAATAAACTATTTACTATTTTTATAACAATCAAGCAAAGATAAATTATTTTCACATATTATTGAGTATTAAAGAATGAGCAGGCCGTTTCCCCTGTAGGTTTTAGATTCCTGCAAGATATTGTTTTGTCATTACTTAAAAATAACTAATGCGCCGGCAACACCATTTCAAAGGTCTTTCAGACCATTTGAAAGGAGTAGATTTCCACGTGTACAAGAAAAAACCTCGCAGGTTTTTGAAACCTACGAGGTTTAATATCAAAAAATTGTTACCAAATAAAATTTGGTAAAAAGATAATTATTATTCTTTTACATCCACATTGGCCAGTTTCAGCATAATGGCTTTTTGAATGTGCATTCTGTTTTCCGCTTCGTCAAACATGATGGAATGGGCGCCGTCAACTACTTCGCTGGTGATTTCATCACCACGGTGGGCCGGCAGGCAATGCATCGCGTAAACATCCTTTTTCGCATAGGATAATAATTCTGTGTTCACCTGATACGGAGCAAAGACCTTTTTGCGCTCTGCGGCTTCCTCTTCCTGGCCCATTGAAGCCCAAACATCAGTATAAACCACGTCAGCATCTTTGACTGCTTCTTTGGGATCGCGGATATATTCGATTTTGCTGAGGCCGGCTTTTTTGGCATTTTCCAATGTGGCTTCGTCAGCTTCATAGCCTTCCGGTCCGGAAATCACCAGGTGCATCGGCAGTCTGGCCGCCAGATTGATCCAGGAATTGGTAATATTATTACCATCACCGATATAAACAACTTTCAGGTCTTTCAGATGTCCGCGGTGTTCCAGGATTGTAAAAATATCCGCCATGATCTGACAGGGGTGGTTATAATCAGTCAACCCATTGATCACCGGTACGCGGGAATATTCCGCCAGCTCCAGCATATGGTCGTGACTGAACAGTCTCGCCATAATAAAATCATCATATCTTGATACAACTCTGGATATATCTTTGACTGCTTCCCTTTTGCCAATACCAATATCATTGGGTCCTAAAAAGATCGCATGTCCACCCAGCTGTGTCATGCCTGTTTCAAAGGAAACACGGGTGCGGGCTGAGGGTTTGGCAAAGATCATTGCCATGGTTTTGCCTTTGAAGGGCAGAAATTCATCGCCATTTTTTACTTTTGCCTTGACTTTTCTGGCAATCTCGAAAGTTTCCAGAATCTCTTCGGTTGTGAAGTCTGTAATGTGTAGAAAGTTGAAAGCCATAATCTCTCCTTAATCTTTCACTGTTAATAAGTTACTATATTTCTCCCTGTCCTGTTTTATAAGATATATTTACTCAGGTCTTTGTCCTGAATAATTTCGTTTAATTTTTCCTGCACCATTTTTTGAGTAATGGTAATATTCTCCTGCACTTCGTCCGGCACATTATAAAGAATATCCTCCAGTAATGTGGATAGGATCGTGTGCAGCCGGCGGGCGCCGATATTTTCCATCTTGTCATTGGCTTTGGTGGCCAGCAATGCGATTTCTTCCACCGCGTCATCTTCAAAAGTGATATCAACTCCCTCGGTTGCCAGCAACGCTTTATACTGCTTGAGCAGGGCGTTTTTTGGATTTTTCAGTATCTTGATAAAATCCTCCTGTGTCAGACTGCTGAGTTCCTGGCGAATGGGAAACCGTCCCTGTAATTCGGGGATCAAATCCGACGGTTTTGTCATGTGAAAAGCACCGGCAGCGATAAACAATATGTGATCCGACCGGACAACACCATATTTGGTCTGGACATTTGAGCCTTCAACGATCGGCAGAATGTCACGCTGAACACCTTCCCGGGAAACATCCTGGCCTTTGCCGCCGGCCTCGCTGTTTTTGGCAATTTTATCGATTTCATCCAGGAAAACGATACCGGACTGTTCCACCCGTCGAATCGCTTCTTTTTTAATGGCTTCCATATCGATCATTTTCTGGGCTTCTTCCACTTTGAAAAATTCACGGGCTTCCGCTACTGTAACCTTTTTCTTCTTCTTTTTTTTGGGAAAGACATTGCCCAGCATTTCCTTGAGGTCCATACCCATTTCTTCCATACCGGCGGGGCCGAAAACCTGCATACTGGCGACATTCCCGCTGTCACTGATATTGATTTCAATGACCCGGTCTTCCATACTGCCATTGTCCAGCATTTTTTTGAATTTTTCTCTGGTTTTGGTGAGAGAGTCGCTTTCTTCCTCATCGGATTTGGATGATGCCGGGGGCAGAAGAATATCCAGAATCCTGGCATTGGCCATAACTTCGGCCTGTTCTTCCACTTCAATCATCCGTTCTGTCCGTACCATATTGACCGAAAAACCGGTGAGATCGCGGATCATGGACTCCACATCACGGCCCACATATCCCACTTCTGTAAATTTGGATGCCTCGACTTTAATAAAAGGCGCGTGGGCCAAATTTGACAAGCGCCGGGCAATTTCCGTTTTCCCAACGCCGGTGGGCCCGATCAGAATAATATTATTAGGCATGATATCTTCTTTGATATCCCCTTCCACATGCTGCCGGCGCCAGCGGTTGCGCAAGGCAATGGCAACCGCTTTTTTGGCTTTGTCCTGACCGATAATATATTCGTCCAGGGCAGCTACGATCTGTCTGGGGGTTAATTCTCTTCCAGCTTCTATTTTTTTCATAATTATAATTCCAAAATCGAAAATTTATTGTTCGTATAGATACATATTTCTGAGGCGATCCGGAGTGATTCTTCAACAATTTCACGAGCCGAAAGATCACTGTGTTTCAGCATAGCCCTGGCAGCGGCAGTCGCATAGGCGCCGCCGGAACCAATAGCGACAATATCGTCATCAGGTTCGATGACATCGCCGGTACCTGAGATGATCAGCAGGGTATTCTGATCCATGACTGTCAGTAATGCTTCCAACCGCCGAAGGTATTTATCGGTACGCCACAAAGTCGCCAATTCAATGGCGGCCCGCTTGACATCGCCGTTAAACTTATCCAGTTTCCCTTCAAACTTTTCAAATAAAGTAAAGGCGTCGGCAGTTGCTCCGGCAAAACCGATCAATATTTTATCATTGAAAATCTTACGGACTTTTTTTGTGCTGTGTTTCATAATGGTATGTCCCTGAGTCACCTGGCCGTCACTGCCAAGCGCCACCTTACCATTTTTCTTGACCCCCACAACAGTGGTGGATCTTATTTTCATTTGCGACATTTTATATTGGTTATCTCCTGTTATTTGGATGATTTTATGTATTTAAAAAATTCGCTGTCAGTTGAGAATATCATGGTTGAGTTGGAATCAATGGAGTTGGTATAGGCTTCCAGTGTTCTCATGAACTCATAAAAATCCCGTGACTGCGCGGATTTATTATAGGCATTGGCATAAATCTCAATGGCTTTTGCATTAGCTTCACCTTTGATGGTTTGTGATTCTTTATAGGCTTCTGACATTATTTCCTTTTTCCTTTGCGTGGTTTTACCCAGGATTCTCTGTCTTTCACCTTCACCAATAGCGCGATATTTTTCAGCAATGCGCTCTTGCTCGGAGATCATGCGGTCAAATACTTTGACACGAACATTTTCATTGTATTTTATCCGTTTGAAACGAAAATCAACAACTTCAATACCCAATTGAAGATCATTGAATTTCCTGGCGGCATTTTCCAACACACTCTTTTCAATATTCCGTCTTCTGCCGGTGATTTCTTCTTCAACCAGTTCGTCTGATTGTGTTTCGTCAAACTTCAGGACAATCATGGTCCGGTCCGTACTTTTGACGATTTGCGGCATATTATATTTGACAATCTCATCGCGAACCAGTCCGTCTAAAATATCATCAAGTCTGGAATGGGCGGAATTCTCTGTTTTAAGGGTTTTATAAAAATTCAGCGGATTATCAATTTTCCATCTTGCAAAAGTATCGATGTGGATGAATTTTTTATCTTCCGTCGGTACTTCCTGAGGTGTACCATCCCAGCTTAAGAGCCGTTTTTCAAATTTGTGGACTTTTTGAATGAAGGGTATTTTATAATTAATACCGGCTTCGGTACGGGAATCTCCGACGGGTTTTCCAAACTGTGTTACAATTGCCTGTTCCGTTTCTTCAACAATAAAAATGGAATTGAATCCCAGAAATATTGCTATTATGATCAATACAAGTAAAAATCCTTTAAACTTCATTTTAAGGCCTCCTTTCCGGTCATATTCAGAAAGGGCAAAACACCTTTTCCCAATTCTTCATCTATGATATATTTATTTTTAATCCGTTTCATTAATGTTTCCATGGTTTCAATATAAAGTCGTTTTTGCGTAATATCCTGTGCTGTTTGATAATTTTTAAACACGGAATTGAAAAAATTGGCGTCACCCTGGGCGTTATTGACCCGGTTAATCGCGTATCCATTGGCTTCCTGAATAATCCGTTTTGCATCACCCTCGACCTTGTATATTTCTTTATTATAAGCCTGCTGGGCTTCGTTGATGGCGGTTTCCTGTTCCTGCTTGGCCCGGTTCACTTCATTAAAAGAGTCCCGCACCGGTTCGGGGGGCTGGACATCTTTTAATTGTACAAGTTTTATGGAAATTCCTATTTCATAGGAATCCAGAATTTCCTGCATTTTATTACGGACAATATTCTGAATATTGACACGCTCCAGCTGTAAGGTTTCATGAAAAGAGCGGTCGCCGATTATTTCACGCATCACGGATTCGGAAACATTACGGATGGTGCTGCTGACTTCTTTTACATTAAAAAGCGCCTTGACAGGATCGTGGATGCGATATTGAACGGTCCAACTCACATCGGATATTTTCATATCGCCATTCAGAATCCAGGCTTCATTTGTATAATCGCTGGTTGAGTACTGACTTTTGACACCGGCGCGCAAGGTTCTGTAGCCGAATTCTTCTTTGTACTGATAATCAACTTTTACCTTGTACAATTTTTCGATATTCCAGGGGAATTTCCAGTGCAGTCCCGGCATGGTTGTCCGGTTATAGTTTCCAAATCTTAAGACAACGCCTCTTTCATTGGCGTCCACTGTATAAAAAGACATCGCGGCTGTCGCTAATATAATTATACCAATTATACCGAGTAATACAAGCCAGTATCCCGAAGTGGATACTTCAAACTCGTTATCACCGATTTTGATTCTTTTTTTGGCCATTTGCTCCTCCTAAATTTCTTTCCGGAGTCTTGCCACCGGAATATTAAGCTGCTTTCTGTATTTTGCTATTGTTCTTCGCGCCACAGGATACCCTTCTTCTTTGAGCCGGGCTGATAAATACTCATCGCTATAGGGTTTGGCTTTATTTTCTTCATCAACAATATCCTGTAATTTTTGTTTAATGATCCGTGTGGAAACCTCTTTTCCACTGCTGTCTTTCATGCCTTCATTGAAGAAGAACTTTAATTCATAAACACCGGAATAGAGCTGGACATATTTGCCATTGGACACCCGGCTGATGGTGGAAATATCCATATTCACATCTTCCGCGATATCTTTGAGGATCATGGGTTTCAGGGGATTACTGTTGTCCTCGAAAAAATCCTTTTGGCGCTCGATAATTGCTTCCATTACCCGGATCATCGTTATGCGGCGCTGGTGAATGGCCTGAATAAACCAGTTGGCCATGTCCACCTTTTTCTTTAAATATGATTTTGTGTTTTTATCAATTTTCTTTTTGGCGTTGAGCATTTGCAGATAACTGGAATTCAGGCGCAATTCCGGCACCCGGGAATCATTGATCTCCACTAAAAATTTGCCATCGATCTTGCGAACGAGCAGATCGGGCGTGATGTAGCCGGAATCCTGGTCATCAATGGCATTGCCGGGCTTGGGATTCAGTTTTACGATCTCTTCCTGGGCTTTGGAAAGTTGTTCTTTGGACCATCCCAGTTGCTTGATAATTTTTTGAAAGCGGCGGTTGGCAAAATCATCGAAATGGTCACGGATCAAGATAATGGCATCTTTACTGGCGCCGGGCATATTGCGCAGCTGGATCAATAGACACTCCTGCAGGTCACGGGCGCCAATGCCAAGGGGATCAAAGGTCTGGATCTGCTGCAAAACAGCTTCCACTTTGTCCACCGGTTCATTGAGGGTCATGGCAATGTTTTCCACCGGCAAGGTCAAATACCCTTTGGTATCCAGATTCCAGATAATTTCCCTGGCGATCCGGTTTTCACTTTCTGTCATGTTGACCATTTTCAACTGTTCAAGCAGTTCCTCAACAAATCCGGTGATACTGGGCTGGATATATTTTCTCTCCTCTTTGGAACGATCATATTCCTGTTTTGGTTTAAAATCATCGTTCTGAGGTAATATTTCCTCCCAATCCACCTCCTCTTCTTCATTTTCCTTTTCTTCGTTTTCCGCCTCTTTCTCTTTGTCCTCTTCTTCTTCAAGAACCGGATTTTGCTCCAGCTCTTTCATGACCCGGGCTTCCAGGGAGAGGGTGGTCAACTGGAGAATTGTGGATTGTAGGATCTGCTGCGGCGTTAATTTTAACTCCTGCGAAAGTTTCTGAATTTGTGCTTGATTTAACTGCATTTAACGTCCCAAACTAAAACTGCTGCCTAAATATAAACGTCTGGCTTCTTCGTCATTGGCCAGAAATTCAGATGTTCCGGTTTTGATCACTGCTCCCTCGAACATCAAATAGGCGCGATCGGTTATTGACAGGGTTTCTCGAACATTGTGATCAGTGATCAATATTCCTATATTTCTATCCTTTAAACTTACAACAATATTTTGAATATCTTCAACTGCAATTGGATCAACACCGGCAAAAGGTTCATCCAAAAGAATGAAGTCCGGGTTGGTCACCAGGGCCCGGGTAATTTCCAGCCGGCGGCGTTCTCCCCCTGACAATGTGTCGGCCCGGCTCTTACGAATATGGGTGATCGATAATTCACCCAGTAATATTTCCAGTTTTTCTTTCATCTCTTTATTTGAAAAGCCTAAAAATTCCATCACTAATAAAATATTTTGTTCAACGGTCAGTTTACGAAAGACCGACGGCTCCTGGGAGAGATAGCCGATGCCGTATTGCGCCCGTTTATACATGGGCATTTTTGTGATCCTCAGATCGTTGAGGTATACTTCCCCGGCATTGGGCCGTATCATTCCTGTCACAATCCGAAAAGTAGTGGTTTTACCGGCGCCGTTAGGCCCCAGCAGGCCGACGATTTCACCTTTATTTACTTCCAGGGAAACTCCTTTGACCACTTCACGTTTGCCATATTGCTTATGCAGGTCTTCGGCTTTTAATATTTTGTTTTCTATTATCATCCTCTAATTTTTCTTTTCCAGTTTTCTCTCGGTGACGCCAACGGGTTCAAAAATCTTCCAGTTGGTTAATTCGGCGTCGGATTCCAAACCGATACCACGAATGGTATCCTCTTCTGTGATTATCGTGACTAATGTATCGGACAGAATTTTTTCCTTTTTCTGGTCCCATTCCAATTTATCGGTGTATAATGTAACACCACTATCAGAAATTACAACAACATTTTTTTGCGCGATCAAATTATTTCGGGACTCGTCTACTTCTGCTGAAATCGATTGTAAATGACTGGTAGCATTCCCGTTATCATCAAAAAAATCCACGTGTACAGTATCGGACAAAAAGGTGGTTTTATTGTCACTGTACTTGGCCAGATAGCCGGCCTTTACAATTGCTGTATTTTTGCCCTTTTTGGAAAGAGTGATCGTGGAGTTCCAGCTTTCATGCTGAGGCATGCGAACATCCTCAACCGGGTCTTCAGTTTCGGAAAAATCCGTGCACCCGAAAAATATCAGAAAAATAAATATGTAAACAAAGGCGTTTTTCATGTCATAATTCCGTATTTCAAAATATCATGTATGTGGATAATACCCACCGGCTCACCAACATTGGCTTCTTCAAAAACAAAGAGCGAAGTAATGGCGAATTTTTCCATAATTTTCAGCGCGTCAATGGCCAGTCTGTCACGGGTGATCCATTTAGGATTCAGGGACATCAGATCTTCGGCTTTCCAATTGATAAATTCCGTTGTGTTTTCCAATCCACGCCGCAAATCCCCATCGGTGATGACACCAACCAAATTGCCCTGGTCATCGATCGTGCCCACAACACCGAGTCCTTTCTGCGTCATGGTGACGATCACGTCTTTCATTTGTTTTTCCCTGGAGATCAGGGGGATCATCTCGCCTTTGTGCATCAGGTCATCAACCGTGGTCAATAATCGCTTGCCCAATGAACCACCGGGATGAAATTCCGCAAAATCTTTTTCCTCAAATCCACGCTTATCCAGCAATGAGATGGAGAGCGCGTCTCCCATCGCCGATGCTGCTATCGAAGAAGCTGTGGGAACAATTCCCAGGGGACAAGCTTCTTTCTTTACACTGGTGTCCAGCACCACATCGCATCCTTCCGCCAGGGTTGAATTAATATTCCCGAACATCCCGATAATGGGAATATTTTTACGTTTCAAATTGGGTAGTAACTGGATCAGTTCACCGGTTTCTCCGGAATTAGAGATCAACAATACCAAATCCCGACTGGAAAGTCCGCCCAAATCTCCATGGGCCGCTTCGCCGGGATGCATGAAAAAACTGGGAGTACCGGTACTGGAGAGAGTGGCTGATAATTTTCGCCCCACCAAACCTGATTTTCCCATTCCCAAAACGATTACTTTTCCACTGATCCGCAAAATCGTTTCCACCGCCTGGTGAAAATTTTCGTCAACTCTATTGGTGAGATCCGCAATCACTTTTGATTCGATCTGTAAAACTTCTTTGGCTTTTTCCATATGTCTTCTGGGCATTTTTATTCCTGAATATTTATTCCAATAAATTTTTCCACGGCATCGTAAAATTTATTCTGGGCTTTCAGTACCATATCCGCCACTTCACGGAAAGCGCCGCAGCCCCCATGACGCTCTGTGATATAATGAGCTACCGCCTGAACCTCCTCGATTGAATTGGGTACGGTGGCGGCAAAGCCAACTTTTTTCAGCAGGGGAATATCCACAACATCATCGCCGATATAAACAATCTCTTCGTCTTTAACACCAAATTTTTGCTTCATTTTTTCAAAGGCGTCCAGTTTGCCAATTTCACCCTGAAAGATGTTTTCGATGCCTAGCTTTGTCATTCGATCGGTTGTCGAATCGGAATGGCGTCCGGAAATTACAATCACGGGAATGCCGGCAGTTTGCAGTATTTTCACACCCAAACCGTCCAAAGCATTGAATTTTTTGAATTCTTTCAGTTCACCGCTGATGTAAAAAGCGCCGTCGGTAAACACGCCGTCAACATCGGAGATGAAGAGTTTTATTTTTTTAAGTTTATTTTCTTTTTCTGTTTTTATTCTATTTTCCATATTTAATTTTTTCATAGTAGTCACAAATTGTGACTGGTTAAATATTTATATTTTTAAAGCATTTATTCTTTCTTCTGATATTTTAACATATTTCTTTTCTTTTTCTATTCCAATAAAATTTCTATTATATTTTTTTGCAATAAAAACGGTTGTCCCACTACCAGAAAATGGGTCAAGGACTGTATCTCCCTCATTGGAACTTGCTAATATTACTCGCTTCAACATTTCTTCCGGTTTCTGTGTTGGATGGACAGCCCGGCCATCTTTACCGCGGATTCTTTCCCGTCCCTGGACCAAGGGCAAACTCCATAAATCCCGCATCTGTTTATTTTTTCCGTTTTTTTGTTTTTCCGGATTTATCTCTTTTATTTTTTCATAATTAAACACCCAATTTTTATCTTTCACCGCCCAAACGAGAAATTCCGTTGAATGAGTAAACACTCTGCGAGTCATGTTTGGCATCGCATTAGTTTTGTACCAGGTGATTACATTATTAATTTTAAATTTAATTTGGGTTCCTGAATTCCAGTGCTCTCCTTCTAGCTGTGAAAATACAATTAAAAAATTTCGCAGCCTATCAGGATTTCGAAGTGTTGTTGTTATTGACCATGGCTTTTTCATATTTTATTATTAACCTCACAATAAAATATTCTTTCCCTGTTTTCGCCTAACTTACTTTTACCTGTTGTAAAGGTTTTATAATTTTTTTCGAAAATTTCTATATTGCCTTTCACACTCAGAATCCTAAAAATATCCTCATCAGATATTCTAGCATTTGATCGACCATCCATTGAATCACCAGTGCTATTATAAGACAACAATATATGGTTACAATTGGCATTTTGAATTAAATCGTTAAACATTTTTGTCGCGCTTTTCATGCAATATTTGCTTTTTATATGGCTTCTATCCATTTTTCTGGCTTTACCTTTTACGTGCGGTTTTTTCCATTCCGCCAAATTTTCAAGCAAATGATAAGCGTCAGAATATTGTCGGGAATTGTATGGGGGGTCAATATACAACACATCACATCTTATTTTCCGAATAAGTTTATTTGCATCTTCTTTAAAGACTTCGTTATTAATATTAGAAGAAAGCCTGATATGTGGAATTTTTAAAGAAAAATTCTTTTCAACATCTATTTTTTTTCGGAATGCATCATAATGACCAACAGTATTTGCGATTTTATCAATGGCATATATCAGAGTGCAAATTAATATATATTTTTCCTCTTGATTTTCAGAAATTCGATCAATCTCTTCCCTGATAGATCCTATTTTCATAGCATTTTCAAGAGAAAAATATTTGTTTCCAAAATTATTGGAAAAATAATTTTCTCTGAAAGTGGCCAGATTATTCAGATAGTCAATTTTTTGCTGTGTTGATTCAGTAAATTTATGAATACCTAAAAAAGTCTTCAAACAAACAAAATTAGAAAAAAGAAAATCATTTGCTATAACTTTGACATCTTTACTGTTAAACCGCTCCCCTACAACTCCTGTACCGGCGAAAATATCACAAAATGATTCCATGTCACCACATTTTTCCTGTACAATATCTTCAATAAACCCCAATAATCTATATTTATTTCCCAGATATCTTCGGTTTTGTAATTGAAAATATCCTTCTTTAATCCTGGAAAAATGTCGGTACGGCTTATTAATTTTTTTGACTTTTATTATATCAGTGTCGATTTCACTTAAATCAAACAAATCAATTTGTTTCCCATAATCTGATATATCTAACATCTTAGTCATTATATTTATCTTGCATTTAATTCCTGTATTTTTTCATGTAATTCTATGAGTTCGCGGATTAATTTTTCCAACTGATCCAGCGGAAACTGCGTTCCTCTATCACTTTTTGCTCCATCCACATTATCGTGGGTTTCCATAAAAATACCATTACAGCCGGCGGCTACAGCCGCCCGCGACATCATGGGAATATATTCCCGCCTACCGCCGGTGGTTGATCCACCCGGCACCTGGGCGCTGTGGGTGGCGTCATAGATCACCGGGTAGCCGGTTTTCTGCATAATCGGCACCGCCCGAAAATCGGTCACCAATCCGCCATAGCCAAAACTGGTTCCACGCTCCGTTAATAATATCGATTCATTGCCGGTGGATTCGATTTTTTTGACAGCATGGATCATATCCATGGGTGCCAGGTATTGGGCTTTTTTGATATTCACGGCCCTGCCGGTTTTACCAGCAGCCACCACCA
>CAYYMT010000107.1:0-11753 GCA_964472715.1 uncultured bacterium | reverse complement strand
CCATCTTTTTCAGAACTGAGTTTGTACGGCAACAGGGTGCGGGGGCTGGAATCAAAAGTCAACTGGGGATTTTTTAACCTGGATGCTGTCTGGGGCCATTCAAAGCGGGATATTCGCGGCGTTGTCAGCGATACTCCCGATACTCTGGAAGCGATGCTGCAATTTGTCCGCAGCGGATATACCTTTCAGCAGAAAGTATTGGGAATCAAGCCTTCCTTTGATTTTGGCAAACATGTGAATTTCGGGCTCTTTTTTCTTAAGGCAAAAGATGATACGGCTTCGGTGCGAAGAGGTATTGAAGGCATTGATGTCGCTGATAATATTCATGTTTCCATGCCGGTAAAACCCCAGGAATCCATTAATCTGGGTATGGACCTAAATGTGAATCTCGACCGTAAACGCACGATTTGGCAGAGTGAAATCGCCTTGTCGGAAACCAATACCAACATTTACGGCGGCCCGCTGTCACTGAAAGAAATGGACACCTATTTTGAAAATGACAGCATTGCCGATGATACTATTTCTATTAGTGATGACAGCAAAATAGCAATTAGTGATATCCCTTTTGATCCGGAGCGGTTGGAATGGCTTTTTACGATCAATCCGCATCTGGAGCCACTGCTGCCGATCATACCCGATTCCGACGGCAATATCGGCTTCGATGAATTCTGGAATATGCCGGCATTGTCCGTGCTTTCCAAGTTGAAACTGAATTATTTCAAAAATTATGTGGTGATAAAATATAAGAAAATCGGACAGAAATATAATTCGCTGGTCAATCCCTATTTACAAAAGAATTTTCAGGAATTTCAAATCGAGGACAGAATTCGGTTTTATGAAGACCGGATCATTGCAAAAATTGGCTATACCAACCGAATAAATAACTATTCTATGGGCAAATCCGGCCGCTATTATCGTAATGCTGTCAATTTTGGCTTTTCATTTTTCTCCCTCAGCGCTTTACCCAATATGGACTACAATGGTTATTTTGATATTCGTGAAAACCATACCGACGGACTGGATACACTCTATATTTCCGACACTGATTATCAACTCCGTGACAGCCGCATCAGAATGGGGGCTATGCGCCATAATATTTCCATGACCAAAGAATTTGACTGGTTCAACAAAGTCCATGTCATTCAACTGAATTATTCTTTCAACAATAATTTTGATATGGTGGATGACCGGCTGGCGGATTATAATTTTCCCGCCTACAAGAGCCGTATTATTCGGTTGAATTATCGTCTCAATGTCCTGAAACGCTCCCGGATCAATTTTGAAATTCGCAATAATAACTCCGATTTTGGTGAGGACAATGCGGATATTATCGGTATCAGCGCGGCTTTTAATAATTACGAAAAACGGGAAACTTACTGGTATTACGGACGGTATGACTTTTCCGGTGCGGCGGGTTTGTACGATTTTACCAATCACAAACTGACTTCAGGGATAGACTATAACCTTCATGACAACCACCGGTTGAATTTTTATGCAAAATTCTCCTATTTTCAAGACCGTCTGACTGACACCAATTATACCGATTATAACCTGAACCTGTCGTGGTATTATTATTTTCGATGAAAAAAAATACAAAAAATAATACGCGAATTTATTTTTTGATCCCGGTCATTTCAATTGCCCTGGTCATTTTTTTCAATCTGGTCAATTTATTTGATTACCTTGAACTAAAAAGTATTGACATGCGGTTCAAGATCAGAGGCGAGCAATCCCTGTCCCATTCTGATATTATTATCATTGCCATTGATGAACAGACCTATGGCAGCCTGAAAGAAAAATTTCCTTATCCGCGGTCTTATTATGCCAAATTAATTGATAATCTCACTGATGCCGGCGTCAAACAAATTATCTTTGATATCGAGTTTACTAAAGAAGATGAAATTAACCCTCAGGACGATATACAATTGGCAGCAAGTATAAAAAAAGCCGGCAATGTCATTTTGGCCGGCACCATTGTTCGTAATATTGAAAAACAGTATGACTATTACCTGGCGCCCACCGGTGATCTGCGGGACAAATCCCTGGCCAATGGCCTCGTCAATGATATTCATGATGAAGATGGATTTGTGCGACGCTACAATATTTTTATTCCCTGCCAGAATAAAATTTATTATACAATCAGTACCCTGGGATATGTCACTGAAGAAGGACTGGATCCGCGGCATCTCGGCTATCAGCGAAAAGGCAAATTTTGTCTTGTAACAGATACGACGGCTGCCGAAACAGTCGCCATCAGAACCACCCGTGAAAAATTCTGGCAGCAGCAATCTTTTATGATCAATTATTATGGCGCGGCGGGTTCGTTTCCCTATTATTCTTTTTCCCAGGTTTTGGATGATTCAGAGTTTGATTTAGTCAGCGAATGGGACAATGATTATATGGAAATCTGGAAGAAAAACTCCAATTTCCCGAATATTTTACGAATTAACTTTTTAAGTTCGGTAAATCAACAATTAGCGGAATCTTTACTGGGCAATGATGAAAAGGTCGAGGAAATCATTCAGCTGGAAAATCCGTTCAACAACAAGATCGCGCTAATCGGCTCTTCATTGCCGGAATTACATGATGAACGCTATACTCCTTTTTACCATTTTGAAAATGAAAACCGCTTAACCCCGGGTGTGGAGATCCATGCCCACGCCCTGCAAACATTACTGGATAAGAACTACCTCAGAAAAACATCGATTCTGAGTAATTTGATCGCCCTGCTGATTCTCAATTATCTCCTGGTCTTCTTTGCCCAGAAGTATCGTCCGCTGAAAGGAGCGGGAATTACAGCGCTGACACTTTTTGTGCTGTTTTTTGTAAGTGTGCTTCTTTTTTCCAGGTTCAATCTGATCATGCCCCTGATCATGGTGGTCTCCTCATTGGTGCTGAGTTATTTTAGTGTGCTGGGTGTGGAATTTTTTAATGAGGAAAAAGAAAAACGCAAAATCAGAAATATGTTCCAGACTTATACCAGCGCCAAGGTGCTGAAATTTTTAGAGGAAAATCCTGACAGTTTCAGCCTGAAAGGGGAACGGCGGGAAGCCACCATTCTTTTTTCTGATGTTGCCGGATTTACCACCATTTCAGAAAATTTAAGCGCTGAAGAGTTATCGACTCTGCTGAACCGATACTTAACGCCCATGACGCGTATTATGATGAAATATGATGGCTATGTGGATAAATACCAGGGAGACGGGATCATGTGTAATTTTGGTGTTCCCATTGTAGACAATGACCACGCCTGGAAAGCCTGTTTTTCAGCCCTGGAACAATTAGCGGTTCTGGATAGCATGCGTGAGGATTTCAAAAAGGATTTCGGCTTTGATGTGGATATCAGGATCGGTATTAATACCGGCATCTTGAGCGCCGGAAATATGGGATCAGCGGAACGCTTTCAATATTCTGTTATTGGCGATGTGGTCAACCAGGCAGCCCGGTTTGAGAGTGCCAACAAACAGTACGGAACACGAATAATGATTGGGGAGGAGACTTTTCTCAAGGCCGGTGATAGAATTGTCGCCAGGGTCCTCGATAAGATTGTGGTGAAAGGGAAGGCAAAACCGGTAAAGGTCTATAATCTGGTGGGTCGCAGCAATAATATTTCTGATGAATTGATATCCTTTGTTAAATTTTATAACAGTGGCATGGATGATTATTTTTCCAGAAATTGGTCCGGGGCCATTGATAATTTTGAAAAAGCACTGACAATTCAAGCGGATTATGCTGCGGAATTAATGATCAACCGCATAAATGAATTTCTGAAAAATCCACCGCCCGAGGACTGGCATGGGGAATTTATCCTGACGAGTAAATAGAAAATTATACAAATTTACAAAAGAATGCCTCATATTTGTGTTTGGGAAGTAGGCTGAAGCCTACTAATTTCAGGTCTCTGGCAGTTTTTCACCACAATAAATTGTGGTGTTAATCTGAATGGAAATCTGAACATAAAACCGACAGGATAGCACTTTAGAATAGCACCATGCTTTAGCATAGTGAATAATCAAAAGTAATCCATATCTGAGTCTGCTTCAGCAGACTTCCAAAACTTTAGTTTATGATAGCAAAATGGTAATTCATGTTAAATAAAACGGTTATGATTGATTACCCGATTTATCTTCCAGTAGCTCTATCGGCGCGCCATCTTCCTCAATAAAAGCAACACGAATTCCCTTGGACGGCGAGTTGGGAGCAATGATAACTTTACGACCTGCCAGAGCTTCATCGAGATCATCAACCTCAAAGGCCAGATGGGGAACTTGTTGGACGAGTTCGGGTAGCGGGCAGCCCTCTTCAAAGCGCATCCATTCGATACCAAACTCACTCTCCTCGTAACCGGCATGATAGAATTTCAATTTTTTAAAATATTTCTCATTCTTGTGCTGCTTCGTTGTAGGAATGCCAATATGATGGTATCTGTATTTTTTATTATCCATTTGTCACCTGTCACTTATTTGATAGCCATAATAAAATTGACCGCAACGTTTTCCGTCAAAATCCGCAATATCGGGAAGATGTCCCCATTTCCGGAAGCCAAATTTTTCCAGAAGTCTAATGCTGCCCTCATTGACCTCCAGTAAAATGGCTATTAAAGATTTCAGTTCCAGTTGCGGCATTTGGTCGATCGTGTGTCTCATTAATGCCGAGCCAATGCCTTGCTTTTGATGGCTTTCATCGACATAATAACTCACTTCCGCGGCGTAGCGCAGGGCCTTTCGTCCTTTTCTGTAAGGAGTAATTGATAACCAGCCGACAACATTGTCCTCAATTTTACAGACATAAACCGGATATTTTTCCGCTGAATGATTATGAAACCAGTCTTGCTGCTGGTCAATACTTACCGGTTCCGTATCTGCCGTGCAAAACCCATGTGCAATGGCCTGATTGTAAATATTTACAATGGCCGGTAAATCATTAATGGTTGCTGTTTCAATTGTACTCATTCAGTCAGATATATTTCCGTATTTTTCAAGGCATAGACAGCAAAACTTGCCAGCCAGTGTGACCCTTCGTAATGCTCGCTGTCAACCGCCGGCAGTGAATATTGAAAATGACGGATTATCGCCTTTTTCAGAACATCATGCTTTTCAGCCGGAAGTTTTTCAGCAATTTTTGCCATGCACCAGGCGCGACTTAAATTTAACCCATCCAGATGGCCTATCTTCGGATCAGAGCGGTCCGTCACTTCTGCCGGAAAGAGTAATACATGATCAGGATCGGAAAATAAATCCGGCAGAAAATCTTCCAGCCACTGCGCATACTCTTTATCCGCCATCAACCGTGTCATCAAACTGGCCTCCATCAGTGAAGATGACAAAAAGGCATCACCTTCCACTTCCCAGTTAACAGGATAATTTTTATCGTCGCCAAAATACCGTTGGGCGGCAGATTGTAAAACCTTTTGTAATTTTTCATTACCAACTGTTTCAGCATAATCCAGAGCAAAGGCAAGTCCAAAAGCAGTGTTGGGATGAACACCCCGGCGAATGGGATAGGTTTGCTTGGGAAGGAAGTTGATATAGCGCTCAACAATAACCTCAACAAGGGGTTGCAGGTTTTTATACCAAACCTGCGCCTCATCATCGGACATGGTATGTAATTCTTCAGCTAATTTCAGGAGCCAGGCCCAGCCATAGGTTCTTTCAAAGGATTTACTATTGGGAAAGTCAAAATAATTCGCTTCCTGCTGGAGATTCTCTGCTGTGAAATGATTGTTGAGAACAGACCGGATTTCCTCTTCATTATCCAACTCCCCCGAAAATTCTTTCAGAATATGAACCAGTAGCCAATGGCCGTGTACCGCCGAATGCCAGTCAAAACTGCCATAAAAGGCGGGGTGATACACTTTTGGCAAGTGTAGATCTGCTGCATTTTCTATCACATGCCCGTCTTTATAGGGAAATTCCTGCTGAATGCTGCGAAGCGCTATTTTTGAAAAATTATGCGCACGCGCTTTGGTCAGAGTGTAATCATGGATATCGAAAGATTGTTTCTTGTTGGAACAATTCAGACCGGTAAATGCTAAAATAACGATTAACACGAAAACCAGATTTTTGTGCATAACCCCTCCGTGAATTAGGTGTTAGATAATACTTTTTACCATTTCCGCCATCCGTTTGATCCCCTCTTTGATCTGATCAATAGATGGAAAAGAATAACTTAGGCGCATGGTATTTTTACCACTACCGTCATGATAAAACGGTGCGCCAATAATGTAGGCTACGTCATGTTCAATGGCGGTCATAAATATTTCTTTGGTGTCCACTTGCTCCGGCAGTTCAATCCAGAGAAACATGCCGCCTTCGGGTTTGGACCATTTAACCCCTGCCGGCATATATTTTTCCAGGCTTTCCACCATAGCATCTTTTTTGGGCTTATAACATTTTTTCGCTTTTGCAATAGTTTCTTTCATCAGGCCTTTTTTAATGTAACTGGCCAGAAGCAATTGGTTGAATGAGGGGGTACACAGATCAACCGATTGTTTCAGGACGACAAATTTGTCCACAACATCAGGTTCTGCCACAACCCAACCCATGCGCATGCCCGGAAACAGGATTTTTGAAAAAGTTTTCAGCATGATCACATTTTTACCACCGGAAAGTGTCCAGATGCTTGGCTTTGTCTCACCAATATAGCGTAATTCCCGGTAAGGAGAATCTTCCACAATAGGAATATCAAATTTTTTTGCGATTTCGATTAATTTCTTTCGTCTTTCCAATGACATTGTAATACCTGATGGATTTTGGAAATCCGGAATGGTATAGATAAAGCGCGGTTTTTCATCCAGGTTTTCAAGGGTTTTTTCCAACTCATCCATACGCATGCCATTGTCATCCATGGGAACACCAATCATCTTTGCATTATGACGTCGAAAGGCTTGCAGGGCACCTAAATAGGTGGGCATTTCGACAATAATAGGGGTTTGGTCATCCAACATTAACATGGATAAGAGGTCCAATCCTTGCTGTGATGAAGAAACGACACAGACTTCATCGCAAGTGGCCTTATCGCCAAATTCTTCCATGTGCTGGCACAAGGCTTCCAGCATTTCTGCCTCACCCTTGGTCGGACCATATTGCAGGGCCAGGTAGCCTTTGGTTTCCAATACTTCATTGGTAATCTCGGCGAGTTCTTTCAATGGAAAAAGATCCGGGTCCGGAAGGCCGCCGCCAAAGGAAATCAATCCCGGTTTCCGTGTCCATTTTAAAATTTCTCTTATCTCTGACCGCTTAATATTTTTGGATAATTTTGAATAGGTGTAACTCATTTTCTTTCTCCCTCTATGAATTTTGAAAACCTTACCTTCTTAATGCACTCATATTTTAATAGTATTCTGCTTATTTTTCAACAGCAAGAATAATCTATTTAATATGTGGAAGAAGTGCAAATATTTAAAAACAAATTTGGTATAACTGTAAATATTCCAAATTATAATTGGTTTTTTTTGTGAGTATATGTAAATATGATGTTTATCGAATAAAAATGACCATCAGGGCAATCATCGGCAGAGAACTGATTAACATTAGCAGCAGACTTAAGAAGAGGGAAAGTCTTTCAATTTGTTGAATACCGATTGCAATAATGACTAAGGGCCAAAAAATTCCGATGACTTGTCTGAGTACATCAGGTATCACGGGGAATTCCCATCCGGGAAAGAAAACAAATACAACAGTTTCCGGCAGCCACATGGTTATAAACATCGGTAATGTCTGAGCAATACAGATAACAGAAAATAAGTCAATAAAATTGCCTTTACCCTGGAACAATTCGGCCAAAAACCGAATAGTGCCCGCAAAAAGTATGGCAGTGATAAAGAAAAAGGGAATTTGATAAAACCGTTGATAAAAATAATAATCTTCAGCCGGAATTTTCAGAAATGGTTCTACAACTGCTCCCAAGCCTTTGAAATATGCCAGTTGTACGGAAATTGTGTAAAGTATTCCCAGGATCAAAAATATAGTGGAAGCGAAATAAAGTCTATTCCGGTCGGATAGTAATAGCTTTATTCTATGTAATGGCTGATGAAGCGGCAGGATGAAATAGCCGACCAATTTCGTGAATTGCATAAGTCCACCTCACAAGTAAACCGGTTTAATATTCAGATATACTTTGCCGGAATCCACTTGAAAGGCGCAATTCTCAAATTTGGGTGGGCCAAATTTTAATTTTACATTATTTGAAAAACCAATTCCTTCTTTGGGTATCTTCAAAAAATTGGTTTTCAATTCTTTATCCATATCTTCATCATGATGAATAAAGAGAGCGTAGGTTCCCCGGGGAATATCTTCGATGATAAGGGTCGCAGTCTGCTCGTTGATCCTGGTCTTGCTTACCATGAAGGCAGCTTTTTGTTTGGGAAATGAAGTTACTGCTGTAGTATCAAACAGATAGACCATAACATTGCCTTTACTGCTGTTCAATTGGTCAACTGTAATGTCCAATTTACCATCACCACCGAGCAGTGGATTGCAACAAAGCAGGGCCAATAAAATAATTCGTTTCATAAAAACTCCTGTAAATATTATGTGCCCTCATCCAATGGATAAATAAGTTAATAATAAGAATTTTTACAACAGATAATTTGTGAATTTTTTGTAAACAGAATAGGGGATAGCCTTTATCTTTCTGGTCATATCATAATTTGATTTTAGATCATATTTAACATTAGTTTACTTTTGAGTAAACCCTTACCTCTTCGGTTAATTTTTCTCCCAGATTATCCGATTCTTTTTCCAAATCATAGTGGGCCTGTAAATTTGTCCAAAATTGCGGTGACATATCAAAAAAACGACCGAGTCTTAAAGCCGTATCTGCGGTTATCGACCGTTTTCCATGGACAATTTCATTGATTCGACGGGGAGGTACACTAATATCTTTTGCCAATCGATATTGTGAAAGCCCCATGGGATCAAGAAATTCTTCTTTCAGGATTTCTCCGGGATGAATAGGAGGAATTTTTTTTGAATGCTGACGATGAAATATTTTTTTTGTCTCATTACAATTAAAAGATTTAATCATGATAGATATTAACATCTTCCGTTATTAATATCAAGCGTAGTTATGTTTGGGAAATGATATATTGCAAATTTTGGCAGATTAAGTTGTAAAATGTACCTATCCGTGTTTATCTTGTTAATCCGTGTCCCAACATCTATTTTTATTTTATTTTCATCAGCCTTTCTGCCGGATCCAGAAGGTTCTTCGGGCGCTTCTTTTCAAACCAGTTCCCGCCCAGGTATTTTTCATGAACACCGATGGGATTTTCCGAGAAAAGTTCCAGGTGTAGCATGCTGGGGTTTTTATGTTTGAGTTTCTGAATATATAGGGGAGAGTCCTCTTTTATTTTTTCAGCGTTCAGGACAAGCCCGACTTTTCCGATCAATTGACCTTCATCAATAGATTCACCTGCTTTGACAAAAATGTCTTCCATCTCACCATATTTCCAGAAAGTTCCGTCACTGTTTTTCACAATAACATAGTGAGTGATATTCCAGTAATGGATGAATTCAGGCGCGGTCATAATACCGGTTTCGACCACTTCACCGGCTTCTATGGCCAGAACATCAGCGCCTTGCTCAGCATAGAGGTCGATGCCGCAATGGCGACGGTCTTTGCGGTCTTCCCAGAAGGAACCGGCGCTTTTTGGGGTAGGGAGTTGGGATTGTCTGGTTTTTAATGGCCATGTCGGCATTGGTCTGTCCTCTTTTTTTGCAGAAAAATTATCAAAGTTAAGTTAAATTACAAACATTAATTCTCATGGAATTGAAAATTCTTTTGAGATCGGATTTTTCTTTGTATTTTCGCTGTTTGATTCAATAATAACGGGAGGTTTAATGAACTTAAAAAATACCGGTTTGGTTTTGGAAGGTGGCGGCTTAAGAGGTGTTTTTACATCCGGCGCGTTACGCTATCTGATGGAAAATGACATTTATTTTCCTTATGTTATTGGCGTTTCCATGGGCGCCTGTAATGCCGCCAATTATATATCCCGTCAGGTAGGCAGAAACAGAAAAGTAAATATAGATTTTGTCAATGATCCGCGCTACCTCAGTTACAAACGATTGATTTTCAACGGTGAACTCTTTGGTATGGATTTCATATTTGACACTATTCCCAATCAAATGGTGCCTTTTGATTATGAGACCTTTTATAACAGTGAACAAAAAAACTGGACAGTAGTGACGGATTGCATATCCGGTGAAGCTGTTTATTATGAAAATAAAAAAGTGGATAAGGCTTATCTGAAAATCCTGCAGGCATCTGCCAGTTTGCCTTTTATTTCCAGGCCGGTAAAATATGATGGTAAAATCTTGATGGATGGCGGATTATCTGATTCTATTCCCATCAAAAAATCAATTGAACACGGCAATACCAAAAATGTCGTCATTTTGACCAGGCCCGTAGAGTATCGAAAGAAAGCTTCCAGCGTTTACCGGCTGGCAAAATTCAGGTATCCAAAATTTAAAGGCCTGCATCAATGTCTCAAAAATCGCTGGAAAGTCTATAATGAAACGCTGGATTTTTTGGAAAAACTTGAAAAGGAAAACAAAGTTTTTGTCCTGCGACCAGAAACGAATCTGGATATAAAAAAGGCGGAGCGCAATAAGCAAAGATTATATAAATGTTATGATATTGGCTACCATACCATGAAAGATAATTTTAACGATTTGTTGGAATTTTTGAATTGATTTTTTCAGGAGACGGATTGACAGGATGAACCGGGATATGATAACAAATCAGCAAGTGGCAGCGATTTCCTTCGGTTTATTGTCTGTATGAGGGATATTTTCCTGACAGAGTTTTTGAGTTTCATTTTAATTTCTGAAATTTATTTGGAGTGCCAGATAAAAGTTTGTAAAATAAAATGAATTTAAATTATGAAAGAAATTAGTATGAAAATAAAATCTTTCCTCACAATTATTCTGCTGGTCACTCTAACCCTGGCGGAAAACCAGGTCTATTCCCATGGCGCGATTGTCCGTGGCGACACTACCAAACAGCAAATTACCCTGGTTTTTACAGGCGGTGATTATGCGGACGGCGGGGAGCATATTTTATCGGTTTTGGACCGGCATGAGATCAAAGGTGCTTTTTTCTTCACAGGGAAATTTTATGAGGAGCATGAGAAACTTGTTAGAAATCTGAAAGAATCCGGGCATTATCTGGGTGCTCATTCCTATGACCATCTGCTTTATTGTTCCTGGGAAAACCGTGATTCCACACTGGTGACAAAGGAGCAGTTTTTACAGGACCTGGAAAAAAATTATGCCGTAATGGAAAAATATGGATTGTCCCGGAAAACATCACCGATATTTCTGCCGCCCTATGAGTGGTATAACGAGCAAATTGCTGACTGGTGCCGGGAAACCGGTATCACGCTCATCAATATGTCCCACGGCACCCTGTCCCATGCTGATTATACCATTCCCTCAATGAAGCGATACTGGAGTTCCGATACCATTTATCAATCCATAATTGATTATGAGAAAAAGTCAACCAGCGGACTGAACGGGTTTTTGCTGTTAATTCATATCGGCACGGATCCGGAGCGAACAGATAAATTTTACTATAAACTGGATGAGTTGATTGAGACACTGCAGGGTAAAGGATATGAATTTATTTCTATAAACACCATGCTTCATTAAAATGATCTGTGTCAGTAGGTTATAGGTTTTTTATAAATTATGTATATCTATTTTTTTTATACATGTTTCTTTGGCTTCATCTTGAAGTTGTTCACACCA
>CAYYMT010000106.1:0-11987 GCA_964472715.1 uncultured bacterium | reverse complement strand
CTTCTTTTATCGGCGGCTGCGCATCCACCTCCAATGTTCTGGCTGGCAAAACCTTCAACATTCCCGTCAGCGGCACCATGGCCCACAGCTGGATCATGAGCTTTGAGTCTGAAATGGCAGCCTTTGAAAAATATGCTGAAATCTTTCCGGATAATTGTGTTCTGCTGGTGGATACTTATGATACACTGGATACCGGTGTTCCCAATGCCATTGAAGTTTTTAAAAAAATACAAAACAAAGGAAGTAAAAAATTAGGTATCAGGCTTGACAGCGGAAATTTTGAAGAATTGAGTAAAAAGGCCAAAAAAATGCTGGATGATAATGATTTGCAGGAAGTTAAGATATTCGTCTCCAGTGAATTGGATGAAGTTATCATTGATGAATTGTTGAATAAGGATTGCCCCATCGATGCCTTTGGAGTGGGCACAAAATTAATCACTGCCAATCCTGATGCGTCACTGTCCGGTGTTTACAAATTAACCGCGCGCTATGACCGGGAAACCGGGGAGGAAATTCCCGTGATCAAATTGTCTGATACCCTGGAAAAACGAACCAACCCCGGCACTAAAAATGTACTCCGCTTCTATAACAGTGAAGAGATCATGGAAGCCGACCTGATCTATTTAGAGAATGAAGAAAAAGAATTGACCGGCAGAATAGAAGATGGCGATGAGATCAAAATCAATCATCAGTATAATCAGGATTCCAATTACTGGGTTGAAGAATACCAATTAGCGGAAAAACTGCTGAAACCGGTCATGAAAAATGGTGAAGTGATCAACCGGGAAAGCAATTTGGAGAGTATTAAAAAATACCGGCAGGAACAAATCAATAAAGTTCATGAAAAAGTCAGGCGGTTTGTCAATCCCCACGAATATCTGGTCGGCTTGTCTGAAAATCTTCACCACTTAAAAAATAAGATGATACAAAATCAAAATAATAAATGATTTATGTAACCGAATTACAAAGAGTAATTCTAACCAACAGGAGAAAAAATGAATTATAAAGCAAACGCCAGTCGATATAAAGAAATGATTTACAACAATGTAGGAAACAGCGGATTAAAACTTTCCGCTGTTTCACTGGGATTATGGCATAATTTCGGAAGTGTTGATGTTTTGAAAAATGCGCGGGAAATGATCTTTGCCGCTTTTGATATGGGTGTTACCCATTTTGATTTAGCCAATAATTATGGACCTGAGCCCGGCTCAGCCGAAGAAACTTTTGGTAAAGTTCTCAGAGACCATATGCAATCCCATCGGGATGAAATGGTAATTTCCACCAAGGCCGGGTACTGGATGTGGGACGGTCCTTACGGTGATGGCGGCAGCCGGAAATATCTGCTTGCCAGTCTGAATCAGAGTCTCAAACGACTGGGTTTGGAATATGTGGATATATTTTATTCCCACCGGTATGATCCCAACACGCCTTTGGAAGAAACCATGATGGCCCTTGACCACGCTGTAAAAAGCGGAAAAGCCCTTTATGCGGGCATTTCAAATTACGGACCCGAAGAAACTAAAAGAGCGATCAAAATACTGGGCGAGCTGGGAACACCCTTATTAATTCATCAGCACAAGTACAATATGTTGTATCGGGAACTGGAAAAGGGAACAGACAAAGTGTTAGATAAAAATGGAGTTGGCTGTATTGCTTTTTCTCCACTGGCACAGGGAATGCTCACCAACAAATATTTTAATGGCATTCCGGAAGATTCACGGGCTTCCAAAGAAACCGGCTTTTTGCAGGTTGACCGGGTAACCGAAGATGTTGTCAGTAAAGCCCGCCGGCTCAATGACATTGCCAAAGAGCGGGGACAATCCCTGGCGCAAATGGCCCTGGCCTGGGTGCTGAACAATGGGGTTGTCAACTCGGTATTGGTGGGGGCCAGCAGCGTGCAGCAAATCGAACAAAATATCAATACACTTAAAAACATTAATTTTTCTAAGCAAGAATTGGATAAAATTGAAAATATACTAAAGGAGTAATTATTATGGAGCTAATGGATGCAATAAATCAAAGAAGAGCAACACGCTCTCTGAAAAAAGTCGATATCAGTGATGAAGATGTAAATAAACTGGCGGAAGCGGCAAATTTAGCGCCGTCCTGCTTTAACAATCAGCCCTGGAATTTCGTTTTTGTCAGGGATGATGATAAACTTCAGGAATTATTTGATAATATGCCCAAGGCCAACAAATGGACCCACAAAGCCTCAATGATCATAGGTGTATTCGCCAAAAAGGATGATGACTGCGCCATGGGTGATCGTGAATACTTTCTGTTTGATACCGGTTTTGCCGTAAATAATATTATGCTGCGGGCAACTGAAATGGGATATGTAGCCCATCCCATCGCCGGCTTTAAGGGAAAACAATGCGCTAAAGCCATGAATATTCCCGAAGATTATATTTTGATAACCCTTGTAATTGTCGGGCCTAAATCCGATGATATTAATCCGGTTCTGTCAGAGAATATGCAAAAAGCGGAAAAAAATCGTCCGCCGCGACGAGACCTGAAAGAATTCGTTCACCATGACACTTACAAGGAGAGCTGAATGGCTGATATAAAAAAAATGTGCAAAGCCGACGAAAAGAAGTTCAAAAAAATAAAAGATGAGCTGTTGGACGAAGTGCGTGAACCAAAATATATTTGCAAAAAATGTTTGCGGGTAGCCAAAACCAAAGACCTGCTTTGCAAAGCAAAAGAGATCAAATAAAACTGACGGGCGTGATATAGAGCTATTGCGCCCGTTATTTTATCAATACCGCCTTACCTGTTTTCACAATTCCATTACTATTAACTTTATATAAGTAGATGCCGGATTTCAGGTGCGTTCCGTCAAAGAGTACCGAAGTACGTTCCGGCTTGACGCCTTTTTTTGTAATTTGCTCAATCAATTCACCCCTGAGATTATAAATGCCGATGGTGACATCACCGGAATGCTCCGGATGAAACACAATATGTGTCACCGGATTAAAGGGATTGGGATAGTTGTAAATACCACCATATTCGTCAGCTTTCGGAATATCCACAGATAAATTTCCCGGATCAATATTGGCATCGATCCAGTTCAGGCGGGCATTGATCCAGCTTTTCATATAATTGATTTCAGACTGATAGGTCGTGCGATTCTGATAGCCGCTGGGATTCGGCCAGATATAATTGCCCAGGACATCAGGCCAGCGCTGATAATTACGCTGCCGTGCTTCTTCCAGATGAAGCGCCAGCGAATCAATCATGTGAAAAATATGCCCCGTAGAGAACCGTGTTTGCCGCAGTTCCTGCCAGCGATCAACCGCTTTTTTCCTGAAACCGGGGTCATTCCATAATTTTCGCCACCAAAAAGGCGGATGAAAATCATCGCTTTGAAAATCTGGATCGGAATAAAATATATCCAGCATCCAATCGTCGGTTTCATCACCGCGGTGATAATTGGCATTTCCAAAAGCCAGATTGTAATCCCAGACCGGGCCGGCATAGATCAGCGGGTCATCACTATCCTTGTCTTTATACAGAAAAGTACTCAAACGATAGCCGTCGACATTTTTGCTCAGTTCATTGACAAGGAAATAATCAATAAAAGAATCCTCATTGATAATATTGTCATAATCAAGGGGATAGTCACTCTTCATTTGAGTTTCAAAGGAATGGATCTTGTTTTGTATATATTGTTTTTGCTCGTCGACAATTTCATTTTCTTTAGGCTCGTGATACTGATAAAAGATGCGACGATTGGAGCCGGGCCGCGCCGGGTAAGCCGACTGCCAGCCTTCGGTGTATTGGCCATTGAATTTATCAATTTTGACAACATACCCGCCGGTGAGATCATCGCCGCTGATTTCATCGGGGTTGAGTTTGCTGATATCCACGCGGTCATTATCCCGTTTGATCTTTTCCATGAGAATATAGACGCCCATATACTCGTCGTTTTTAACCAATTCGCAAAATTTGCACCGGCTGGCATACCAGCCCAATTGCCGTGCCAGGGTATAGACTAAAACATTACGCATCAGAGTTTTATCACTGTATGGCGCATGAAGTATCCAGTCATTTTCTTTGGGAAATCCCATAAGTGATACATTCCTGTTTTCTCCGTCCTCATGGCGGGTTTCCACCGCGTATTGTTTTTTGGGGAAATTCTGTGAGGATGACCCGCGGATTTCAATACCAATTTTTCCGGTATAATCATAATCGGTATCGGTCAAATAATTGCGGCCCTCATTGTCAATGATTTTCATATCAGCTGTGATCTTGGGCTCATCGGGAATGGCCTTGCCATGGGTATCAATGATCACAATCGGCAGATCAGAGGAAGTGAAATCCACCGCACGGGCATTTAAAACAATGGCTGTCAGACTGAAAAAAATGAGTATACGACCAAACATAATTCCTGCTGTTTTAATTTGTCGAAGTCAAATTAAGCAAAAAGAAAGGGTTTTAAAAATAAAAACAGAGAGAATATCGAAATATTCTCTCTGTTAAAATGGTTGTTGGACAATAATTGATCTATTCTTTTGCCAGTCCGCTGGCATCCAGTTGAAAAATATTGATATCATCAATTCGCAGGATGGTCTGTGGCGCCAGGTTAAATCCTATCAGCGTTCCAAAGGCCTGCTGGTAATTATAATTGCCAATATAATTTTCATTGATGAAAAAATAATAGGTATTATTGTATTTCCGGATAGTCAGTTTATTGTATTGTCCGTAATAATTACTCCAGTCAAAACTTGTCCAGTCTTTCCACAGATATTGATCATCATCATTGGTATTTAACAAGCGGTACTGGCCATTGGACCAGATGCCGAAATAATTATACTTCAAGATATCGTCATCATTGGATGCGCCCCACAAAAAACCGGCGCCGGAATTGTTCTTGGTCAGCAATAATTTGGCTTCAATCTGAAAATTTTCAGTATAATCCAATTCATCCCTGTTCAGCCAGAGATACCACCCCGAATCAGAATTATTATTAACCTCATAATATCCATTAGTGATCATGCGGGTACCGCCTTCATAGGAGCCTTCTGTCCATTCGGACTCATTATCGGCAAAATCCTCATTGTAAATCAACTGATACTGATCCGTGGAAATACCATCATAGCGCGAAGGCGTGGGGTCTAAAATGGTGATATTGATCTGGGAGGTTTCCGCTTCATTCTGATCGTCAATGGCCTTTGCCTTCAACCGGTAACTGCCGGCATTCATATTAATGGTTTCAATGTCGAACTGATAGGGAGATGTTTTTGCAGTTCCCCGGTAATTTTCATCAATATAGAAGCGGACTTCTTCAATATTGCCGTCATCGTCATGGGCTTCAGCACGGGCATTGATAATGTCACCGCGTATGAATTGCGAATAACTACTGGGATTTGTAATCGAACAGGTGGGTGGTTTGTTGACCGGCGCTAATATGCGAATATTGATTTCTGAGGTTTCCGAATCATCATTGTCATCAATGGCTTCGGCTTTAATTTTATATGGGCCGGGTAAGAGATTGCCGGTTTCCAAAGTAAATTCATAGGGATATTCGGAATCCGTGCCTTTGAGATTATCATCCAGAAAAAACCGGACTTCTTCAACTTCGCCGTCACTATCACCGGCTTCGATTTTGACGGTTATGACTTCATTTAATTCGAATTCCGCATTTGTCTTGGGCTCAATGATCGAACAGGTTGGCCGTTTATTGGGTTCGGATGTTCCGGAACACCCGATAATCAGTATCATTAAGAGAATACCGATAATTAAAAATAGACTTCTTTTCATGTATTACCTCCATAGTTTCATTAAACAGAGCTGAATATTAAAGAAAGAAAAAATCATATGCAAACAAAATAATATGCTATATTATGTAATTAAAAAATTATCTATATCTTAAATATTGAAAATATTTTCCAAGAAATGCTTTGTATTGTTTTGCCAGAAAAGGAAAACCGGATATTTGTTTAAAAGAAAAAACAGTGGTTTTGATAAAAAAAATGGGTTTTATTTCTTTTTTGTAATTTATTTCACATATTTTATAGAAACTATTGGCTATCTTTAAGAAAAAACAGGTGAAATTATGATGAGAAGAATTTTTATATCAATGTTTTTGACGCTGGTCATGTTATTGGCCACACCACAGCAGCAGGAAAAGACCATGGAAGAGATTCAAAAGGAAGAGCAGCAGAAAATATTGGATATGCAGGAACAATACCTGCAGCAGGAGCGGGAAATTCAGGAATTGTATCAGCAATATGAACAACAAATATCCGAAGAATATCAACGAATAGAAGCCGCTGAAGAACGCCGGATTCGTGAAATGGAAGAAAAAATCCTGGCACAATGGAATGATAAAAAACTATCCACAAATAAACAATATGTGGATTATGATAACGATTTAAAATCCAGATCCAGTGTGGATTTTGAAAAGGGTGAAGTGGCGATAGAGGTAATTCAGGAGGAAAAAGACCAAAATCCCGCCACCGCTAACAGGGAACTGGAAAATAAACTTAAAGACCTGATCACAGAAAAAGCCCCTGATAATAAATCTTTGCTGGAGAATCAAGTCAAAAACGAAGAGGGGAAAAGTCTCTCTAAAAAGGATGCCGATAACCTGGTTGATAAATATTCACGAGAGGGAAAGATCAAACAAGAAAAGATCAAAGGTGGTGACGGCAAGGCTCGTTATAAATATACCATAAAACTACAACTGG
Organism: uncultured bacterium; assembly: GCA_964472715.1. Classification (GTDB taxonomy): domain Bacteria; phylum Fidelibacterota; class UBA2242; order UBA2242; family JAFGTP01; genus JAFGTP01. Next base: position 5,295 of record CAYYMT010000106.1, on the reverse strand, counting down.
TGCCGGATCATCTCAGGGTCAGGCTGGAGCGCTATAAGGACGATATTATTACCTATTCCAAAAAATTCAATATTGACCCGGCTATGGTTTGCGCGATAATTCATACGGAATCCTATTTCAATCCCAAAGCCAGATCCCATGTGCCGGCCTACGGACTCATGCAATTAGTTCCGAAATCCGGCGCCCGTGATGCTTATCTCTATGTTTATAAACGTGATCGGCTATTACGCTCCAATTATCTCTACCAGCCGTCCAATAATATCGAACTGGGCTGCGGCTACCTGGCCATGCTAAAATACGGCTATCTTAAAAAAATATCCGATGAGAGCAAAAACGACCTCTGTGCTATCTGCGCTTATAATACCGGCGCCGGCAATGTGGCTTATGCCATAAACCGTACAAAAAATATAAATAAAGCAGCCACTATTATTAATTCCCACAATGATAGCTGGCTCAGGAATAAACTATTGCGCGATTTGCCCTACGATGAAACAAAAAATTATTTACAAAAAGTCACAGAGCGACGAAAAATCTACCAGCGGGCATTGTAACTTGAAACAACAAGCAGTCTGAAAAGGCTGCTTTTTTCACAAAAAAATTTCATTTTATCAATTTTTATTTTAGTTTATTGTATGACAGTTAAATACACAAATCAGCAGGGACATACCTATTATTTACATAAAAAACTAACCAAACGGGGTAATTTCCGCTATTATTTTGCCAAGGATGACAGTGTCAACCTGGTGGAAAAAATACCTGATTCCTATGAAATTTATGAAAATCCCAAAGGCCAGGTATTCCTGCGAAAAAAAAGCAAATCCTATATTCGGGATAAAGACGTAAAACTGGTTGAACACTTGATATCGGAGCAAACTGATCTGGAACATTTTTACCTGAATTGCCAGGGAAATTCCATTATCATTTATCTGCCGGATTTCAACCTGGAGGATATTGCCGGAACCCTCAACGTAACAATGATTGGCGAGGAGATTAAACTCAATCAGTTCAGCCCGGGAAATTTGGCCTATACACCTTACATTCAGATTGTTTACCATGAAGATGACGAGGTCTACACACTGGAAAAAATCGACGAAAAAGACCAGTTGGAACGCTGGAAGACCATAGAAAATTCTCCTGATCTGGAAACATTAATTGTCAATAACATTGAACAATTTTCCAGTAAAACCTATTCTAAACTTAAAATTTTATTTCTGTGACAAACAATGCTGAAAATCAATGATTATTCCTTCGGTAAAATAATAATTAACAATGAATTGTATCGTAAAGATTTAATTATCACGGGCGATCAGGTTCATTCGGACTGGTGGCGGAATAAAGGCCATAGTATTAGTTTAGATGATATTTCTTTAATCATTGATTATCAACCGGATATACTGTTTATCGGTACCGGGAAAATGGGAATGATGAAAGTCAGTGATGCATTCATTGCGAATGTAAAGGCAGCGGGAGTTGATGAAGTAAAAACCGCCCGGTCCGGCAAAATCGTAAAAGAATTTAACCAATGTAAAAAGGAGCGAAAGGCACTCGCCATTCATTTGACCTGCTGATGAAATTAACGATCTTAGGAAGCGGAACGCATATTCCGGTGAAGCACCGCTCCAATCCGGCGTACTTGCTGGACATCGAAGGAGAAACAGTGTTATTTGACTGTGGGTCGGGTACATTACGTCAGATTGCCCGGAGCGGCCGCAGTGAATGGGAAATCGATAAAATCTTTCTGTCACACTTGCATATTGATCATACAATCGACCTGATCCCATTATTTTTTACTTTCAAATATCAGCAAAGAGAAGATGAACTGTTTAAAGTCATTCCAATATACGCCCATGAGGAATTCGCAGACCGGTTGCAAAATTTGGAAAATATTTACGGCAAGTGGATCAAATCACAAAAACGCGCCTACCGGCATATCGGTTTGCAGCCAAATCAACAATTGCCGGGAAATTTTAAAATCGAGACTTTTGCGGCTGACCATGCGGATCACAGCCTGATATTCCGGCTGACCGACGGCCAAAACCGGCGCTTTGTCTACAGCGGTGATACTTCTCCGACGGAAGATTTAATTAGAGCCGCATACAGGGCCGATCTCGCATTAATTGAATGTTCGGGTTGGGAAAATTCCGGAATCCACGGCCATTTATCACCGGGAGATGTAAAAAACCTGATCATTGAATCCAAAATAAAAAAAATAGTGGTAACGCATATCAATCCTGAAAATGATACAGAAGAGTTGCAATCAAAAATAGAGGCCGGCAACACCGAAGTAATCATTGCGAAAGACTTAATGACAATTTCGCCCTGGAACAAGAATTAAACATAAGATATATTATGTAAACTTAATGAGGGATGTGAGTAATGACGCTTCCCTTTTATAAAAGCATTTTTTTAATTGGAAACGTTAAAGGAGTTTTTTATGGAATCTTTTTCTGTCACCACCAATCACAGAAATCAATTTGTTGATATTACAAATAATGTAAAAAAAGCAGTTAGCAAATTAAATATCTCATCAGGTGTCATCACGGTTTTTTGCCCGCACACAACAGCCGCCATTACAATCAATGAAAATGCTGATCCCGATGTCACCAGAGATATGATGCAAAAATTAAATTCCATGGTTCCACCCCATGAAGGATATGCTCATGCCGAAGGAAATTCCGATTCACATATCAAAAGTTCGCTGGTTGGAAATTCGTGTCAGATAATTATCGAAGATGGCCATTTACAACTGGGCACATGGCAAGGGATTTATTTTTGTGAATTCGACGGACCGAGAACCCGGAAAGTTTGGGTGCGGTAACACTGTCAGTGGTATTCGCCCTCTCCTGCTGCTTTATTTCTCTGGTTTCCAGTGGATTAGCACAATATCATCAAAGAATTTGGGAATAATCGGCCAGATTATTAACTGTAACTATTGTTCATCATTTATATCTTACAAGGTTAAAAATTAAGGAAAATAAATGAAGAAACCAGAAAACAGCATTTTTGTAATTTTTGGCGGCACCGGCGACCTTACCAAACGAAAAATAATTCCGGCCCTGTACAGAAATTATCAGCAGGGTTTATTACCGGATAATTTTGCAATAGTCGGCCTGGGACGCACAAAATTTGACCAGCAGTCTTACCGGAAAAGTTTTCGCTCCTGGTTGGGTAATGCGGAAAATGTGGATGAATTTATCTCACATATTCACTTTAAAAATCTGGATGTTGGTTCCCGCCGGGATTTTGTTGATTTAAAATCTTTTTTAGACACTTTAAATGAGCAAGTTAGCGCCAATAACAACTATTTGTTTTACCTGGCGGTTGGCCCTAACTTTTTTGAGCCAATTATTGAAAATCTGGGGCGGGTAAATCTCTGCAGCAAAGGCTCCAAATCCGGCTGGCAACGGCTGGTTGTGGAAAAACCTTTCGGCACTGATTTAATTTCTGCTAAAAAGTTGAATAACAAAGTATTAGAGTATTTCAATGAAGGAGATGTTTACCGTATCGATCATTACCTCGGTAAAGAAACTGTGCAAAATATTTTGGCCTTTCGCTTTGCTAATGGCATTTTTGAACCGCTCTGGAACAGGAATTATATTGATCATATCGAAATAACCGGCGCGGAAAATAATGGCGTAGGCAACCGCGGCGGCTATTACGACCAGTCCGGCCATATGCGCGATATGGTGCAAAATCATTTATTACAAATTCTTGCCACGGTAGCTATGGAGCCGCCGAATAATTTTGAGTCCAAATCAGTGCGGGATGAAAAAGTAAAGATTTTTGAAGCCCTGGCGCCAATTGATACAAAAAATATTGAAAAAAGTGTTATTCGCGCCCAGTATAAAGCTGCTGAGATTGATGGCAAAAAAATTAAGGGCTATCGACAAGAAGATAAAGTGTCCGCCAATTCAACAACGGAAACCTTTGTGGCTATGAAAGTTATGGTGGATAATTGGCGCTGGTCCGGTGTCCCCTTTTACATTCGAACCGGAAAACGACTGCCGGCACAGGTCAATGAAGTGGTTATTCATTTCAAAAAAACACCCCATCATCTCTTTACAACCATGAGTCGCGATTCCATCAGGCACAACAAACTGATCCTGCGCATTCAGCCCGATGAGGGAATCGTCATGAATTTTGGCATGAAACAACCGGGCGAAGGCTTTCATATCAAAAATGTCAGTATGGATTTTCATTATTCCGATCTGACGAGCGAATCACTACCCGATGCTTATGAGCGGTTATTGCTGGATGTGTTAAATGGCGATCCGACACTCTATGCCCGTAATGACGCGGTGGAGGCGTGCTGGCGGTACATTTCACCGGTATTGGAAGAATGGGAAAATAATGATAAAATCCGACTCTATCAGTATCCGGCTGGTACATGGGGACCGAAAGAGGCTGATCAACTATTTGAAAATGATGAAAATACCTGGCATAACCCCTGCCCTAACCTGACAAATAAAGGAAATAATTGTGAACTCAGCTAATATTAAAATTTTTAGTGATCCCATCGAATTATCTGAAAACCTGACAGAAACGTTTATAAAATATATTGACAAAAGATCCAGTGTCAATATTGCCCTGGCCGGTGGCAGCACTCCGAAGATTTTTTATTCCACCCTGTCGCAGCCAAAATACCAGCATAAAATTGACTGGTCAAAGATCTATTTGTATTGGGGTGATGAGCGGTGTGTTCCGCCGGTTCACAAGGAAAGTAATTATCGCATGGTTAAAGAAGCCCTGCTGGATCATATTAATATTCCCGCTGAAAATATTCACCGTATTAAAGGAGAAGTGGATTCTTATCGGGAGAAGAATTATTACAGCAGGCTATTACTCACCAACTTGCCACAGAAAAATGGCATGCCGGTTTTTGACTGGATATTCTTAGGACTCGGGGATGACGGTCATACTGCCTCTCTTTTCCCGGATTCCGGTAATTTGAAGGTTGATGATCAACTGTGTGTTGTGGCTGAACATCCTGAGACCGGTCAACAGCGCATATCTTTCACCATTCCCCTGCTGGCCAATGCTGACAGAATTTCGTTCCTGGTAACCAACAAGAAGAAGGCGCAAATTATTGAAAAAATATTGAGATGTCGAAAGGTTTCCCGGCAATATCCGGCCTCATTGCTGTTTGATAAACGACCGGATGCAGAGTGGTGGCTCGATCAGGATGCCGCAACCTATCTGTAGTATCCTTGCAGGTCTTTGGAAACTACAGGGTTGGTGATTGTAGATCGATTTTCTCGAAGATCCGGCTTTGACGGACATAATCGATTTTGATTT
>CAYYMT010000105.1:0-12152 GCA_964472715.1 uncultured bacterium | reverse complement strand
TTCAGATGCATGGTTTTATTCCATGGTACATTTCCTGTACCGGGGTTCCATTTTTCACCAAATTTATTGACAAGTTGGTTTGTGCCTTTATCGCCGGCTTTTATTTTTCGATATCATTTTTTAGTCATTCAACCGGATCATGGTTTTTACCCGCAAACAAAAACCTCCGAAGTTTTTAAAACTTCGGAGGTTTATAATCCGGACGTTTAGCAACGTTGGAGGTCTTCTTTTTTATAGATCTTCTAATTCAACATCAATATCAGAGCTGAGTTTAAAGCGAACAATGGAATTATCGCCACTATTGACCACATAGATAACGCCATTATCGACAAAAATTCCCCGCGGATGATTCAGTATATCATTGTAATATTTTGTCATAATCGTATCCCGCTCAACAATTTCCGAATCAATGGTATCCTGCACGGTAGTATCCACCTGAACGGTTCGCAGGCCTGCTTTTCTGATAAAACTACCGCCGGCATCAAAGACCTGTATCTCATTGGCATCAGTATTCAGAACAAAGATATTACCGTCATCATCCACAGCCACATCTTCCGGGTCGTCAAAGCGGTCCAGATCAAGAATCTCATTTTGTCCCAATGTAAACATGGAGGCCCAGAGTTCCTCTTCCTCATCCACTTTGCTGATCTTATGAAAGCCGAAATTAATCCCGGTTTGCGTATAATAAACACTGCCGCTGGGATCGGTAAATATTCCTTTGGGATCATTCACTGTGCCGGCGCCGGTTCCGGGGGTCGCGATATTTTTACCGCGAACGCCTTTATGCTGCCAGACGGTGGTACCGTCAGCCAGTTTTAAATAAGCTGAGCGCACCAACTCAATTTTTTGAATATTCTGTTCACCGTCATCGGTTACATAAATGGCATTTTCCCGGGAAGGCGCTGCCGCAACGCTGATATATTCCGATTCCGGATGCAGATCATCGGTATAAAATTCGTGAACATCCAAAATAGAATCTGTTTTGGCCGCATCATGGGTATAATCTACACGACTAATAATATAACCGTCGGCTTCCAGCGCGTAGGACTCTTCCCAGTCTGTAATTGTAGCCAATTCACCGGTATCGGGATTGCGGTATTCAATTGCCACTGCAATGGAATCTGCGCCCTCACCGGCATTGCTGGCGTTGTTAATGAACTGGTTCCAGGAATAAATTGTATTGGATTTATCGGTGATAAATAAATTTAATTTTGAATCGACACATAACCCAATGGGATGAATATTGAGATCATAGAGGTCTTCAAAGTTATTATTGGAATTATCCGACATCACGGTGTTGCCGGTCTTGTCCATGACAACCACCTGGCGATTACCGCTGTCAGCAACAAAAATATAATCATCCAAAGAGATGTAAATATCAATGGGTGTGGAAAAATCATTCCACACCGGATTCATTTGAATATAGTTGATCTCACCGGTATTGAATATTTTGGACGTGTCCTTAGAGTCCGGCATTGCCAGCCGTTCATATTCACAGGTGGTTAATAATAAATAAGTTAATACTGCAAGAATTGTAATTATTGTTTTTTTCATTTGATTTTCACTGATATTTGAATTTTTTGAATGTCACCTAATACGCCGAAGTCGGACCAGGAATAATCGGCTGACAGATCAAATTTACTGACCGGTAAATTGAGTCCGCCACCAAAACTAAAAGCCCGTTCCGCCTGATTTCCCATATAACCGCCGCGCAGAAAGAAACGGTCCCGGTAACTCTGTTCCACACCGGCTACAAAATATTCACTGTTGTCCACCGGATGGTTCAGCTGTACCGATAATAGTGTATTAAATTGTCCGCGATCATAGATATCCATGGCAGCGCCGATACGAAATTCTGTCGGCGGTGAAAACAACGCGTAATTGGTTTCTTCTTCGCCACCGTCGATCAGGGGTTTGATATAGGTGCCTTCCGGGGCTGATTGTGAGCCGAAATTAACCAGGGAGACACAGAACCGCAGGGATTTATATCCGGTCCAGTAAAAGGTTCCCAGATCCATTAAAACGGTTTTCATATCCAGATCGTCCAAAGTTTCTTCCACATATTTGACAGTTGCCCCGTAGGAAAATCGGTCTGTCATTTTATGCGAAAAGGTAAACCCCATAAAAATGTCACCATAGTTAAAATATTCGCCGGTTCCATAAGGATGATAAGCGGTTGTCACTTCCATTGGTTCGGTATATAGGGCGCCGGTGCTGAATCCAAAATAGATATTTTCATTGAGTTTGTGAATATAACCAAGATAGGAATATTCAATTTCCACCGGCCAGCGGGTATGTGAAATGGTCAGTGAACTATTCCCCACCTGGGCGGCAGAAGCCGGATTCCAGTATATTGACGAGGCATCATTGGCCAGACTGACGCCGGCATTTCCCATGGCTGTCTCCCTGGCGCCGACACCTATTTTTAAGAAAGTAAAAACCGATGTTCCGGCCCGCTGTCCGCCAAGATTCGGGAACAGGTCTATCGCCGGCAGACTGGTACTGCCCACAGTCAGAGACACCATTAAAAATATTACTGCAAGTTTATTTTTTCTACTTAAAATCGACATGATACTCCTAATCTTATGTTTCTTGAACTATAGTATCGGCTAGGATCATAGTTAGGATTTGGTTTATCTATGTAACTGTATGAAATCGGCTGCCCCGGATCATAGGGGTCGCCGGTGTAAGGATTGATATACCGGGGAATTTTCAGATTGAACAGATTTTTAACATCAATAAAGAATCTGGCGCTGAAATCTCCTTTGTGATACAATTCCTTATAAAATTTCACATCAACGGTTGTATTGCTTTTTGCCAGTTCCGAATAGGGTTTATCGGAGTTGGAAGGCCCGATCAGGTAGAGCAGGCCGTCACTGAAGACAGAATCGGTAACCGTGCTTTTGGTAAATCTACGCCCGGACATATGTTCGATATGAAAGTTGATGCCCCAATTATTGGGAATGGGAATGGTATTGAATAATTTGATCGGCGTCTTTTCGTAAACTTTGAAACGCAGGTTCGCCGATATCTGGATCGGCCGGTCCCAGCGCAGAAAATTTTCACTCAGTGGTTTGGATGAAAAACGACCGGCTTCTACCAGCAGATTGGCATCGGGCCGTGAACTTTTACCTGTTACAATTGAATAGGATGCATTCACATTTCCGGTGAAAAAGCGGCCATAGCGTTGTCGGTAGATCACTTCCAGTCCGCGGGAGCGCGCATAATCCATATTGATATACATGAGAAAACTATAGTTCCCCAGTTTCGGATTAAAGGAACTGATCCGCTGGGCTGTTTCATAGTCGAACATATCCTTGTAATAGGCTTTAAATTCGATGGCATTATTTTCGGTGAACTTGTGCTTGATGCCTAATTCATAGGATACCGTTGTTTTTGGATTCAGATTTGGATTACCGATCAGATTATAAGTGGCTTCGGAATTACTGTTAAGTTTTGCATAGACATAAGAGTATGTCGGCAACTGGGAGAAATGTCCGTAATTAAAATACAGCACATCCTGGTCTGTGACCGGGTGGGAAATACCAATTCTGGGTGATAAATGGGCTTTGTACCGGTGGCCAAAGAAAGAATTGGTTTCTTCCTTAAATTTTTCCCGGCCTGCCTGAGTAATTGTAAAGAGGTCCTCATTCTCAACGGCATCTTCAATATACTTTCCCGGAAACCAGTAATCATAGCGCAATCCGATATTGACGATCATTCCCTCAAAAATAATTCTGTCCTGTATATAAGCGGCGCCGGAAATGGGAAAAACCCGGTACATATCCCAGCTTTGTCCCAGGCCGGAACTGCCGAGCCAGGGCTTATAAATATCAATCAGTTGCAAATCAGTGTATTGGGCTTTAAATCCCCCCTTGTAATGGTGTTGTTCATTGGGCTGATAACTCATATTAAATTCAGCAGACCAACTGTCGCCGTAATAATCATACCAGTGGGGATCGTCCCCGCTGTCCCAGTATTCATCACCCTGGCGAATGCGAACATCTCCTTCTTCCGTATATTTTGTATAATCGATAGGCTTTAAATCCAGAGTTTCGTTGTATTCGGAATAGTGTTTATTCCGCACTGACCGGTGTTCAAAGGTTAAAAATTTCCCCAGGTTAACCGTGTAAAAAGCCTTTGATGATAAAGTATGTTTCCAGGTCAGGTTAGTCACATAAGAGCCCTGTGAAATAGTCAGATAATTATCCAGAATTTTTTCAAATTCATCTCTAAACCGGCCACCGTCAATGGATAGCGAATTATTCTGGGAAAAAGTCAGGCGGTGTTGTTTCGTAGGGGCCCAGGAGAATTTGCTCATCCAACTCCAGTTATTATCAGCCCGCATGGCAAATCTATCCATCCAGGCTTCTTTTGGAAATAATTCTTCGGCATGGGGTAAATAACCATCCGTGATATTCATATAACCACTGAAAAAATAATAAAAATCACCGGGTAAATATTTTGAGGTCAGATGTTCTTTTCCACCCAGGGTGAATTCCAAAATATCAGTATTAAATCCGTCAAAAGCAGAATTAATGTGGTCGGTATTGTAACGAAAACTACCTTCCAAATCTTCACTGCCCTCTTTTAACTGAACATCGATAATACCGGACATGGCCTGCCCGTATTCAGCATTGAAGCCACCGGAAATAAAGTCCAGCTTTTCAATGGCATTGGGATTCACGTAAAGATTATTGACAGAGCCGGTAAGCGGGTCTTTGAGGGACAGTCCATCTACGATAAACTGACTCTCATCAACACGACCGCCGCGAATGTGGATTTCATTGTCAGATTCCACAACACCGACTTCATCGGAGATGATATCACCGATACTTTCCGCCACCTTGCTGTTAATATCATCGGATGAAAACTGCTTGGAAGAAGAGGTATTGTCAACATCAAGGATTGGTTTTTCACCGACAACGATCACTTCTTCACCGGCGGCCAGAACTGTTTCTTCCAGTTCCACATCCAGGCGTGTGGTCTCCCCTTCTACCACTTTGATACCGGCTAAAATGGTCTGTTTGTAGCCGATCATGGAAACGCTGATATCATAGACACCGGCCGTTACGTTTCTGATGAAAAAATTCCCATCTTCATCAGAAGCGGTGCCATAGTATGTTCCCTTGACGATAATATTTACACCGGGAATAGGAGTGCCGGTATTTTTGTCTGTTACTTGTCCCGAAATGGTGCCGGCTCCCCGGCCAAACAAAATAATTGGCAAAAGGGTTACCAGTATCAAACCGGTGCAAAAATTCTTTAAAGTCTTAATCTTGAAACTCTTCATTTAAAATATATTCCAATACTTCTTTTATGTTATCTTTTCCGAAACAATAATGTAAAGGTAATGAGAAATAGATACTTTCACCCTCCATATAATCGGGTTCAAAGTGAATACCCACAGCCGGGGTTCCTTCATAAGGTACGGCAACAGAGGAACTATCGGGATGTACCATGGCATAAACAATACTGGTTCCGGCTTCTTTGGAAGGAATTAGTGCTGACACACGGTTTCCAATCAACTGTCCGGTTTCCATGGTCAACTGTTGATTTAAATCCTTATCTCCAAAATCGGCGACAACATCAAGTCCGGGCAATAACCTGCCTCCCGGATTTAACCGGTAGACCGAATCAATATTGGTAAAAGTCCAGGTGGTGTCCGGTGTTTGCTCATTACCATTGGAAATAAAGATGTGCCCCCCGTTTCTAACATATTTAGTTATACTTAAACCGGCATCGGAAAGATGGGGTCTGCCCAGATGACTAAACCAGATCACTTTGCTAAAATAATTCAGGTTTGCCTCCACATCGGTGACAGTATAGGGTAATGCGTTTTCCCGATTAACCGCATTATCGCCGAAAGTGCTTCCGATCTCCCAGATTGAATATTCATCATCACCATAGATTTCATCCAGCATATCGGTATAAAACCGCTGGGTGGTTTTATTATTCTGATCCTGGGCAAAATCATCGATCAGCAGAACATCTCCCTGAGGTTCTTTAACATACCATTGATTCGGAACTTCATCATCATTGGGGTCGGGGAACATGATGGTATTACTTTCCGCGCTGGCAATGTCCCTGGCTTTGATGAAAAACTGATGATAGCCTTCAGACAATACATCTTCACGTAAAGTCAAATGATCCGGCAGCACACCGTTGGTTCTTTCAATAACATTCCACTCGGTGGTATCATCTAATGCCCAGAGAATTTCAGTAACGGTTTGATTACCATCGGGGTCCAATGCGTCCCATACAAAAGTTCTGGTAGTAAAAGTATAACTGGTGACATTGGGGTTTCCGGCCGGTGCTTGCGGATTGCTTTTGTTACGAAATGAAATCGTAGGTGTCGAATTATAAACAGGAAAGGATAGTTTTGCCGGAACCGGGTCCACAGCGCTGTCATTGTCCATTGCATAGACTTCAAACTCAAATATGTCATATTTTTGTTTGATGGGAACATAAAATTCCGCTTTTTCTGCTGTCGTAAAGGTAGGTTCCGCCTGGTAATTCCATCTGTAGTAGTATCCAATTACCTCACCATCTGCATCTTCGCCCCACCAGTGAATGACTTGTCGACTGGCTGTTGTATCAAGTGTTGTGATCACTGTATCCTGCACCAGTACCGGTTCTCCGTTTTGCATCACCGTGTCCTGGACCATTAAAGTGTCACTCTTGAAATGGAGGAAAAGATAGGTTTCAGGTTTTTGATTTTCATAACCCTCGGATTTTTTTTCTTCCAAAAAAGGATTATCACAGGTTGCGATAACCATGACGATCATGAAAGCCAAAAACGTTGATATTATCTTTTTTAAATCTTTATTCATGTTCACTCTTTGTATAACTATACTTCAATTAGTGTAAAAATTGGGAGGAGATGAGATCACCTCCTCCCACAATAAATTTATTTCATTAATAACATTTTTTTGGTTGCGATGAAGTCGCCGGCTTTCATTCTGTAAAAATAAGCGCCGGTTGGCACAGTCGCGCCCATATCATTCTTTCCGTCCCAGTTCAGCGTATAGCGTCCGGCTGATAATCTGGCGGATTCCAGTGTCCTTACTTTTTTACCCAGCACATTGTAAATGGCAATTGTGACCATTTCAGTCTGTGGTATTTCAAAGTAAATTCTGGTTTCCGGATTAAAGGGATTCGGAAAGTTCTGTTCCAGTTTGAAAGTGCGGGCGGTGTGGATTTCCTGATCAACCGCGTTTCCTTCACTGACATCACTCATATCCCTGAGTTCGATCTTGTAGGTTCCGAAACTGAAGATATAGGGGCCCTGCACATATTCCAGTGCGTCGCCCACTTCAAGATTTGCAAACCATTCCGCCATTCTGGAGGCATCGTCATCGATCAGAATAGAGCCGCTGCCATCATCAACAGACCAGTCATACTGGTTAGCCGCAGTTACCTGTACATCGGATACTTTTACCAAAGTTCCTTCATAAGCTTCCGAATTTGCTGCCAGTTCACCGGTTGTCAGTTCAACAGCTGCGGGCACATCATTTCCGGTTGACAGCACTTCAATCGAATCGGCAACGATCAGCGTGTTGTTGTCCCATTTAAAATGCCAGTCATCCCAATATTCCTTAACTGTTCCATATACTTTAATTTCATCGCCACGGCTTAAAATTTCGTCAACATTTGTTACAGTGATACCATTCCATTCACCAACACCGTCCTGGATCATGTAAGCGGCGTACAGATTTTTAAAAGAGGTATCAACAGTAACAATACCGCTAACTTCTACCGGGCATTCGTCAAAAGGAGAGTCAGCCAGTTCCCATGGTGAATACTGAATATCAGAAATCTGCATTTCGCCGTCCCTGACAACATATCCGTAGAATTTTTTAGATGTGTCAGCCGGCATCATGGAACTCTGCTCTTCGGCATCAATGGCTTCAATAAAATATTCTACCCAGGCGCCATCAGCATTTTCATAAATCGTACCGGTATAATTACCTTCGCCATCGTCTGTCATATCCATCTTGATAAATGATCCATTGTTGACGCGATAATGAAGATTAACATCTTCGATCACACCATTGGTGGTAACATTCAGTGAAACATTGACCTGATCCGCGGAAGTTGGTTTTAATGGTTCTCTGACAACATCAGTAAGCGTCGGAGGCCCGCCGCCAAATACGAGATCTTCCACATACAGCGGACAGAGTTTATAAGTATCCATTTGTTCATAGGATCCGTAATGATGATAGACCCAGCCTTCGATGGTTTCGAACACCGCGCCAACCGGCGGGTCAGGATATCCAACCAGACTGTCAGAATCATCATCCACCAATATTTCACCGGTGCCATCATCAATTGAAAACAATTCATAACCGGGATCAACATCTTTTACAATCGCATCTTTAACAACAACAATATTATTGCCCCACTGTTCGGCAGTTACCGGTTCTCTGAGATCGCCGGTTTTGACCGTATCCACAGGAGGTGTTTCCAGACCAAAATTCACAATATTGATCGGACTTGTAATAAAAAATTCTGTCATATTCGCGGAACCGGTACTGTATTCTTCAATATATCCGGTCATTTCAATTAAATCACCTTCAAACAATTGCGGGTAAGCAGTACTGTCTTCATTGTAAGAAAGGATTGAACTCCAGGGGCCGCCGCCTTCTTCCTGGAAGATGAATTTAATTCCGGCGCCGGCATAGGAAAGACCGGTGGGCATTGTTACAATACCTTTAACTGACATTGTATCACCAACCATGTAGGAGGTATCGGAAATAGCATCAATCACAGTTCTCTCCAAAGCGCTATGACGAACCTGCTGAATCCGCTGAATTCTGACATAGTCGCCGCCTTCAACGATATCCCAGGCGCCGCGGGGAATGATTTTGTGGTCGTCAAAAGAATAATTTAACGGACCGGTAACAGATTTGACTGTTTCATAGTTGGATGGATCAAAATAGTAATCGGCTTCATCATCCAGCATGACTTCGCCGCTGCCGTCATCAATATACCATTGGCCATAGCCGGCATCAGGATTGGTAATGTCAGCGTCGACTACCTTTACCAAAACACCTTCGTAGGCTTCGGCATTTTCGCCGCCGGTGGCAATTTCACCGGAAGTAACTTCGATGGGATTGACATCCACCATATTGGAATCAACAACCACGAATTCAGTCACGTCTGAAATCTGGGTCATACCATAATGTTCTGAAACAGTGCCGGTGATCTTGACTTCCATTCCATAAGTATTACCACGGTCAGCATCATAAACCATGATACCGCTCCATTTTGCTTCTTCATCCTGGACAAAATAATACTCATTATCATAAGCCCATGATTCCGCTGAAATACGACCCTGGATTGTGACGGTTTCACCCACCATGGGTGATTCATCACTATCAGCGCCTGTGACATCCTGAATGCTACTGATCGGTGTAACATCAGCATATACAAAGCCGACGATCAGGGTTAAGATCATTAAAAATTGTAACAAATTCTTCATACTCTTCTCCTTCTTATTTGATTACAAGAAATTTTCCTCTTTGTATTTTGCCGGTTTCAAGGTCTTCCACCGTGTAGAGATAAAGGCCGGTGGCAATGGCCTGATCCCATTTGGTGATCAGGTCCCAGGCGTGTTCACCGCCGGAAAATACAATATTTTTATCCGTTGCAATATTCGCGAGATTATTAATATCATCGCCGCGATAGGTTGCGGAATTGTGTTTGAACCGGTCAACCAATTCGCCGGATAAGGTAAAGATCATGACTTCGGATCGGGCCGGAAGGTTATAAAACCAGATCATTTTTTCACGCTCGCTGTATCCGTCCCAAACCGCCCTGGCTTTATAGGGATTCGGATAAACACCAACCGGCTGGTCAAATTCCTCTGTCTGGGGTTTTTTACCGGCGACGACATGGGTCATATTGGTAATTTTATTACTTTCCATGCTGGCCAGTCCGGTAGCCGGATCTCCCTGATCATAGGAGGTCACCGAATAAACATTTCTATCGGGCCATCCGCTCTGAATACCGTCGTTGACGAACCGGTAAAACATGGTGTCTTTTTTAACAATTTTGAAATATAAAGTATCGCTCTCTTCGATAATATAATTGTAATAGGTATTTTCACCATCAGTTACTTTGGCTTCTTCGCGGGTAATCAGAATAGGATCGAAACCGGTATTGTAACCGATGTCATTTTTCAGGTCAAATTGTCCCAGCAATGTCCAGGATTCCGTGTTGGAAACGGTTTTACTACGGCCGTAAAGACGATAGCCTTCGAAATCTTCCCGCTGGGTCAAAGGATCTTGTGCTGACTCCGGTTTTCTGCCCCAGTAGATAATGGCCTTACCACTTTCAGCGACAATTCTTACAACCGGCGAAGGTGGCGGTGCCGGAAGAATATAGCGGTCAAGTTTACCGTTATTATTGATATCTTCTTCGGGATCAAGAATTCCGTTACCATTGACATCTTCTCCGTTATAGGCGGTTTGCGCCCAATCTGAATTGGCAAGAAGCATTGCTCTGCGTTCCGGCGAATCAGCCAGGGAAGAGTTTGCCCAGGGTGCACAGACCACAGCAAAAGCAATATTAACAGATTCACCGGGTTTCAGAACCCAGTTGGTAGAATCAGCGTCAGGATGTTTCCCAAAAGGGCCGGCAGACAGTAAAAATAACCAACTATCGGGTTCGTTGGGATACCCGGCTGCGGTATATCCATCCTGTCCGGGCTTCGACGGCACAGACTCCTGCATAAAATCATAGCGCTGGGCATCGTCAACCGGCATGACATATTCCGGATAATTCATATTGGAAGAGGTGGACCATACCCACTGGCGATAATAAGTATCCCAATAATCTCTGGGAACATAGTCAGTTCCCAGTATGCGAAAACCGACATAACTTTGCGCATAGCCATTGTCACCATCCACATCATATTGGTAAGCGATATCCCGTTCCAATCCATAAAAATCATCATCGGGATAGGAATCATATATTGATTGATCAAAGCCATTCTGGTTATCATACCAGGTAAACCCACCGCCCGGTTCATAAATACTGGTGTAATTCATGTTGGCAACCGAAGCGTCGGCCCACATACCGGCATACATATTTTTGATCTCCCAGCCCACACCTTCAGGGTCGATAAGATGGGATTCATTATAGATTGTATAATCCATGATCACAAATGCATCGGCAAAGGCGTAATTCCAGGCATAGGATTCCTGGTGAACCCGAATGCCCATGGGTTTATGATTTACAATTTCCGCGAAATCAGTGTAATCACAAACGAAATCCTGGTGGGAAATTGCATCGGGATCATAATATTTGTTAGTCCCGATAGAAGATTTGATCATGATCGTATCAACCGGGCTGGAACCGGCGGTAAACTCAAAGCCTTCCGCCCCATAATCAAACACGCCATCCACAATAGCTGTGGAAACACGTTTCTGCCCCTTTACTTCACCACCGATCCAAAGTCCGGAATAGGAAAAATGTTCGACTTCTTCCTGCTCAATATCAGCATATTGCTTATATTTACAGGAAGGTTGATCAGGATTGTTCCAGCCTTCACCAATTACACCAAAATTGGTCACTGTCATACCAATCTGCCCCACAGTTGTGTACTTGTTGTAATCGTCAATATTGGATTTTTTTAACGGACCGGGTTTTGTTGTTCTGTTTTGAATTTGTGAAAAGGCTGATGAGATCAGCGTTAAAATCATTAATAGTGTTAAAAATATTCGTTTTTTCATCTTTATCCATTTTTCTATTTTTCACGCAACGGAAAGCAATTTAATAAACTGAATAAAAATCAAAAAGGAAAATTTATATTAACAAATTATAAAGAAACAAAATGTATGGTAAGATACTTAAAGTCAACTTATTATTGATAAAATAAAAAAGATGTGTATTGGAATTTTCAAACACACATCTTTATTCGGGTTAAAGCGAAAGGTTTTTATTAACGTGATATCAATGTAAGGATTTATACTCCGAACTTAATTTATAAATCCTCTGTCTGAATTTGCTACTTAGTTTTTTAAACTGTTAAACTCTTTCAGAGTTTTAACCTGGATTATTCATGAATTTTCAAATTCTTTAATCAAAGTGCATAAAATTAATAGTTTACAAAAGAAACAATAAAAAACTAATTTGTAAAATTCATG
>CAYYMT010000104.1:0-12239 GCA_964472715.1 uncultured bacterium | reverse complement strand
GATTTCTCCATATCTATTATCTAAATGCTCTTCAAAAGTTGTGATATCTTCCATCTTCATTAACCTTTTTGCCTGTTATTAAAATATTCCTTGATAAAAACCGGATAATAGGAATTATCCTCTACAGAAGGAAAATACCTGAGTAGTTACATTCCTAATTAATCAAGAGACATGAAGAAATCTCTAAAATAATGCTTATAAATAACGATTTTTCTTTTTTTCTTCACAATAAAAAGTTAACTAATAATGGAACAAAAACAAAATTTCAAATATCCTAAAAGAACGACCATATTAAAGGTCTTACTGATCACGGATTACTGATCACAGATCACAGATTACCGATTACTGATCACAGATTACTGATTTACAGTTTCGGTTCCCAGCCTTTTTCATATTCCCGCTTACAGAGCGCTTTTGCTTCTTTGTCACCTATGACATGGCCGGTTTTCGAATCGAGATCAAGGCTGCGTCCCACCTTCCAGGCAATATTCGATAACTGCAATATTGTCACACTGATATTGCCTTCATCAATCGGCGAGTGCAAAGGTTCGCCTTTACGGATACCATTCAGCAGGTTTTGAAAATGCATGGTGGTCATCGGTCCGGCTCCCACCAAATCCATTGTTCCGTCAGCGCTGTTGGCATCGAATTTTTCGATTTCTTTGTTATCCCGGTCATAAACAATGTAACCGCCCCGGTCAATCAACACAGATCCCATGGTTCCATGGATCATCGCGCCACGGCCACGATTGTAATATTGTTTTCCCTGACAGCTTAGTCCTTCCCAGGTGATCATTTTGTCTTTATATTCATAGCTGGTAATTAAAGTATCATAGAATTCCCAGTCATCGTCATAGTGATAGCGTCCGCCGGAAGCAGTAACTTTCTCCGGATAGCCTTCATCCAGCGCCCAGCGGCAAACGTCCACTTCATGGGTGCCGTTATTGAGGGTTTCACCGGTACCCCAGTGCCAGAACCAGTGCCAGTTGTAGGGATGAACATTGTCTTTGTAAGGTCGTCTCGGAGCCGGTCCCTGCCATAATTCCCAATCCAGGTAATCGGGTACCGGCACTTCTTTTCCAATACCAATCGGGCCGCGGGTATTGGCATACCAGGCTTTTCCGAAATAGGGTTTACCGATCAGTCCCTCATGGATTCTTTTGATAATGGCGATGGTATGAGCCGAGGAACGCTGCTGATTTCCCATCTGTACCAGCTTGCCATATTTCCGTTGCGCTTTGACCAGCAATTCCCCTTCCCAGGGATTGTGACTACAGGGTTTTTCCACATAAACATGCTTGCCCGCCTGCAATCCCATGATCGCCATGGGCGCGTGCCAGTGTTCCGGCGTGGCAATGGCAATGGCATCAATGTCTTTGGATTTCAGCATTTTGCGAATGTCTTTATGATGGTTGGGTTTCTTGCCAAAATTTTCCTCAACCAATTGAGAATATTCTGATAAATAACGGGTGTCCACATCACAAATATCCGTGATCGTAGCATTGTCGCTGCCGGCAATTCCTTGAAGCAATCCCTTGGCGCGGCTGCGCAGACCCAATACAGCAAAATTCACCCGGTCGTTTGCGCCCAGAATACGTCCGTAACTTTTCGAAGTAAACATTGATGCGCCCAGCGCCAGCCCGGCTGTTCCGAC
Organism: uncultured bacterium; assembly: GCA_964472715.1. Lineage (GTDB taxonomy): Bacteria > Fidelibacterota > UBA2242 > UBA2242 > JAFGTP01 > JAFGTP01. The sequence continues at coordinate 10,585 of CAYYMT010000104.1, read as the reverse complement.
TGCTGATTTTTTTATAAAGTCTCGTCTTGAATTTTTATTTTCCACAATAAACTCCCCTTTATTTTAGTCCAATACCTTGATTTTAATATTTTTGAAATGTACTTCATCTCCATGGTCTTGAAGCAGGATATTCCCCTTCTCCAGTTCACCGAAATCCGGCCACTTGGCGTATTTGCTGTAAGCCACAAGCGCTTTCCACATGTGGGTTCCCCGCTCATATTGCAAAATTTTGATCCCGTTCAAGTAATGTTCCACATGACTTCCTTTCGCATAAATTCGCGCGCGATTCCAACTATATTTATTGACCCGTTTGGAGGTGGATTCATTGGGAGCGTAGAGATGAGCGTTGGCGGTCATCAGATCATAGAGAGAACCCAGCGTGCGGTTGCCGTTGACGCCTTTTTTGGCATCGGGATGATGGTCATCATCAAGAACCTGGAATTCGCAACCAATGGCAGAACCAGGGCCTTTGTTGAGACTACAGTCGACAAAATATTTAATGCCACTGTTCGCTCCTTTGGTGAATTTAAAATCCACTTCAACAATGAAATCACTGTACTGTTTTTCTGTAACAATGTCGCCGCCGTGAGCGGATTCCGCGCCACCGCTGGCATGAACAGTCAGGACACCATCATTAATGGACCATCCTTTTTCCGGAAAATTTTCCGCATTTGCACTGCGCCATCCTTTCGTGGTTTTTCCGTCCCAGAGTAATTGCCATCCTTCGGTTTTTTCCCGTTCAGTCAACTGGTTGTCTAAATAACTGACCTGCGGTACTTCTTTATTCTCCGGAGTCCGGTATTTTTCCAGGTTTTCTGTCAGTATTCTGATATTTTTAAACTCAACGGTTTCACCGACCTGGTCCTTGTTCCAAATGCTGTGGACTTGTAATGCGATAAACCCTTCATCAGTCATATCATCCACCAGATTTGCTGCCGGTACACCATTGAGCCAGGTACGGATGGAATTGCCAATGGCTTCAACCCGGATTTTATTGAATTCGCCTTTTTTAAACGCTTCTTTTGCTTTGGGATTACACTCCAGGTTATAGAGCCAGCCTCGCCTTGCTTCGTCATAAATACCGGCAGTCCAGGCGCGGGCCGAGGGATCGAACTCCACCTGGTAACCATGCACCCGTCCATCCCGATAATCTTCTTTGGATAAACTACGGATCTGGACTCCGGAATTCATGTCCCCTTTTACCCGGATTTCATATTCCAGGATAAAATCGTCATAGGTTTTTTCTGTGGCCAAAAATGTGTTGGGGGTGTTCCATTTGGTAACGCCAACAATTTTATCATCTTCTATTTTGAATTCCGCATCACCATTGAGTTTTTTCCAACCGTCAAGGTTATCACCATTAAACAAATAAGTCCAGTCGGGTTCCGCGCTACATCCGGATAAAAACAGCAATAAAACAATGAATAATACCGTTGCCTTTGATAATTTCATTTCCTCCTCCTTTGAATGAAAATTTTAGCATAAGATTTATTTTCCACGTAATCTACGTAATCGATAACTTTATCGGTTAAGTAAATATATAAAATTATTGGTAAGATGCAAATGAAAATTTAGACAGAATTTACTTTTTTGTAGTGCTTTTCGTTTAGTAAATAATGAAGTGTTTATACTGGAATCGGATTTACTGGATTTCACGGATTTTTAAATATATCGTCCAACTTCGTTCTGATAACGGCTTACAAAACCAAAAGGCGACATAATATGCCGCCTTTCCAGGAAATCTATTTGTAAAAAAAAGATTACAATGAGAATCGTATTCCCAGATTCGCACTTCGGCCATAATCTTCTTTATAACTGGTAAAGTTCATATGATTGATCACATTTTTTTCAATCTCATTAGTCAAATTATTGATATTCAGAAATATTTCCGCACCCTTCAAAGGCAATTTCTGCTTTACCGAAAGATCATAGCGATAAAAATCCGTCGAATATCCTCTCAACTTTTCATACCAATTATTGCTGGTAAAAATTCTGGACTTATACCGCATGGCCCAGCGAATTGAAAATCCCTTATAATCATATCCTAATGTCAGGTTTAACAAATGGTCTGGTTGTCCGATCATGGGGGCTTTATAAGTAGTATCATTCGGCTCATAATAGGTAATGAGATTGTAATTTTCATCAAATTCCGCTTTTACCGTGATCCTGGTTCTCAGATACTCAGATTCAGATTTATTGCGTGTGTAATTGACATTCATGACCAGGCCTTTTAACAATCCCGGCAGATACCAAAAATTGGACTGATATTCCACCTCATATCCGTAATTAATGGCATCGTGGGGATTATTTGTGGCATAGGCGGCAATCTGACGATGCATTAGTCCCGGCAAATCAAAAAAGGCAGTATCCTGAATGACAGTATTCCCGGTCCAAAAGATCATATCCGTAATTTTTTTGTAAAATACCCCGACAGACAATAATCCGATTTTATCTGAATGTAAAGACATCTGCAGGTCATAATTTCTGGATAATTCCGGTTTTAAACGGAAATTACTCAGGTTGGAAATAGCACCCTGGTTACTGATCACCCAGCCCGGCATGATATTATTGTAATTCGGCCGTTGCAATGTATGGGTATAACCAGCTTTCAAGGTTAACCAGTCCGTTGGCTTGAAATAGGTTTGCACCATTGGTAATAGAAAATTATTTTCCCGTACTTTTGTCACCGTATCGATCGGCGTAGCGGTCTGATTCCGGAGTACACCAAGTCTGTTACCGCGATAACCGGTATACTCTGTTTTATTTACCTCATAACGAACGCCGGGAACCACCATAAACCTTGACCCGATATTTATTTCCGGCATCATATAAAAAGCATAGTAGTCCTCAGTTCCATGGTAATCCTGAAAATTAGAATTTATAAAATTATATTGTACCAGGTCATACATACCATGACCGATTCGCTCCGCATCTTCAATAATTATCTCGTTTAGATGTCGAAACATCTTATTATCAAATATATATCCGAAATCATAGCGGCCACCCATGAATCCGGTTCCGTCATAATCATCATCCCAAAAATCAGCCAGCAGAAGTCTCATATTGTCTGCGGCCCAAGCATTTTTCGTACGATCACCCAATTCATCTTCAAAAGTTTCATATACAATATTTCGATATTCCTGGGATGCACCTTCATTACTGGCTGCAACATCAGTAAGGTCATATTCTTTGGATTTATGTTTAATTTTTCCACCCACACTTAATTTCACATTGATCAGGTCCGTCATATTAAAATTATAAGCCAAATTCAATTCTGCAGCAAGATCCCGCTCATCTGTTTCACTTTCCTGGTTTCCGATGCCCCCCAAATACATAAAATTAATTAATTCCTCAGTTGTTACTTTCAAAGAATCAGGAATCGATTCGGGGTTTACATTGACATTATACTTTGGGTTTCTGTTTTCACCATAAGGATTTGACACAGGGGCGCCGCCACCGCTGCTAATTCTGGCGGGTAAAATATTTTCCGAATAAGAATGACTGAATACGGAATTGATGGCCAGGTTTCGCCAGCGGTGATCTATCTGAACAGAGTTGGTAATAACTGTAAGCCAGCTCTCGGGAGTATCACTATAACTCAAATAAAAACTTTGATTCTCAAAACCATAATTATTGACATAACTGGTCTCTTCACGATTAATCCGACTAAAGAAATTTGATGACTTGATAATGGTTGATGGTGTGGTAAAATCAAAAACAAGGGCGCCGCCCAAACGATTAATCTTGCGATAAATATCCATCAAAGACATACCATTGGTCCGCACAGGAGCATTGACATTTTCCTGATAAAAATTGACACCGCCTAATTGATGGGAACCGGCATTTTTATTTTCATAATCCACCTGCCCATAAACACCCAGGAGATTTGCCACAAACCGGTTGCTGCCGCCCAGGGATAACTTATAATTATCATAACTATTTCGCAGATTATTGTGACCAGTTTGGGCAATGGCATTGAAACTTGGCTTTTCCGGGGCTTTTCTGATCTTAAAATTTACAATACCACCGGTGGCCGTCGCTTCCTGGTTGGCCATAATGGATTTGGTTAACTCAATTCCTTCCAGCATATAGGGCGATATCATACTGAGATCGGAGCTACGATCTTCAGAACCGGTGGCAGTCATATTGACTCCGTCAATTTGTACGGTTGTATATTTCGCACCCATACCGCGAATTAAAACCTTTGTGCCTTCGCCACCACTCCGCTCTAATGAAACTCCGGGCAAACGTCCGACAGCCTCGGCCGCATTGGCTTCCGGCAATTCCTGTATCTGTTGGCTGGAGACAATATTTTTTACATTTTTTGCCGACACCTGCTGGTTAATTGCAGATCTTTGCCCGGCCGCCTGTCCCGTGACGACAACTTCTTCACCTTCCAGCGCCAGGACTTTCAATTCTACATCCAGGGCTTTTGTTTCATTATCTTCCAGATCAATTTCGATTTTTTGTTTGCCATAACCAATATACCGAATGACAACATTAATTTTTCCCTCAGGAACATTGTACAATACAAATTCTCCATTGATTCCTGAAGCACTGCCAATATTAACCCCTTCAATTGTTATGTTTGCTCCCGGCAGGGGTTCACCGGTTTTTGTGTCTTTTACGGTTCCTATAATAGTTCCGGTGCCATGCAAAGCACTAGTAACAAACAGCATGAGAACAAACAGAAATACTCCATTAATTTTACTTTTCATAATTTCTCCTTTTTTCCATTAAATTATTTCAGGTTACTGTTAATAAACTTTTGTAATTTTTCATAATCCCCCTTACTATCAATTTTTTTATCATAAAAGCCAAAATAAAAGGAATTCCCTCCTGTTAAAAGGGATTCCGTTTTCAAATTTCTGCCAAAGCCAAAGACTACCATGCCATCATAGGAATCAATGCCGCCACCAAAAGCGCCCATATAGCCCATCATATCGGTCAATTCATCCGGTTTTTCCTGTTTGATAAACATGACCCTCTTCTGATCATTGTGCCCGAAGTAAACCCACTGCCACCGGCCACTCACAGTTTCGCCATCCAGGAAATCCGGCACATCCGTGCGCATACCCTGATCAGTGCCCCAGTAGCAGGATTGCGGTTGAAATTTTCCGCCCACCGGCCCTTCATAAAGAATCCAGTAATTTTGATCGGGAATGGTTTCATTGATGGTCAGTTTGGCGTAATCATCGGTAAATTTCCAGGTGAATCGATATCCCTTTTCACTCTCAAACCGGATTTCATTTTTACTGATGATTTTTGAGCATTTTATTGTATTGAATCCCGGATGTCCGGTGCCATTATCCAACTTTTGTCCATATACCATATTTGGAATGCCACGATAATCGGCGGAAGCCGACTGGGGAAACTGCCCGTCATAGGTTTTTGTGAAATCGATCCAGTCGTTGCGGTCTTTGTCAAACATGGAAGATAATCCACCGGAGGATTTTTCCAAAAAATAGGTAGCATTGGCGGTTTCAATTTTATAATGAGGCACGGCCTTAAAATTATAGTCAATCTCAATAAAGGTTTCATTATCATTGCGCCAGAGATGGACATATTGATAATTGTCCCAGGCAATGCTGACAATGTCCAGGTCTCCGTCCATATCCAGGTCACACAACCGGGTTCCCAGATGGCTTTCCTTTCCCTTGTCGATCAACCGTTCCGTAAAATTTCCGGCGCCGTCATTTTCCCAGATTTGCAGTTTCAGGTCTTCACCCTTATGCTCGCAGGTGGCGAGGTCCATATCACCGTCATTATCAATATCTGCAATATCCAGATTGTGCAGTGACCACTGCTGAACAACCGTATGTCGCTCCCAATTATCAGATTTTTGTTCGAACCAAAATAAATGTGCCGACGGCCCTTTGGGCGGCCATTGCTCTTCTGCTACACCAACATCCATTTTACCGTCGCCATTCAAATCTTCTACAACAACACGATCAATCGCATTGACAGTGAGACCGATTTTGTGCGCTTTCCAGTTTTCAGCAATTTCTCCCGGGTTTTCATACCAGGATAAGAGATTCGCATGTTCCCCGTCATCGCCGGAGCTGTTGCCGGCGACAATATCCAGGTCACCATCGCCATCCATATCAGCCGCGTCAAACCCTTCATTGGATTTGGATTCTACCAAATGATAGGTGTTCCATTCATCGCTTTCCGGATTTTCAGGAATAGCAATGGCATAGGTCCCGCCTTCAGCAGACATGAGAATTTCCGGTTTGCCACCATCGAAAACATCGGCGAGTCCATAACCTTGTCCATTGGTGTGCCCGGTTTTCGGTAATTGCGCGACTACTTTCGCCGTCCATGTTGTGGCACTTTTATCAGTAGCTTCCAGCCAATAGACATCGGGGAGTGCCTGGGCAATGACATCAGCTTTGCCATCATCATCGATATTGACCGCGATCATACCGTCCACATTTTTACCAAAATCAATTCGCTCCCAGTCACCGGTCATATCGCCGCCGGGATTGAGATAAACATAACGGCCCGAGACAATATCATTCTTGCCGTCAGCATTGACATCATCAAAGTCCAGCCCGAAATAGCGCAGCCATTCCGGTTCTTCAAAATCCCCCCACTTGGCGCGGGTAGAATCCACTTGGATATAGGTCCATTTGTTGGCATCAATATTTTGGGCAAAAAGCGTTGTTGTCATTAGCAATAAAATCAAAAAATTCCGCATTATTTTTCCTTTTTAATTGATAGATATCGTGTTTTGCATAATTATGTCCTATTTAATTCCATATCTTTTATCATGACTGAATTGCAGCGTTGTATTCCGTAAATTATTTCATTTAAATCTAATTGCGGACTGGTCAGTCTATGCCTGATTTTCAAAAGTCCGCGCTCCGCTATTAGATTGACACAAGTACGGATGATCGCTCAAACTGTTTAGAGATTCCCACAATTAATCATCACTTCTGTCCTTATAGGGCTTGATTGTAAACCCGAACTCAACGGTTTCCGGTAAAAAGGCAGAAACATCAAAATCAGCAAGTTTTTTTCCGCCGGCATATTCGGTCTTCTTTTTTGGAATCAGTAGATATTTATCGAGAGCAACCGGGCCGCAGCTGGAGTTTCCCAATCCTTGCTGACGATAATCAATGCACAGGACGGTTTTGTCTGATGGGTTTAAATCTGTCGGATGATCGGCGGCGGCAATCTCCCGGGCTGTATAAGGAATGACAGTCATGGCTATCACTGAATCTGCCTCAATCTGAATTCCTCCGCCGGACTCATTGGTCAGCCACAAATTCCTTACATCTTCCTTATTACCGGTTTCCTGTGGTTTCGGATAATTAACAAATTGGTCTGCCACTCTACTGCGCCACAATCCCACATCAGCGCTTTCCTTACGATCGGGATAATTTTCATGAGGCCCTCTGCCATACCACTGAAGATTGTTAATTGCTCCCGGTAATTGACATTGCAAACCCAGTTTGGGTAATTGCGGCAATTCTCCAAAAGAAACAATTTGATTTTGCAGATGAATTCTTCCGTTGGCATGAAGTGTATATTCGATTTTATGGGTAAAACCGGTTTCATTTTTTGCTGAATATTTAATCGTTGAAATTACTTTAGCAGAATGCTCATCATTTTTTTCATGACGAAGGGAAACAAGCTGTTGACCCATTTCATCTAAGCCGGCTTTTTTCCATCGATCAAATAAATTCCAGTCAGCATACAGATTCATATCATTGTCGGTTGGCGCACGATAAACATTTAAAACAAGTCCTAAATTATCTTTTATGATTTCCTGCCCCGCATAATTCAGCCTAACAAGAACACCTGTATTTTTATCAAAGTCTGCTTTAAAATTACCTCCGGAAAAAGATAATATGCCATCGCTTTCATGAATGATTAATTTCGAATCGCCAGAAGAACTATCAAATGGTTTTTGTCTACTACCAACAGGAAGTTTAAGCTGTTCCCAGGCGACTTCATAGCCCGAATCAGCCCACAATTCATCCTCTTTTAAATGAAAACTAATTCTGAAAAAATATTCATGATCTTCAACATTTTTTGGCAAATCATAGGGGATTTTTATAACTGTGGATTTTCCCGGCTGCAAATCAATCGGAGCAATTTTATTTTCTTGAACAACCATGCCCTCTTTTTCCAATTTCCATTGAGCATTCAATTGGTCCAGATTCAGAAAACCAAACCGGTTGGTGATTTTAATCTCGCCTTTTGCCAGGTCTCTGGCTTCAATTTTTATTTTTTGATAAACTTTTTTCACTTCCAGCAGTTTTGGAGGAATTTTTCGATCGGAAAATACAATCCCGTTCATAACGAAATTCTTTTCATTGGGAAAATCATTGAAATCTCCGCCATAGGCAAAAAATTCTTCTCCCTGCTCATTTTTCATTCGAATACCCTGGTCCACCCAATCCCAGATGCAGCCGCCGATAATTTTTTTATGGGAGTAAATGGTCTCCCAGTATTCTTTTAGATTGCCGACGGAATTTCCCATGGCATGGGCATATTCGCACATAAAAAAGGGACGCGGGTCGTCAATATCGGCAAATTCCGGCACCATTGCATGAACAGGCGTATACATGCGACTGATCACATCCACCCAGGGTTCATCAAATTTTTCACCATGGGCTGCTTCGTAATGGATCGGACGGGTGGGATCGTAATCCTTTATCCAGCCGGCCATGGCAGCATGATTAGGGCCGCATCCCGCTTCATTTCCCAATGACCACATGACAATGGAAGGATGATTTTTATCCCGTTCCACCATGCGAATAGCACGGTCAAGAAAGGCATTGTGCCAGCTAGGATCATTGGCAAGATATCCAACCATACCATGGGTTTCCAGGTTTGCTTCATCGATCACGTACAGGCCATACTCATCGCACAGGTCATACCAGTCCGGATGATTCGGATAATGGGATGTTCGTACTGTATTGATATTATGTTGTTTCATCAGTTGAATATCTTCGATCATTCTCTCGCGGGGAACATACCGGCCATGGTCAGGATCATGGTCATGGCGATTGACACCGGTGAGTTTGATTGATTGCCCGTTTATCCAAAATTGTCCCTCCCGAATCTCAATCTTCCGGAAGCCCACTTTACAGCTGGCGCTTTCAATCATCTTTCCCTTATCATCTTTTAGGCTGAGCACCAGGGTGTATAAATTGGGTGTTTCCGCAGTCCATTTTTTGGGGGATGGAATTTTTTGTTCCAAAATTGCGAATTTGGGCTCAATGGAGACATAATAATATTGATGGGTTTTTTCACGAATTTGATATTCATTTAAATTTTCGAAATCAATAACGAATTCCGATAAGGCTTTGGACAGGGGACTTTTTAATACCGCTTGTTGTTCATTGTCGTAGAGGTTGGCTTCGATTTTTATATTATCTATAGAAACACCATCAAAAATTCGAATCTTCGGATGAATTTGTAGTATTCCATCAGTGTAATTTGAATCCAGTTCCGCCCTGACAAAAAAGTCCTGAATATGGACTTTTGGCGTACTGTAAAGGTAAACATCACGATAGATTCCGCTTAACCGCCAAAAATCCTGGCACTCAAGATAACTGCCATCAGACCAACGATAGACCTCAACAGAAAGTACATTATTACCCTTTTTCAGGTAAGGCGTGATATTAAATTCCGCCGGTGTCATGGAGCCCTGGCTATACCCAACTTTTTCACCATTAACCCAAAGATAAAAAGCGCTCTTTACACCAGCGAAATGAATAAAAACCTTGCGACCTTTCCACCCTTTGGGCAGTTTAAATTCTCGTCGGTAGGAGCCAACCGGATTTTTTAACTGATAGGATGTGAAATTCGTATCAGTGGTTTTCATTACATAAGGGGGATAAGCCTTAAAGGGATACAATGAGTTGGCATAGATTGGCGTGCCATATCCTTTCAATTGCCAATTGGAGGGGACGTCGATATCATCCCACTGGGAGATATCAAATTTAGGCTGATAAAAATCAACAGGACGCAGGGAGGGCTGTTTTGACCATTTAAATTTCCACACTCCATTCAGATTCATATAATTGTCTGACTGTAAACGATTACAGGTCAGCGCCGCTTCAACATCATTATAGGGCATCATTGTACAATGAGCCCTTTCCTTATTGATTCCGATGATATTTTGGTTTTGCCAGTCTTGCGCTAAACAAACTGAAACCAAAAGCAGAAAGACTAAAAAACGATTGTTTTTCATTGACTTCTCCTCATTATTCCTAAAAATTTTCAAAATTCCTTCATACCTGGATATAGAACTTCATTTTTTCCTTACATATTCCTTAGCAACAACGTTTGTGCTAATTTGTATCATTTTTTTTACACTAAAATTCATCTGCCAAATTATTAATACAATTATTCCACTACTTCCAAAATCCCCACCGCGATTTGTCCTTTCAGTTCGTCCGGCTTGTCAATTCCCATCCAGGGGCCACCAAATTCGCGTTTGCCACCATCTAAATATTTTCCTGTATATGGATCAAACCATTTGATAGTGACACTTTTGCCGGTCAGCGCTTTCATATCGCCGGTCAGTCTTTCCATCATTTTGGTGGCGTAAAAGAGATAGAGATCA
>CAYYMT010000103.1:0-12360 GCA_964472715.1 uncultured bacterium | reverse complement strand
GCCGGATACGCAAAATTAACTAAAATCACGCTGTCACCATTTGTTTTTCTACCTGGATATACAAATAACCAAGCCCTGTTTTTTTCAGGGCTTGGTTATTTAATAGAATATGATTTTATTTCATAAACATGATTTTTTTCACGCTTGAAAAATTTCCGGCAGTCAGTTTAACAAAATAAACACCGGTCGGCTGTTTTTCCGCTTGCCACATAATTTTATGCTGGCCGGCGGACTGTCTGCCTGCCACTAACTGCTCAACGATTTCGCCTTTAATATTGTAGATCGAAAGATTAATTTTTTGAGTTTCAGGCAATTCGTAAACAATAGTTGTACGGGGATTAAAGGGATTGGGATAATTTTGATACAAGGCAAATTTAGTTGGCAATTCCGCCAAATCATCATCAGTCGCTGTCACACCGGTTGACGTTACCAGAAAATCATCGAGCCAGAGATAGTACTTATCGACCGAGACGCATTGCACGGACAGATAGATATTGGAGCCTATATATTCATCAAGATTATATGCATATTCAGTCCATTCTAATGGCGCACTGTGTACCTCAGCCAGTGTTACCGTAAAATCTTCAACGTCATTGCCGGTGGTGGATAGTTTGACATTGAAATCTTCCGGATAGTCACTGGAATGAGAATGTCCCCAGAAACAAAAATTAATGGCATCACCGTCCGGTAAATAGATCTGTGGTGTCACGATCCAGTCATCATTGCCATTGGCATTCCAGGCCACACCAAGTCCCCGTTCACCGGTATGAGCCACAGTATCATAGGGAGCAATTTCCGTATATATACTCCAGGAAGCTTCATCGCCATCATTATCATAGATCACCCAGTTGGAGACATCATCTTCAAAACTTTCATAAAGCAATGTGTCGGTTACTGTGACCATCTGGATGACATTTATATAATTCTCCTTAACTAAGGTGTTTTGTTTATCACCATCGGAAACTTTTAAGGTGACAGTGTAAAGTCCCGGGCTTTCATACAGATGAAGCGGATGTTGTTCGGTACTGGTTGCGCCATCACCGAAATCCCATTCATAACTTAAAGCCAATTGAGCATTTTGAACTAGTTGCGGTGCTTTACGATAAGCATGCAGCAACTTGCTATTCATTGCCGCCGGTGACTCTGACGGTATCTGGTTGATTATACTAATGGATTTGGAATCGCCGTCTAATTCGAGAACATTCCAATACTCACCATCTCCACTACGAGGTACCTGAATTGTGTGTAATAATCCATTTTCATTGTAAATATGAACAACTGCATTGGATTCTCTCAGTAATTGGTTACCGGCGTATTTGAGAATGTAATATTTATAGGTGCCTGAGACAGTCTGGTGAATGGTGATGGTTTCCGGTCCGTATCCGTCCTGATCATCAACATCCAAAACCGCATAGGGCGGTGAGTCAGCACTGCCTTTGGAATTATAATAGACATAGTAATCGGTTCCGTCAATTTCCGGTGTATGCAGATAACTGTCAATATCTCTGGGATCATCATCCCAACTCAGCACAAACCGCATCGCGCCCGCCACAAGGGTCGGTGACATTGATATGTCCAGGTTGTTTTCCTGTCCCTCGATGATCTGAACCTGACGGTTTACGTAATCAGTATATCCGGAGTTTGTGGCAGTGACCGTCTGTGTATTATTGGTGGAATAATCTGTAAACTGAACATTCAGCGGTGCATTTCCTGTTGTTGGCGTCCCCATAAATTCCGCAGTTAGCGCTCCTGCCGGCACATTTTCCAGCCGGTAGTTTCCGTCACTATCGGAGGTGGAACTGATATCTCCCAAATTTACCTGAACACCCTGAATTGGATTGCCGGTTGTTGCATCAGTGACCTTACCGGTTAAAGTTGTATTGCTTGTCTGAGCGACATTTATGTAATTCTCCTTAACTAAGGTGTTTTGCTTATCACCATCGGAAACTTTTAAGGTGACAGTGTAAAGTCCCGGGCTTTCATACAGATGAAGCGGATGTTGTTCGGTACTGGTTGCGCCATCACCGAAATCCCATTCATAACTTAAAGCCAATTGAGCATTTTGAACTAGTTGCGGTGCTTTACGATAAGCATGCAGCAACTTGCTATTCATTGCCGCCGGTGACTCTGACGGTATCTGGTTGATTATACTAATGGATTTGGAATCGCCGTCTAATTCGAGAACATTCCAATACTCACCATCTCCACTACGAGGTACCTGAATTGTGTGTAATAATCCATTTTCATTGTAAATATGAACAACTGCATTGGATTCTCTCAGTAATTGGTTACCGGCGTATTTGAGAATGTAATATTTATAGGTGCCTGAGACAGTCTGGTGAATGGTGATGGTTTCCGGTCCGTATCCGTCCTGATCATCAACATCCAAAACCGCATAGGGCGGTGAGTCAGCACTGCCTTTGGAATTATAATAGACATAGTAATCGGTTCCGTCAATTTCCGGTGTATGCAGATAACTGTCAATATCTCTGGGATCATCATCCCAACTCAGCACAAACCGCATCGCGCCCGCCACAAGGGTCGGTGACATTGATATGTCCAGGTTGTTTTCCTGTCCCTCGATGATCTGAACCTGACGGTTTACGTAATCAGTATATCCGGAGTTTGTGGCAGTGACCGTCTGTGTATTATTGGTGGAATAATCTGTAAACTGAACATTCAGCGGTGCATTTCCTGTTGTTGGCGTCCCCATAAATTCCGCAGTTAGCGCTCCTGCCGGCACATTTTCCAGCCGGTAGTTTCCGTCACTATCGGAGGTGGAACTGATATCTCCCAAATTTACCTGAACACCCTGAATTGGATTGCCGGTTGTTGCATCAGTGACCTTACCGGTTAAAGTTGTATTGCTTGTCTGAGTGACATTTAATGTCAGTCTCGCTGTGCTGTAGCCGGCTGTTGAAGCAGTAATGACACTGGTGCCATCTGAGGATATGGAATTAGGAGCTGTTACTGTGAAAGTAGCCATCGTATTACCGGCCGGTATTGTGACCGAACCAGGAACAGTGATATAACTGGTATTAGATGAGGAAAGATTCACTGTTGTTTCAGCGCCAACTGCCGGATCAAGTGTTACAGTCACAGTTGCAGATTCTCCGGTTTTCAGGCTCATTTTTTCTGATGACAAAATGATCCTGTTGGCATCTCCGGTATGAAATTCGACAACTGCGGCATAAGAGGGATAATTAGTCATATAATAAAATTCGAGATTTTGACCAATTATACCGGATAAATTTCCTGTCCATGATGTCGGAGCAACGGCCCAATGCCAGTCACCGGAAGCCCAGTCAGATATTTTTAAATATCCCCCGCTTACTCCTCCTGAAGATTCCCAACTCATTGTGCCATCGCCGCTGGCGCTCCATTCTTCTGTCCCTGATGGAAAATAACTGGCATATAAATTTCCTAATTGGACATTATCAATAGCGCCGAAATCCTGGCCATCTCTCATTTCGGTACGGATTCTTATCATACTTATCTGTTCCATTGCAGCAGTAAATTCTGCTTCTGAAACAGAAAAGGTTGAAGCAACCAGGGGAATTGTAAATTTTTCCCAGGTATTAGCGCTTTCAGGAGGCCCGTAAGATACAGACAGTATTTCCGGAATATTGGCACCGGCATCTTCTGCTTCACACAAAAAGTCATCTGCCCATAAATAATATTTATCTACGGAAACACATTGAAGCGCAATATAAACACTTTGGCCGGCATAATTACTCAAATCATAGGTAAATTGAGTCCAATCAGCAGCCACATTACTGACTGATTGTAAAGTTGTAGTGAAATCACTGATATTTTTATCCGATGTGGATAATTTAATATTGAAAGATTCAAGATAGCTGGCATCATAAGACTTAGCCCAAAATGAAAAAGTTATAGTTTTGCCCTCCGGTAAATTCATTTGTGGCGTAATCAACCAGTCATCGGCCCCGTTAACATTCCATGGACATCCAAAACTTTTGGTTCCGGAATGTGAAATTGATCCATCATCACTTTCGCTTTCATATATACTCCAGGTTGTGTCATTAGTATTATTATCGATCACAGACCATCCGCTGGCATCTCCGTCTTCCAAATTTTCATCAAGGAGAATTTCACCGGTAATTTTAGATAAAGATAATTGTTCCTTGTTAAATGTTGATTGAAGAGGGGGTAATGCTACTTTTTCTGTTCTTAAACCATAGGAAGTGGATGTGAATAATGCAATAATAAATGCAATATTAATTGATTTCCAAACTTTCTTCATTTTAATTCTCCTTTTTTTTTGATTATACGATCAAACTGCTTTAATTGAAAATAAAAATATTAATGAAATTAATAATAGTCAATCAAATAAATAAGTATGTGCAATAAGAAGAATATGTGTTTTAAATTATCTAAATAAAATTGTATTTAGACTAATAAAACTTAGTAAGGATTGGACGTCTATTTTTCTACTGGTTCCTAAACTTCATTTGGGAGCCTGTTTCGAAGCTTCTGACAGAGATGTTCCCAAATTCAATTTGGGAGCGAGCGGTAAAATTCGCGAACCGGATACGGGCCGGAATTTATTTATAATTGATAACCAAAACCTAACTCACCTTATTATTATAGAGCCCAAAATTAAATAGTGGACCGGACTGTTATCTGTTATCTGCTTAAAAAAACACAGAATTCTAAATAAATAATTTTGAATTTTTATATAAAATTATAAATTTTAAATGCAAACAAACTAATTTATTATTAAGACTGCTTTTAGAGGGTTTTAAAAAGCACAGAAATCAAAATTACTAAAGTATTAGTTAACCCAAAAATGGAGGATTAGTATGGTGAAACGTTACTTAGTACTATCGCTGTCCCTACTGTTTGCAATCACTTTATTTGCAGATAACGGGGTGATTTCAGGTCGGATCCTGAATGATGCCACTGGTGAACCTCTCATCGGTGCCAATGTGATCATCGAAGACGCTGGTGTTGGTACAGCCAGCGGTAATGATGGTTATTTTTCGTTTAAATATGAGGTGAATCAGACTGAAAACCTGATCGTCACTTACATGGGATTTAAAACAAAAACGATTGAATTGAATCCCGGTGATGATCTGACGAACATGACCATTGAACTTCAGGAAGATATTCTTGAAACAGAAAGAGTTGTGATTACCGGTCTCGCGTCAACCACTTCAAAAGAAAACTCAGGTGTTTCTGTTGCATCTGTGCAAACAGAAAAATTAACAGAATTAAATTCCTATTCTACAATTTCGCAACTACTAGACGGTAAAGTTGCCGGTGCTGCGCTATCGACATCATCGGGTAACCTTGGCGGCGCTTTCAAATTTGACATCAGATCCGGCGCCGGATTAAATGGTAACGGACAGCCGGTTATTTACATTGATGGTGTCCGTGTCAATGATGCGGAAATCATAGGGTTCGCAAAAGGTGGGCAGACCTTTGGTACAATGGCATCTTTGAATCCGGAAATTGTTGAAAGTGTCGAAATCCTGAAAGGGCCGGCGGCGGCTGCTGAATTCGGAACCGATGGTTCCAATGGTGTCGTCCTGATTACCACCAAAAAAGGAAAATTAGGGCCCGGCGGTAAAGGATTTTCGGTAAACTATAAATATGAAACCGGTTATCGTGATCAATCTTATGAATATACCGAAGATGATATTTATAGTTATAAGGCCGCTAATAGCGTGTTTCGAAAAGGGGACTTTGACAAGCATAACGTGAGTATTTATGGTGGCAGTGTGAATACGCGATATTCAATCTCCATAGGACAGAGCAATGAAGATGGTATTATGGTCAATAATGGCATGGACAGAAAAAATCTGCGCATGCGGGTCGATGCCACTGCTTCTGAAAAACTCAATTTCTCCGGTGGTTTAACCTGGTCAGAAACAATCTCCGAAAGACCGGAAAATGATAATAACATTTACGGTTGGTTAGGAAATACAGTATTGATGCCGAATCCCTGGGGATGGCTTGACAGTATGAGTATTGCCGGCACAGAAGAAGAAATGAACATCAAAAATGTAACCGGTTTTGTTACTGCCCAATACACTCCGATCAAAAATATGCGCGCGGATTTAACTATCGGTGTTGATAATACCAACAGCAACCAGATTTCCTATTATCCACCCTGGGGCGGATACTTGTATGATCATGGATCAAGACAGCTCTATGATTATCAGAATCTGCAGTTTACCTATGATGGTAAAATTGGCTATAAATACGATATTTTAGCGGGCCTCACAGGAAACACTAAAGTTGGATTCAACTTCCTGGAAAGAAGTTTAAGGACAAACTGGTTGCAGATGGATTCTTTAGCTTCCGACAAAATTAAAGATATTGAAATTGCATCCGAAAATCAGCTGATTGATTATGGTGAATCGTTTGTACCTACCCGTAAGGGCGGAATTTATTTATATAATAGCTTTGACTGGGAAAATAAAATTATTGGTGAATTTAATATTCGTAAAGAATACGCTAATTCACTCTCTGAAGAGATATCCACAGTGATCTATCCCAAAGCTAGTTTGGCGCTGAGGCTTGATAAGTTTGGTTTGACACCGGCAATGTTTGACTATTTCAAGTTGAGGACCGCTTATGGTGAAACCGGTAGATTACCCGGTGCAAATGATATTATTCAATTGATTTGGGCGGCGGAAGCTTCCGGATACGGCGCCGGCCTTACCATCAGTGAAATTGGTAATATCGAACTGAAACCGGAACGGGTCAAAGAGTGGACAACCGGTTTGGATTTCAGTGTCATGAACCGTTATGGGTTGGAAATGACTTACTCAAAAATATTCACAGAAGATGGAATTTACGGAGAGCGGATGGCACCGTCTACCGGAAAAGTGGCTTCAAGAGTTCCTGTTAATGTTGGCGAAACAGAAGGATGGTCCTTTGAATTAACACTGGATGGCCGGATTCTGAACAGACGCAACCTGCAACTTGATATTACACAAACCAATTCATGGCAGGATAATGAAGTGATTTCTCTCGGTGGAGATGATAAAGCGATCTGGTCGGCCTTTGACACTCAGGTAATCAAAGAAGGCCTGGGCATCAGAACCTTTTATCAGCGTGATATTGATGAAATCAATTATGATGATGACGGAAAATTCGCCGGCTATACCTTGACCGAAGATAATGTTGAAGTCGGTCGTGTACTGCCAACCTATATGGGCGGTTTTTCTCTGGACCTGACCCTGTTCAGAAACTTAACATTTCATACTCTGCTGAAATGGCAGATTGGTAATCATATTCTAAATTATACCAAAGTTTATCAGACCTATTTTGGTAACAATGTAGAATACATCGAAGCACAGGAAGTAATGAATGATGAAGATGTGGATTACAGCAGTTCCGAATATAAGGATGCGGTAGAAGATTATGTGAAATACAACTCCTTGTTCAGGGGCACATATCAGGGGTTCATTGAACCGGCCGATTATTTTAAAGTTCAGGAACTCAGTTTATCCTACAATGCTTCGGAGTTGATGAATAAATTTGTACCGTACATGAATCTGAATAGTTTGCGCTTTACCTTTTCCGCGCAAAATGTCTTTACAAAGACAGAATACAGCGGACCTGATCCGGAAGTAAATATGGATGGCGCCCGGGCTAATTCGCGAAATATGGATTTCATGACGTTGCAACATCCTAGAATTTTCACTTTTACAGTGCAATTAGGATTATAGGAGGTGACTTATGAATTATAAAAAAATAATTATTTTCTTATTGATTCTTAGCGGTTTGTTTTTGGTATCCTGTGAAGACTGGATTGATGAAACACCTTTAAGAGAAGACATTATTCAGGATGAAAAATTGGTTGATGCCGGTGATATACCATTATTAGTCACAGGTGTGAAAGCAAATTTTTCATCCACTATGGAAAATGTTGTCATGCTTGGTGATTTGCTGGGAGACCAGTTCATTTATGGCAAAGGTATTATCAAAGACGCAACTTACAGTTCCTTTGATGAAATTGAAAAGGGGCAGATCCTGCTGGACAACAACAGCGTGGACGCCCTTGCAGATAACCTCGGTGAACTTTGGAAACACGCCACATTGTTGAGAGAGCGGGTTACCAATGTAATAACCGATGCCACTGAAGAAGAAGTCAATGACGCCCTCTTTGTGGCTTATTTCTATGAAGCGGTGGCTTATGAAATTTATGCCGGCTTTTTCGGCCTTACCGAAAATCAGGGCGGTGGTTGTATTGATGCCGGTGAGTTCAAAACATCCGCGGAACTCTATACTATGGCCGTGGAAACTTACACGGAAGCCCTGAAATATGCTCCTGCCGAAACCGATGAGCGGATTACGTATTCTCTGATTGCCCGGTGTGAACTGTATAATGGCGATTATACTGCCGCTAAAACAGCCGCTGACAAAGGAATGGTAGAAGGGGATTCGCCATTTCAGGCATTATTCTCTATTTCTGCTGATAACTTTGTCTGGCAGCAAGGCAGTTCGGCATTAAGAGCCCAGAACTATGTGGACGGCCGTTTTGCAGACTACATTGCGGAAGAACCAACTGAAGCCAATCGAATTTCGATCGAAGAAGTACCGGCTGGTTTATTGGTAACAGATGATACAACCACAACTTATTATCTGCAAACTAAATATTATACCGCCGATGCACCGATTCCTTTTATGACCTGGCAGGAAAATAATCTGATGCTGGCTGAACTGGCCGCAGTCAGAGGAAAAGGCGGCGATGCTGTGGCATTGGTTAATGCCGTCAGAATGAGTCATGGTATTCCGGAAATTGATGCTGTTGATCAGCAGGTTATCATAGAAGAACGGGATAAAGAACTCTTCCTGACCGGTCAGCGCCTCTGTGACCAGCGAAGATTCAGCGGACTCTGGCACCTGGGTGCTGACGACTGGCATTTTTTGCCTATCGTTGCTCGGGAACGTCACAACAATCCCAATATTGATTAATATAGTCGTACCAATTGGATTAAAAATAGCCGGACATTTTTGTTCGGCTATTTTTGTTATTTTTGCGGTTTCCAAACAAAATGTCCAATCCCGCTATCGCCGGTATAAAGTTATTTCTACTGATTCCTAAATTGCATTTGGGAACCGGTTTTGAAGCTCAGGACAGAGGCGTTCCCAAATTCAATTTGGGAACGAGCGGTTAATAGGGAATGAGTGGTTAATAGGGAAAAGTTATTTCTACTGGTTCCTAAATTGCATTTGGGAACCAGTTTTGAAGCTCAGGACAGAGGCCTTCCCAAATTCAATTCGGGAACGAGCGATTACAATTAAATTGGGATAGAGAATTTTTACGCTTGTTTTTTAAATACTTTTAATCAAAATATTTGCTAAAAAATTATAGGTTGACTATGTTGAACAGGTATTAAATAATAAAAGAAAATCGAGAAATACTCATGAAGAAAATATTCCTTTGTTTTTTAATCCCAATTTTTGTAATTGCTGCTGATCGCATTACAGGCTTAAATTTCGCCACCCGTTCGGAAGTGATCGCGCAGCAGGGAATGGCCTGTACCAGCCAGCCGCTGGCCACCCAAATCGCGCTGAATATACTCAAAGATGGCGGAAATGCCATTGATGCTGCTATTGCGGCTAATGCCGCGCTTGGATTGATGGAACCCACCGGCAATGGTATCGGCGGTGACCTCTTTGCCATTGTCTGGGACGCGAAGGAACAAAAACTTCACGGCCTCAATGCCAGTGGACGTTCCCCAAAATCCCTCACTCTTGATTATTTTCTGGAGAATGGTTATGAATCAATTCCACCCTATGGCCCTTTGCCGGTTTCTGTGCCGGGATGTGTCGATGGCTGGTTTGAGTTGCACGGTAAATTTGGCTCAAAACCGATGGAAGACATCCTGGCGCCGGCCATTCATTATGCGCGGGAAGGATTCCCTGTCAGTGAATTGATCGCCTATTATTGGGGATTGAGCGCAAAACGATTACAGAAATATGACGGCTATGCAGAGATATTTATGCCCGGCGGTGAAGCTCCCGGAAAAGGGGAGATGTTCAGAAATCCCTACCTTGCAAAGACCCTGAAAACAATTGCTGAAAAGGGACGAGATGAATTTTATAAAGGCAAGATCGCCAGGACAATTGCTGCCTATATGAAGGATCAAGGCGGATTTTTGTCCTATGAAGACCTGGCATCCCATGAATCGGAATGGATTGAACCGGTTTCCTGCAATTATCGCGGCTATGATGTCTGGGAATTACCGCCCAGCGGACAGGGAATTGCAGCGCTGCAAATTTTGACGATCCTGGAGAATTTCGATATAAAATCCATGGGATTTGGTTCGGCTGCGCATATTCATGCTTTTGTGGAAGCCAAGAAACTGGCCTTTGAAGACCGGGCGAAATACTACGCGGATATGGATTTTGCAGACGTACCGGTGGATCATTTAATTTCAGAAAGTTACGGCAAACAGCAATTTAAAAAGATCAATCCCGAAAAAGCCGCCCGCAGAATTGCCGAATCCAAACTCAAGGACGGCGACACCATTTACCTGACAGTGGCTGATAGAGAGGGTAATATGATCTCCTTAATCCAGAGTAATTACCGGGGAATGGGTTCCGGAATGACACCGGGTAAACTGGGATTTGTTTTGCAGGACAGGGGCGAACTTTTCACACTGGAAAAAGGTCATAATAATGTTTATGAGCCGGGCAAACGTCCTTTTCACACCATTATTCCCGCTTTCATTACAAAAGACGGAAAACCCTGGATGAGTTTCGGCGTCATGGGCGGTTCTATGCAGCCCCAGGGCCACGCGCAAATTATTATGAATATTGTTGATTTTGGCATGAATCTGCAGGAAGCCGGCGACGCGCCCCGAATTCGTCACGGCGGTTCATCACAGCCCACCGGCTCAATTATGACCGATGGCGGAATTGTCTATCTTGAATCGGGATTTGATTACGATGTTATTAAACAGTTGATGAAATATGGCCATAAAATCCAATACACTTCCGGCGGATTTGGCGGCTACCAGGCCATTAAATGGGACAGCGAAAACAAGGTTTATTACGGCGCTTCTGAGTCCCGTAAAGACGGACAGGCAGCCGGATTTTAAAGGAATTGTGTTCCTGTTTTTAATCCGTGTATTCCTGTAAATCCGTGAACAAAAATTTTTTTTATAAGGAATGCAGCAATGGAAATATGCTTCCGGGGTACAAGAGGATCAATTCCAAAACCGATCACCGCAGAAATCATTCGCGAAAAAGTGAATAAAGCGATTCAACTGGTGAGAAATAATCAAGCCCATGACCCGGAGCAATTGCCTTTTCATCTTCGTGGTACCTACGGTGGCAATACCGCCTGTGTAGAAGTCAGGCAGCAAGATGAATACATGATCTTTGACGCCGGAACCGGGCTTAGAGAATTTGGTAATCAGGTGATGGCAGATCCTGATAAATCCGGTAAGGTTTTTAACATTTTTCTCTCTCATCCCCATTGGGACCATATTCAGGGATTTCCCTTTTTTCTTCCGGCTTATATTCCCGGTAATACAATTAATATTTATGGTTTTCACCGGAATTTGGACAGGATTTTCAACCAACAACAATCTTCTCCGATTTTCCCGGTATCTTTATCCGTAATGCAGGCGTCTATCAATTTTACGCGGCTTGAAATTGGAAAAGAATATGACATTGCCG
This sequence comes from uncultured bacterium, assembly GCA_964472715.1. Classification (GTDB taxonomy): domain Bacteria; phylum Fidelibacterota; class UBA2242; order UBA2242; family JAFGTP01; genus JAFGTP01. Next base: position 693 of record CAYYMT010000103.1, on the reverse strand, counting down.
GCTGCCGGATCTGTGGAATCAAACAAAACCATCCCGGTAATTCCTATGGATATGCCCTTGAAAAGGCAGGCAAAAAGATCATATATTCCACCGATAATGAGCATTGGGATATTCGGCAGGAAAGTGAGTTTATCGAATTTTGTAAAAATGCCGATCTGTTGATCATGGATGCCCAATATTCCTTTGCCGATGCGAATTTTCAAAAAGAGAATTGGGGACATTCGAGTAATATAATTGTCACGGAATTAGCTGTTGCGGCCGAAGCCAAAAAATTATGCTTATTTCATCATGATCCCAATTGCAGTGATAAAGACCTGGATAGAATACTTAAGGAAACACGGGAATATTTAACCTATTTTGATTCAGAATCGGACCTGGAAATAACTATGGCCTATGATGGCTTGGTATTGAAAATATAAATTGTTAGATCAGGAGTAATAACCTTTTAGGGAGAACTTATTTGGTTTCTGATACAACTTCGAGTTTTCTACTGGTTCCTAAATTGCATTTGGGAACCAGTTTCGAAGCTCAGGACAGAGGCGTTCCCAAATTCAATTTGGGAACGAGCGGTTAAAACGGATGTCGTAGCGTGTCCCCCTTAGAAAAGAACTTGTCCCGAGACTTCGGGAGAGAACAAAGGGGGTTGTGAAACTGAAGTAAAAGGGCCATTTTCTTAGATCAAATTCGTTAATA
>CAYYMT010000102.1:0-12377 GCA_964472715.1 uncultured bacterium | reverse complement strand
CTAAATAAATTATAGAAACGGTTAAAACCGTTAATCATTTTTTTTGTTTAAATCCCCACCAACTAAAGTTGGTGGTTAATGATATCCATAAACCACTGAAAATCATATTATTAACCACCAGTTTCAACTGGTGGTGGAAAAGTTATCTCTCTGGGGAGCCCTTTTAAGGGCTTTTGTATAGAAATAATTAAAAATTGGGGTTGTTTTTGAAATTATCTAAAAACAGGCATGTAAATTATTGTTTTATCAATCTTCAAAATTTAAAATAAAATTAATTAGGACAAGTGTGAATTATTTCCTATAAGTTTTTTAACAACTTATCATAATCACAATGTGATCCAATCTAAAACCCAATAATGTTTTTATCATTCCTGATACCGAGTGCTCGATAATTTATTCCAAGTCTGACAGACCAAAACTTTTTGGCACTACTTCAATCACTTTGAAACTGCACAATCCCTTCCGGTTTATTCTGCAATGCAATCCAAAGATTGAGTTTTAGCCACCTTCCTTCTTTTTAACAAACACCAATTCCGGCAGAACAATCCGCATTTCTTTACAGTCCGGATCATTTTTATCTTTCCAATACAAAATAAAATTTATTTTTGCCCGGTTGATTCTGTAACCGTTGTTTTCCAGTTTTTGTTTTTGGGTCATAAAACTCTGAGAAAATTTCACTACAATTTCATCATTATCATTGACCAGCTCATTTTCTACAAAATTAAGGCATTGACCGCTGTATAACTGCTCCACAATATGCCGGATATACTTAAAATATCCCAACTGAACATCTTTGTGGGTCAACCGGTAAAGCAGGTAATCCGGCGGTGAATAATTTTTATTGTCGTTTAATACTGTCTGGTTTTCAACTTTTATTTCATCAAGAAAATTGCCGTTATAGTGAATAAATAAATTATTTTTAGCACGGGTCATGGCCACATACAGCAGGCGTTTGTTTTCGTCTGATCTGATGTCAAAATTATTCAGCATGATAAAAACATTGTCAAATTCTTTCCCTTTGGCTTTGTGGATTGTGGAAACCTGGATCGTGTCCTTTTCCTGTTCGATAAAATCTTCCAGTTTGGATTCTTTGATAAAATTTTCAAAATCACTGCGATATTTTATTTTTGGGTTGGTTTCCTGAAAATCCTGTATCAGTCGTTTGCAGATTTCATAATTGCTATTATTTAAGTGTTTTCTGTGAAATGATATTTTGGCATTATCCCAATTGTCATCGGAAATAACAGTAGTCAATTCGCTGAACCCCAAATCTTCAATAAAGTCACGAATTTCACAGAGATTAAAGAGATTGAAATTTTCATTGGACCGGATCAGTTTTGAGGGTATGCCATGATGCAATAACAATCCGTTTATTTGCAGGGCTTCGTCATTTTGAAAGGTTAAAACACCGACCGAGCCTCGCAGTTCAGTAGTTTTAATCGCCTTGATTAAGGGCACAATCAGGTTGATTGACTGATATTTGATAATTTTAATTCTACCGTTTTCCGTAGTATTTGATTCAATGGGCAGGGTTTTCAGTCTTTTATGGATAGTGCTGACAAATTGATTGGAAAAAGCGACAATATTTTTGCGGCTGCGGTAATTGACCGGCAACTCGTATTTGGCCGATTGTTTTTTCTGAATAAACCGCGCGAAATGGGCGGAATCAGCCCCCCTGAAAGTATAAATATTCTGGTCATCATCACCGACAGCAATGACCCGCATATTGTCATTTTTTTCCATCAGCGCTTTCACCAGCATAAATTCATCGCCATCCATGTCCTGAGCTTCATCGATGACCAGAACTGTCAGAGTAATTTGATTGGGTGCTACTTCACCGGTTTGGATTTTTTCAATAGTTTGGGGAATAATGTCCCGGGATTTTCCGATACTTCCCACTTTGCCCAGCAGATCAAAACAATAGGAATGAAAAGTCATGATCTTGATGAAAATCGCCGCGTTTCCAATCAGTTTCAGCAGCCGCTTTTTAAATTCCGTCGCGGCTGCTCTGGAAAATGTGAGCATCAGCAATTGTTCCTGCTTTACATCTTCCATACTGTAAAGGGAAGCCAGTTTGTGTACGAGCACCTTGGTTTTACCGCTGCCCGGCCCGGCCGCCACCACGATTTTCCGGGTATCAACATCATTAATGATTTTTAGTTGTATTGGTGAGAGGTCGCCAAATAATTTTTTAAATCTTTCCGGCGAGATATTTTTTTTGATTTCACCTTTTCTGCTGCCGGGGAAATATTTATTTAGAAAAGAAGAATAATTCAGTTGGAAATAGTCATCCACAAATTTTAATGCCTTCTGAGTATCCTCAATCATTATTTTGGCATACTCACCGACAATATGGATTTGTTCGATTTTGTTTTGGTAAAAATTTTTCAGTTTTTCATAATCTTTGTATTTGTACTGCACCAGGTTGTTGGTCTCTTTTCTGTCGATGGTCATTTTATTGTAAATGACCATGAAGCCACCTTCGATTTTCAGCGCGTTGATGCGGGAGAGATAAAAAAGGGCATCTTCGATATCTTTGTTTGTGATGTTGTTCTGAACCAGCACGGCCTGTTTCTGATATTCGGTTTTTAATTCATGAACAGAAAAATTGACGCTAATTTCCGTTTTATCTGTATTTTCCCGGTCGATCTTTTTATGTAAATAATCAACAATAAAACCCGCTACTTCATGCCGTTTTTTTTGGCGTTCAAGGAGTAATGTTTTTTTATCCTTTAATACAATTGTAAAATAATGCTGGCTGTTGCGCTCCGGCACTTTTTTTACCCAGTTTTTAACAGACCAGAAATTGAGTATAGTATGAATATTTTTCGGGCTGGACTGCTGGCAGCCCTGTTCATTGGCTTCTTCATTAAGTTCTTTGATATTGTAGGATTTATTCTGCTGATTGAACTGCTCTAAGAGAAAATTTTCAAGTTTGGCGAAGACGTGTAAAAGGGTCATGGATTGTTTGTTTTTGTGCTGAATATAGGCTGTCAGGTCTTTGTTGTCAGCGAGTACGCCTTCTTCCCGCAGAAGGTTAATAATAGTGATAACCTCCTCTTTTACGATTCCCAGGTGGTCGGAGATGTAATCCACCCTGGATTCCGCTTCTTCGTCCCGTGAATTTTTACGGTTTTTAGCGGAGAACAATTTTGAAATAATTCGGCGTCCCTGTTCTTTTTGACGTTCTGAAAACAAGGATGAATTCTGGATTTTTGCAATAGCTTCTGCCGCATTTTTTGACAAAATACTGTTGGCATAAACTCTGGGTGAATTCTGACCGCGTTTCAGATAGCCTGATTGTTCCAGCGCTGAAATTGCTGTCTTTACCCGTGTTTCTATATCATGAACCGTATCGTCCCAGCCGGCTTTCCTGGCAATTTCCAATGCTGAATTGGACAATTTTAATTTTGTTTTTGTCAATTCCTTAATGGCTCGCCAGACCTGCTGAATTTCCTTCACCGATAGTTTTGTCTGATTTAGTAAAATAAAATGCTTGTTCAGGTCATCTTCACTGAAGAGAACATAACAATCGGCCGTAATGTTTGGATCACGTCCGCCGCGGCCCGCTTCCTGAACATAATTTTCCAGGGAATCGGATATTTCATAGTGAATAACCATGCCGACATTGTCCTTGTCCACGCCCATGCCAAAGGCGGAAGTGGCGACAATGATGTCCACTTCACCCCGCATAAAGGCTTCCTGATTGGCAGTTTTTTCCTGAATGTCCATTTTTCCGTGATAAGGCCTGGCACTGTAGCCGTCTTTGACTAGTCTCTCGGCTAAATTATAAGCTCTTTTTGTCCGTGAAACATAAATGATCTTAGGACATTTATTTGATTCTACCAGATTGCGGACTTCATTATATTTTGCTTCGTCATCCTGCTTTGGAACGACTCTGAAAACCAGGTTTTTCCGGGCAGTATTGGCGCTGAATACTTCCAGTTCCAGGGACAAAGTTTTGTGAAAATATTGGCAAATATCTTCAATTACCTGCTGCTTGGCTGTGGCCGTGAAGCAGGAAACCGGAATGGAATAATGAAGGTCTTTCTTCTCCTGGTACATCTTAATAAATTCACCGATATAAAGATAGTCCACCCGAAATTCCTGTCCCCATGATGAAAAACAATGGGCTTCATCGATAACAAAGCGCACAACATTACGCCCCAATAGTAGCCGCTCAATGGTTCGGGAGCGCAAAGATTCCGGAGAAATATACAGGATTGCAGCCTCTCCGTTATAAATTCTTTCAATAGACTCGCTGCGTTCAATGGGATCCAGTAAACCATTGATGGTTACTGCTTCGGTAATATGTTTTTTCTCAAGATTGTCAACCTGGTCTTTCATCAGCGACTGCAAGGGTGAAATAACAACGGTCAGCCCTTTGACATTTTCACCGGCCATCAATGCCGGAACCTGAAAGGTGAGTGATTTGCCACCGCCGGTAGGAAATACCGCCAGCAGGGACTTGTTTTTCAGGGCTGCGTTAACAGCCTCCTCCTGGAGCGATTTACCATCAAACTTTCGAAAATCATCATAACCAAAATATTGTTTCAGGCCTTTTTGGGCGTTGATCTTTTCATTACAATAGTCGCAGCCGGCGAGACAGGGATTGTTTCTCAGCAAAAACATCACTTTTTCTACATCTGGAAAATTTATCGATACCCAGGGCGGTGTTATTTGGTATTTGTCCGAGCAATTGATAAGAGCCAGGCAATAAGCCAGTTCCACCGGGTTCTCATCGGCTATTCTGGCCACCGGCGCATTTTTGCAGATCATTGATCCAAAATAGTTGTGAATAATCTCATGTAAATCATTTTTCGGACTGTTTTTAAATGAGAGGAAATCAAAAAAGTATTTGAATTCCAACTGGTCTTTGAGTAACAGTAAATTAATTTTCTGTAATTCATAGGGTAATCTTTCAAAAGCTTCGATTTCACAATTTAATAATTCCCGCGCCTTTTTGGCATCATTGACAGGGTTATTGAGTTCGTCGCTAAATAATTTGTCATTTTTCAACAGCTTGTGATAGATTTTTGTGGGATAGAAGAGTGGAGAAAGATATAGTGTATCAATTATTTTAAAATTTTTAATTGTTTCTGTTTTGGTAATATTTTCAATGTATTTTAAATCATGATTGATGATATTATGGCCGCATAAATATTCTGTATTATCTATGAATTCCAATAATTCAGTAATAGAGGTAGAGTGTAAAATATCAGTAGTGTTTATTGCACCAATATCAATTATTGTATTTGATTTGGGATTAATTTCACAATCCAGGTAGGTTATTTTTTTCATATTTAATCGAATTATTTATGACATCAACAGCACTTTAATGTATAACGCTGAATAATCAAATAACAAGAAATTATTTATAAAAATGAAAATGTAAACTAAAAAAAGGATTTCCTGACCAGGATTTCAGAACAGAAACGTACCGGCATACAGAAAAAATTGAGTGACAGGAGTTTTGTTTTTATCACATTTAAACCTACTCTTGTCGCCAGTTAAACTCAGCCTTTCTCAACCGGTCCATAATTGCTTTGCCTACACCGGTTTCAGGAACCGCTTCAGCGATAATGATGTCGATGTCGTTATCATCTTCAAAAGCATGCATTGCCTCAAAGATGTTCGCGGCATAATCCTTTAAATCATTATTTTCAGATACCCGGATCACTTTCTTATAGCCTTTTTCCAATTCACCTGAAAAGGAAATAAGCCCGGCCTTGCTTTTATCAATGTTCAAAGGAACGTTTTTATCAGTGATCACTAGTTTTTTTTCAGGACTGTAATGAGATTTCATCATTCCCGGCGCCGATGATTTTTCCACCATGCTCTTTCCATCAAAAGGGATGATTGTTTCGATCTCTTCCTGTGTAATTACGCCATTGCGAAGAATTTGAAAGCCGATGTCAGTCAGTCTGATAATCGTGGATTCAATGCCGACTTTTGTTTTGCCGCCATCGAGTATGAAATCGATTTCCGGCAATTGTTTCCTGACATGGGCGGCGGTTGTCGGGCTGATGCGACCAAATTTATTGGCGCTGGGCGCGGCAACCGGACAGTTCGATGTCCGGATCAACTCCCGGGCAATCTCATTACCCGGCATGCGAATTCCGACGGTGGATAGACCGGATGTGACAATATCAGGAATTTTGCTGCTTTTTGGTAAGATCATCGTCAAAGGGCCCGGCCAGAATTTTTCAGCTAATTTGTATACTCTCTCGTCATGTTTCAAAACAAGTTCTTCCAAATCCTGCAGATCCGCGATATGGACAATCAGGGGATCGAAGGAAGGACGCTCTTTGAACTCGAAAATTTTTGCCACTGCAATAGGATCTAAGGCGTTTGCACCCAGACCGTAAACTGTTTCTGTTGGAAATCCCACCAGTCGACCATCCCGAATAAATTTAGCGGCTGTTTTTATCTCTTTTGGTATCGGCATATTATTATGATTAGACTTTCAGGTTTTTAGATTTTTCGATTACTTTTTCCCGGAGTTCCTGCTTGTATTGGATAATTTTATTCTGTATCGAATTATCTTTGGTTGATATTATTTGCGCCGCCAGAATACCGGCATTTTTAGCGCCATCAAGAGCGACTGTCGCCACGGGAACGCCGCCCGGCATCTGCAAAATGGAAAGAACCGAGTCCCAGCCATCAATAGAGTTTCTTGATTTTATGGGAACCCCAATGACCGGTAGTGGCGAGATTGCCGCCAGCATGCCCGGAAGGTGAGCTGCGCCGCCGGCTCCGGCAATTATGACTTTGATACCGCGATTATGAGCCTTTGTGGCAAATTCGTTTAATTTTTCCGGAGTTCGGTGTGCTGAAACAATATCAATTTCATATTCTATACCGAAGTGTTCCAGCATTTCCGCGGCTTGCTTCATCACCGGCAGATCGGAATCGGAACCCATTACGATACTGACTAAGTTTTTTTTCATGATTTCACTCTTATTAATTGTTTTACTTTAGCGGCTTTTTTCAGGGCGCATTCCAGAGATGATGAGAGTACTGTCACATGTCCCATTTTTCGGAATGGCCGGGTAATTTTTTTCCCGTAGAGATGAATTTTAACACCATCAATAGTCATACTTTCTGTAAGACCTTCGTATCTCACAGGCCCTTCATACCCCTCTGATCCCAGGATATTTATCATGACTGAAGGAAGTTTCAGTTTGGTACTGCCCAGTGGCAGGTTGAGAATGGCGCGCAGATGCTGCTCAAATTGTGATGTGATTATGCTTTCGATGGTGTGATGTCCGCTATTGTGCGGGCGGGGCGCCATTTCGTTCACAATGACGCCGCCATTTTTATCGATGAAGAATTCAATGGCAAGCAGGCCTTCCATATTCAATAATTCAATAATATCACCGGCATATTGTTTGGCTTTTTCCGATTGTTCTACTGTAATTGATGAGGGACAGATCAGTTTATCCACCAGGTTTACCCGGTCATCAAAGATCATCTCGACCACAGGATAACTTTTTATCTGGCCTTTGCGGTTTCTTGCGGTAATGACGGAGATCTCTTTATCTATTTCTACTTTTTCTTCAATTATTGATGCACCGGGGAGCAATTTGGCCATATCCCGTTCATCATTGACAACCGCCACACCACGACCGTCGTACCCGCCCTTTCTTAATTTTTGTACAAAAGGTAACTTTATATCACCGGCTCCAATAGCGTCCAAAATGGCTTCCTGAGTATCATAGATTTTAAAAGACGAAGTAGGAATACCATTCTTTCGGTAAAATTCTTTCTGCAATCCTTTATCTTGGATTAACTGAAAAATTTCAGGATCGGGTACAATGATACACCCTTCTGATTTAAGTTTTTTCAGTGCATCGATATTGACATTTTCCAGTTCAAAGGTCAGCACATCGACCATTTTTCCAAACTGGTAAACCGATTCAAAATCCAAATTGCTGCCCTGAATAAACTGTGAGGCAATATTACCGGCCGGGCAATGGTCATCCTGATCCATCACATAGGTTATGATGTCCCATTTGCTCGCTTCCTGAATCAGCATTTTGCCCAACTGACCGCCGGCAATAATTCCCAATTTTAGATTTGATGTTACAAGTCTTTCCATTTATCTCTCTTTGATCGATTCATTTTATGTAATGGTAGGCATTTTTAAGTTCTGTCTCAATATAATTGACCATGAATTCCTTACACAGCTAATATTATTTTTGAAAAATCAGATAGTAGTCATTTACTGCCCGCTAATTTAAAAAAAATGATGTAATATATGAAGTTAAATGTCAGTGTTGACCAATTATGAAAAAACGTTACTTATATGCATTATTTATAAAATTATGAACAATATCCGCGATCTGCCAACAGGTTTTCACGATCAAAAATATTGTTTTTCATCAATTATTCAGGTGGAACCGCATGGAAAAAAATAAGACAGGTTATAATATCCATTTCCGACGTACATTGCGCAAACTTAGCAAAAACAGGAATAAGCAAAATGCAATCAGAACGACAATATTCAATCCTACAGAAAACATATTTCTATTCAGAACTGCACTATTTAAAATGTCCGTGCCATAAGTAAGCGGTAGCAGGTAGGAAAAAATTCTCAAAAAAATCGGCAGGCCACTGATGGGGAAAAATAAGCCGCAGAGAAAAATCATCGGAAACCGGAAAAAATTTGAAAAAGTCTGGGCCTCAAAGACTTCACTGACAGCCACGGCAATAAACAAACCGAGGAACGTTGAGGCCACCGCGATCAGAAAAACAGCCGGAACAAATTCCAGCCAGACCACTTGCGACAGATCAATAAAAAAGGCCGCCATGATGACCGGAACAAAAGCGTTAATGGTCCCGAATATGATGGCGCCGGAAGTTTTGGCAAGCATGAGCAGTTCCAGCGGTATCGGCGCCAGCAGAAGCCGTTCAAAAGATCTGTTTTTCTTTTCAAAAGTAACTGTAACAGAGAGAAGCGAGGTGGTACCGAATAAAATTGAAATGGAAATCACACCGGGCAGAATGGAAAGAATACTTTCGATCCCGCTTCCGGACTTAATGAAAAACATTCCGGTCCATGCCAGCGGGAAAATAATACCCCAACTGATGTTTGGCGGTTTCAGATAATAGGTCTTAAAATCCTTTAATAAAATATTCCAAAAAGCGATTAATTTCTTCACCCGTCACTCCTTGCCTTTTTCTTTTTTCATAGTGTCCACTTTGATCCCTGTAATGTCAACAAAAACTTCTTCAAGACTTGGCTTTATTCTGATGGCTTCAAAAACTTCAATCCCGTTATCCTCCAGAAAGCGAATAACCGGCCCGACAGAAACCGCTTTGTTGTTCTCAATTCGCAGAATACCTGCAGCCGGAGTTAATATTTTATTGAAACTGAAATTTTCCTCTATTCTATCCCGGAGGCCTTTTATGCCGTCAGAACAAACTATTCGCAGAATATGATTGCCTTGTACCGGCTGCATCAGGTTGGCCACGGTATCAATTCGAATTATTTTCCCGGAGACGATAAAAGCAATACGGTCACAGAGACGTTCGGCTTCCTCGATATAATGGGTAGTCAGAAAGATAGTAGTTCCGGCTTTGTGCAAGTCAGCAATGATCTGGCGTAATTGCCTGGCGCTGGCCACATCAATCCCGGTGGTGGGTTCATCCAGGAATAGAATAGCGGGACTATGAATGATACCGGCGGCAATGGTCAGTTTCCGTTTCATGCCTTTGGAATACCCACCAAATTTCCGGTCCGCTGCCGAAGTGAGATTAAATACCTCCAACAGTTCCCGCGCTTTTTTTTCACGAGCAGGTTTTTTCATGCCGTAAAGGGAGGCGCAAAAACTGAGATTTTCAAAACCGCTCAATTCCGGGTATAAATTGCTTTCATCAGGCACAATTCCGATCAGGTGCTGGGCCGCTTTTGTTTTTTTGGTGCAGTCAATGCCGTAAATTGAAATGGCACCGGAATCAGGCCGCGCCAGCCCGGTCAGCATATTGATAGTCGTGGTTTTGCCGGCGCCATTGGGTCCCAGAAATCCATACACCTCGCCATGGTTCACTTCAAAATCAATCCCTCTGACCGCTTGTATTGCCCCAAAACTTTTTTTAATTTTTTGGACCTTAATGGCGGGATAATCCTTTTTGTCCATTGTTCCTCCGGATTCATGTTTCAATAATTTTTATACAAGAATATAAAAATCACTCAAACACTTCTTTCAAAATACCATACCACTCAGACCAGGTGTTCTCTTTGATACTGTAATGAACATGATAGCCGCGTTTTTCAGATGTCACAATACCCGCACTCCGCAGAATACGGAGATGCTGGGACACGGCTGCCGATGTAATACCCAGGTGCCGTGAAAGTGCATTGACACACATACTCCGTTGTTTTATCAGTTGAAGAATTTGAACTCGACTGTTCACTGACAATATTTTGAATATTTCCGCCTGTTTTTCTGATAATTTCATGCAGCCCTGATTTGATTAAGTGTTTAAGCAATTACTTAATAAAAAATATAGAAAAATTCCTCTTTGAAACCAAGTAAATTTTTGAACTATCAAGAATTATTCAGGTAAATTTTGTTCCGGCTTTTCAGCACCATCTCCCTTTTTGGGATCTGTAGCTGCCGGCAGAATATTTTCATCATGCAATAAATCATTATTTTCCAAAACCATCTTTAAATAATCCATCGACCAGTTGCCTTCATGACGGCCGATCCCTTTCATGAACAAAGGAAAATGAACAAAGGATATCAATGAACTGTTTATTTTTGCTGTAAATTTACCGTCGATAACAATAGCAAAGGGCAAATGGGGTTGCGGCAGTCCAAGTTCACGGGCTAAGATTTTGTTCTTTTCATCCATTACATTGAAATATTGGATTTGATATGAATTCCTGTAATTATCCAGCACCGAATCGACTCTTGCCAAAACCCGTTGGGAGGGTTCTTTTTCTTTGTAGAAAATTAAAACTTCCGGTTGGGTGTCTGCCGGCAGGAAATTCCACAGAACTGAAAGGACTATAACGATGAATAAGTTTTTCATTTTGCTCCTCTTTCTCATGTATTAAATTTTACAATTAAACTAAAAAAAATTAAAAAGTATTTTGGTTTAGCCAAATTTGTATTTAAAAGGTCAATACTTTTTCACATTCCACGGTCCATTGGGCAAATTCTTTCATGTTGCTCAGTTCAACACCTTCAATAAATGGAATTTTATCGATGCCGCGGGCCACGGAACAGCCGCCGCAGCTTTTGACTTCTCCGCCTTTTTGGATGACGGATTTTAACATTCTTTCAATGTTGTAATATCCGCTGGGCGTATCCTGTTTTGGCAGGCCGCAAAAAACAGCGTCCGCCAGCAGGAAGATTTTTACTTCTACCAGGTCGCCATGTTCCTTTTGTAATGTCATTGCCATGCGTAAAGCATTGTAAGCTTTCTCAGTGCCATAAGGTGCATCATTGATGATAATTAAGATTTTTTGCATATTCTCCTCACTTTTGGTTTGATAATTTATTTTATCTCAAAAAAAAGAACTTCCGGCGGCACTGTTAAATTTCAGCCGCCGCAGAGGGCTTTTTTCCTTGCTTTAAATTTTTTGTCTGTCATCCTCATCTTCGCTTTTATGGTATCGCATTAATTCCTGTAAATCCCTGATCCTGGCGCCGCTGTAATCTGTATGCTTATTCTCCGGATCATACAAAATCGCCTCAATGCCGTAATTTTTTGCGCCCATGACATCTTTTTCCAAATCATCGCCAATCATCACCACTTCCGGTTTTTCCACCTTTAATTTTGCCAGAATCCAATCAAAATATTCCCGGGCGGGTTTGGCATATCCAATTTCCCGGTAGCAGAAAATATTACTAAAGTATTGATCTAAATACAATCGTTTTATTGCTTTAACGATTTCACTTTTATCAGAATCTTTCGCATTGGTGGCCAGGCAGCAGACGGCTGTTTTGGATAATTCCCGCAGCATGGCTTCGGCATTGGGCATGGCGGCCAATTTTGACCAGCTGTGCATTGGCCCGGTTTCATCGGGGAAATCCCGCATGATGGTATTGCCCCAGTCAAAAAGATAGATTTTTTACTTTTTGTCATATTCCGCATTCAGTTCTTTCGTAAGGACAATTTTATAAATTGTTTAGGTATTTTTCCGATAGGGAAAATATCTTTGTTTTGAAGGACATCAAATATTTTTAGCGTATAAACTTGATAAACAAGCAGAATGCTTGTCCTACATGGTTTTCTAAATGATGGTGAGCTTCTCATAGCAGTAATTTTTAATAAAATAGAATACTCTTTATTAATGTGCAACGCAAATAATTAATCTAAAAGTTGTCTGAAATAAACCTTACAGAGTAATTTCCTGATGACAA
>CAYYMT010000101.1:0-12660 GCA_964472715.1 uncultured bacterium | reverse complement strand
GTCCAAGGGGTAATTGGTTAATTCTGACCATAATTTCAGAATTATTATAGTCACCGGCGATAATAGCGTTGCGAACCAAAACCCTGGCCTCTTCTTTTTTCTCCGGAGCAACCGAGTCCTCAAGATCGAAAATGAGTCCGTCAGAATTGTAGAGACCGGCATTAATAAAAAACTTTGGGTTATTGCCCGGTAAATATAGTCTTGACCGTCGAAAAGAATCAGGAAAAATAGTTGCGGTTCTGGATTTTCCGGAGGCCGGCAATATCTTCACCTGGGATCCCGTCGCCTTGGCCATAACTGCTTCCAATCTGGCAAGAATGACATAATCAAGTGCGCCGGCATCTTCCAGTATCACGTTACAATGGTTAATTCCGTGTTTTTTGAGAGGATTTTTAATCAATGCAATAAAATGATTCTCAAAAAACTTTTGCACTTTACTTTTAATTACAACATTGATCCCACCTGATGATTTGACTTCAAGGGTTATTCGGCAATCTGATTTGATTTTTGGACCGCTGTTTCCGGCCATGTAGACTTGGTTCACGAGTTTTCTCCTCCTACTTAATTTACCGTTATATTATAAATTTTATAATATAAATTCAAAGGTAAAATAATCATATTCCAAAGAAAATACGAATTAACCCAGCAAGGAAATTATTACTTCTTTACTTTCAAAAATTTGCCTGATTAATAAATAAATTTAATGATCACCATAATTGTTCAGTTCTGATTTTTATTCCAAATTTACAAACCCTTTTAATCTGCAAAATTTTATTCATAAAACGAAAAAGGCCCTCAGGAATTCATTCCCAAAGGCCTCATATTGAAACTAGTCTCCATAGTTCCAAAGATTTAATATAAATTTTATTTCAATAATTTTTCTATCTCATCCATGGCCCAGTTCATTTCCTTCATCGTCAATTCAAAAGGCTCGGAAGTGGTCATATCCACGCCGGCATCCTTCAGAATATTGATGGGATAGTCAGAGCCGCCGGCAGAAATAAAATTAATATATTTTTTCAGCATTTCCTGGTCACCGGCCATTACTTTTTTGGCCAATGCAACTGAGGCGGTGTAGGATGTGGAGTACTGGTAAACATAAAAGTTATAGTAAAAATGTGGAATGTATGCCCATTCCGTCTGAATATATTCCGGCACTTCACAAACATTTTTATCATGGCCATAATATTTGTCCACGATTTTTTTGTAAAGGGTATTTAATGTTTCACCGGTCAATTGTTCACCCTTTTCCACCATTTCGTGAATGCGCAATTCAAATTCCGCAAACTGCGTCTGCCGGAAAACCGTGCCTTTAATGCCATCCAGGTAATTCATTAATAATGAGAGTTTTTCCTCTTTTTTATCAAGGGTTTGGTAATAATCATGGAAGAGCAGAATTTCATTGAATGTCGAGGCCACTTCCGCCACAAAGATCGAATAATCGGCTTTTTCATAAGGCTGCGCATTATTGGAATAATAACTGTGCATGGTGTGTCCCAGTTCATGAATCAATGTTGAAACATCATTATACAATCCATTGTAATTCAATAAAATGTACGGATGAACATCATAGACACTGCCATTGGAATAAGCGCCGGAGCGTTTTCCTTTCACCGGATAAACATCGATCCAGCGTTCGGTAAAAGCCTTTTTTACCACTTTTTTATAATCTTTCCCCAGAGGCTCAACAGAATTCAGGACGAGTTTTTGCGCTTCATCATAGGAGAAATCCATATCCAGGTCTTTGACCACTGATGCATAAAGATCATAATAAGCCAGTTGGTCCACACCCATCATTTTTGCTTTTAATGCCAGATAACGGTGAAATGTCTCCAGATTATTATTCACATTTTCAATCAGTTTATGATAGACTTCAGTGGGAATATTATTATCATCCAGAGAACTTTTCAGGCAGCTCTCATAATTCCGCACATTGGCGTAAAAAAGATGGGATTTTACATTATAGGCCATCTGCGTGCCGAAAGTCCGGCGATATTCATTGAGACTGTTAAAGAAGGCATCGAAAACTTTCTTGCGGTCATCCCTGTTTGGCAGCGCACGATATTTTGAAAATCCGGCGGCATCCAGATAAGCATCACTGCCGTCACTTAGTTTGACAGTGGGATAGGGAAAATCCGCATTGCTGAAAATGGAATAAATTGAACCGGCTGCTCCGGACATGAGCCCGGCTTCTGCAATGATTTTTTCTTCTTCCGCAGAAAGGTAGTGGGCTTTCTGACGTATCAAGTTTCTCAGATATAAATCAAAGGGTTTTAGTTTTGGTTCCTCAGCAATGAATTTCTCAATTTTCTCTTTACTCATCTTCAGTATTTCAGGTTCGATATAGGAAGCCATGGAACTGAATTGAGTACCGATCTGCGAAATTTCCTGCTTCATCCCCTGGTATTTTGATACTCTTGTGTCCTGATCCGAGCGCATACTGGTGTAGGAGTATAAGCGGCCAAAAGTCTTGCCGATTTCACTATTTAACCTGAGGCAGTCATAGAGAACTTCCGGTGAACCGGCCAGTTTTCCTTTAAACTGTTTCACTTCATCCAGTTTTTTGACCAAATCCTCTTTCGCTTTTTCCCATGCCTGATCAGAATCATAAATGGGTGTCAGGTCCCAGGTATACTTCTCATCAATACTTTTTTCTTCCGATGCAAAGGCATTAAATATTAACGCGGCACACATAATCACACCTATCAATTTTTTCATTTTACCCTCCTGTTATACATTGAAATATAAATCAAATTCCTGGATCGTCGGTCTGGCTTTTCCCGGGAGGATTTCATTATTGATCTTCTCGTTGATCCAGATGTCTATAATGTCTTTGGTAAAGATATCATTTTGGAAAAGAAATTCATGATTTTCAGCGAGATTTACAAGCGCTTTTTCCAGACTGTCGGGAATTGATTTTATTTTTTCTCTAATGTCAGCATATTTATCATCAAAGAGATTCATATCAAAGGGGCCAAAGCCTTCTTTGGTGATGTCCAGCTTGTTTTGAATACCTTCAATTCCCGCCAATAACATGCCGGCCATTGCCAGATAGGGATTGCAGGCGGCATCGGGCGGACGGAATTCAATGCGCTTTCTCTCCGGCTGTGTGGCGTATTTTGGAATTCGAATAGCAGAGCTCCGATTGGCTAAACTAAAAAAGAGGTTTACCGGCGCTTCATATCCGGGAACCAGGCGTTTGTATGAATTTGTTGTGGGATTGGTAAGAGCCACCAAAGCAGGTGAGTTTTTTAATATGCCCGCCACATAGGAACGCGCCAGATCACTGAGCCCGCCATAGCCTTTTCCATCGTAGAACAGAGGTTGGCCATCTTTGAATAAATGCTGGTGAAAATGCATACCGCTGCCGGCTTCGCCAAAGATCGGCTTGGGCATAAATGTAGCGACCTTACCATAATTCCTGGCCACATTGCGAATGATATATTTACCAAGAATGACGGCATCTCCCATTTTTTTGGTATTGCCGAAAATAATTTCAATTTCAACCTGTCCGGAACCACCAACTTCGTGATGGTGATATTTACAGGGAATATTACAAGCCTCAAAAAGTTTCACGGTTTCATTCCGCATTTCATTCAGCGTATCAAAAGGCGGCGCGGCATGGTAACCGTCGTGATGGGAAAGTTTGTACCCCAGCTTTTGCCCTTCGCTCTCGTAATTCAAGCGCGGATATTGTCCGGAATTGATCCGCAGACAGGAATCCTTGGCAGAATTATGAAATTCCACGCCGTCAAAAATATAGTATTCAAATTCCGGACCCCACAGACATTCCGTGGCAATACCGGTTTCCTTCAGATAATTCTCAGCCCGTTCCGCAATATAGCGGGGATCACGATGATAGCGCTCTTTGGTATCGGCTTCCACAATGTCACCGAAAAAACTCAGGGTCGGGTCTTTGAAAAATGGTTCCAAAAAACCGCTTTCCAGGTCGGGGATCAGCGCCATATCTCCGGATTCCAGATTTTTAAATCCGGGAGTGGATGAGCTGTCAAATCCGACACCGTCCCGCATGAATGTTTCATCAAACCGGTGGGACGGTATGGTAATATGATGCAGTCCGCCAAAAAGATCGGTATATTTCAGGTCAATAAAACGAATTTCATTTTCCTGAATATAGGTTTGTACTTCGGTAATATTCTTAAACATAATCTCTCCCATAATAATTTAACTCTCAGGGGAACAATTAACGGTATATTTCTTAAAAATTCAAGAATTTTATCAAAAAACTTAATTAATTTAATTATCTAAAAAAGGATTTACGAGTTTTGCTTAGTATATTTAAAAGATAAATGAATAATGGATTAATAAACCAAAAATTTCAGGCTGTTAGTTAAAATATTTATTTATTAATATTAAAATTAACATGAATTTTTACTTGCCAATCGCAAATATTGTTTATAATATTTGTAAACTTATGGCAAAAGAGGAGGATTTAATGTCGGAAAAGGTCAATAAGCGGAATGATTACATTTCCTGGGATGAATATTTTATGGGGGTGGCGGTTTTATCGGCACAGCGAAGCAAAGACCCGAACACACAGGTAGGCGCCTGCATAGTCAACCGCGACCATAAGATCGTTGGTGTGGGCTATAATGGTTTTCCCATCGGCTGTTCCGATGATAAACTTCCCTGGAACCGGAAAGGGACTTTCATTGAAACAAAATATCCTTACATTTGCCACGCGGAATTGAACGCGATTTTGAATTCCAATACCCAGAGTTTGAAGAATTGCACCATTTATGTCGCATTATTTCCCTGTAATGAATGCGCCAAAGCCATTATTCAATCGGGTATTCGGGAGGTCGTCTATCTTTCCGATAAATATGCTCAAACCGAAATCGTTAAAGCCTCTAAAATCATGTTCAACCAGGCCGGCGTTATGACCCGGCAATTGATCACTGACACCAAAGAATTGACCATCACACTGGATCAGGAAAAGATATGATCAGGCGTCGGAAACCATTTCATAAAATCCCCCGGTGATTAAACAATAATAACCGCAGGTGCCAACCCGTGGTAAAACCAAACATTATCAAAACTCCGAAAGAGTTTAACTGTTCTAATTTCAAAGTTTTTGAAAATTATTCTTGAAAATTTATTCTGAATAAATTAAACTAGACGGCTTTTTAACGGAGAGATGTCCGAGTGGCTTAAGGAGCACGCTTGGAAAGCGTGTGTAGCGAAAACTACCGGGAGTTCGAATCTCCCTCTCTCCGCTTTTCTTTTTATTCTTCCTTCTAAAATCAACTAAATATAATCTTGGATTATCATTTTTCCTGTGTTATTTTTCCACCCGACTGTAACAAAATCAAATTTGATTTGTATAAGAGAAAGTATGAAAAACAAAAAATTTACCATAACAACGTTATTCATAATATTTTTCCTGCTTTTATCAAGCGCTTCAGCAGAAAATGAATCGGGAAACTTTACCATTGGCCGCCTGAAATATGGTGGTGGCGGTGACTGGTACGCTGATGCCAGTTCTTTGCCCAACCTCTTAAGTTTTATTGAACAAAACACCCGCATTAAAGTCAATCACAATGAGAAGCGTATCGCACCGGAAGACAATGATTTTTTTGCTTATCCCTATCTTTATATGACCGGGCATGGTAATGTCAAATTCAGCGATAACCAAATCGACCAGTTGCGCAAGCATCTCACTAATGGCGGATTTCTTCATGTTGACGATA
This sequence comes from uncultured bacterium, assembly GCA_964472715.1. Lineage (GTDB taxonomy): Bacteria > Fidelibacterota > UBA2242 > UBA2242 > JAFGTP01 > JAFGTP01. The sequence continues at coordinate 6,949 of CAYYMT010000101.1, read as the reverse complement.
ATTATGGCCTGGATGAATCTTTTCGGCGGGAAATAAAAAAAGTCTTCCCCAACCATGACCTGGTGGAATTACCTCATGATCATGAGATTTTCAGGTGCTATTATGATTTTCCCGATGGATTGCCTAAAATCCATGAGCATGACGGCAAACCGGCCCGGGGATTTGGTATTTTCTATGAAGGACGATTGGTGGTTTTTTACACCTATGAATGCGATCTCGGGGACGGCTGGGAGTCACCTGATGTCCATAATGATCCGGAGAAATTACGCCGTCAGGCGCTGGAAATGGGAACCAATATCATTGTTTACGCTTTAACACATTAGACGATATGAAAATAATAAAAGACTACACTCATAAACTCAATCAATTTTTACAACAGTTACGCCATCATTTGATCGGCGAAAAACTGGCTGAAATCACATTGATCTTCACAATAATTTTTCCGGTTTACTTTTTACTGACACTTCTATTGGAAAACACCTTCTACCTCCCCTCTTCTTTGCGGCAATACCTCTGGTACAGTTATCCCGCTTTTGGAATATTATACATTGGTATAATGGCCATTACCGCGATGATCATTAATTTCGGATGGACACGGAATTACACCGTCAAAGGTATTACCAAAAAGTTTGCAGTCCTGGATGAAAAAACAGCGAATAAATTTCTGGACAGTATTCAGTTATTAACGGATATTCGCAATTCAGATACCGGCTATTCCGGGGAACTGATTTTGGCCTCAGTAGAAAACACCATCAATGAGCTGAACAAAATTTCGGTCAAAGACATTGTTCGCAAATGCAAACTCAAAAAGCAACTGATCCATACAGCCATTATTCTGACGGCTTCTGGTATGTTATTTCTGCTGAACTCCGGTCAGGCAATCAATGCTCTGGGCCGTTTGAAAAATTATAACAGGCACTATAAGGTGCCTCTGCCCTTCACGATCGAATCCCGGTCCGGAGATATGGAAATATTCAGTGGCGATACTGTCAATATACAGGTACAGACCGTGGGTAAACATCCCGGTGAATTGAAAATTACTCTTGATTATGAAGATTATCAATCTGAAAAATACTTTGAAATAGACTCCGCCGGACAGGGGGAGTTTCCCGTTAACGCCATTACAAAAAATTTCACCTATGAGATCAGCAAAACCAACCATTCTGTATTTAAACCCTGGAAAAAAATATCATCCGGTGTGTATCATGTCAATGTCAATGACCGTCCGGAAATTCTCAACATTACCACCAAAATCAATTTTCCCGCTTATACCGGCATTGGCGAAAAGGTCAAAGAATCCAATAATTCGGAATTCTTTGCCATGCCAGGATCAAAAATCTCTGTCCGGGCCCAACTCAATAAACCGGTTTCTAAAGCATCTCTCCAATTTAAAGACCGCGCAAAACTGCCATTATCCATTCAACACAATGCCCTGCATGGTGAATTTTCAGTGAAGTCTGCTGAAGAATATTTTTTCAAACTCAGGGATGCAAACGGAATTTCAAACATTAATCCCATCAAGTATAAAGTAAAGATCACTCCTGACAATTATCCCTCCGCTACTCTTTTAAGTCCCCGTGAAGATTTTCAACTCAACGAACAGATGCAAATCCCGGTATTATTGCGGATCAGTGATGATTACGGATTTACAAAAGCCGTTATTCACTATAAATTGCTCAAAAAATTCAGTGAACGGAATGATCAGGAATTTACCGTGGATTTTCCCCTGAAAAACAAACAGGTAACCTTTCAGGAAGTTGCGTATGAATGGGATGTCAGCGGTTTAGGATTAGCGCCGGAAGACGGAGTGGAATTTTTTATAGAGATATTTGACAATGACACGGTTATGGGACCGAAGAAGACGACAACGGGCAAAGTTTCCGCCTTCTTTCCTTCTCTCAATGATATGTTCAGCCAGGTAGATAAAAACCAGGAGGAAGTTCAGGATACCGGTGAAGATATTCTTGATAAACTGCATTCGTCAAAAGAGGTGCTTCAGGACATCTCCAACAAATTACTCAAGGACCCAAAACTCAGCTGGGAACAAAAAGAACAACTTCAACAGGAAATTGATAAAACCAAAGAAGCCGGTGAAGACCTGAAAAAACTATCGGAAAAGATCAAAGAGATTCAAAAACAAGGAGAGGACAACCAACTTTTTTCCGAAGAAACCATTAAAAAATACGCGGAATTGCAGCAGTCCATGCAGGAGATAATGACACCGGAACTGCAAAAAGCCATGGAAGAACTGCAAAAAGCAATTAAACAGGCGGACCAGGAAAACACGCAAAAATCAATGGATAAATTCAAGACCTCTCATGATAAATTCAGTAAAGAACTGGATCGCATGTTAAAATTAATGAAACGGGTCAAAATTGAACAGTCGGTAGACGAACTGGCCAAACGAATTGAAGATATTACCAATCGTCAGGATTCCGTATCAGCAAACCTGGACAACCGGGAGTTATCAGAGAATAAAGACTGGAACGCGCTGCAAAAGGAAGAACGAAACATTGAGAGAGATACAGAAATTTTTGAAGATATTCTGCAAAAAACAGCACAGGAAATGCAGGATTTTCCCATCATGAATCAAAAGGAATTGGAAAATATTCAGCAAAAACTCCATGAAAAAGGCATCTACGATGATATGCGGCAGGCACAAAAATCCATGCAGATGCGCGACCAGCAGCAATCCTCGGAAAACTCCCGGCAGGCCCATCAAAAACTATCGGAAATGCGGCAGGATATGCAAAGCTTTCAACAGGATTTCCAACAGAAAAACATGCAGGAAATCACTGAGGATTTCCAAAACGCCATTATGAAAAGCCTGCAACTGTCACAAACCCAGGAAACTATTAATAAAGAAATACAAGCGGCGTATCGCCAGTCTGACCAGTTTAGCCAAATCGCTTTGAAACAAAACAGAAATTATCAAAATATTTCCAAATTGATCAGCGATCTTAATGAACTCTCCAATAAGACGTTTGGATTATCCGGTGAATCCACCAAGAGTATCGGACGAGCCGCCAATCAGATGCAAAAAGCCATGGCGCGCATGACAGAACGCAACCCCTCTTCATCAGGCACCTATGGTAAACGCGCCAAAGCAGCGCTCAACCAGCTCTCTATGGACCTGATGAATTCCATGTCCAAACTACAGCAATCAGGCGAATCTTCGGGATTCGAAAATTATATGCAGCAAATGGAAAAATTAGCAAAACAGCAGCAGGGCCTCAACCAGGAAACACAACAGCGCGGTCCCGGAATGCCAAAACCAATGCCCGGCGGCAAACAACCGGGTTCCTTACGCCAGTTGGCAGCCCGCCAACGACAGATACAAGAATCATTGCAGCAGCTGCAGGAAGAAGTCAACCGTCAATCCACGCAGCAAACCGGAAATTTAAAGGGCATTGCCAAAGATATGGAAGATGTTATCAAAGATTTGAACCAAAACAAAGTGTTGCGAAAGACCATTGATCGGCAACAAAAAATACTTACACGCATGTTGGATGCGCAACAGTCCCTGCGTACACAGAGCTATAAAAAAGAGCGTGAGAGCAAATCCGGAGAAGGAATTGTGGGTACCTCACCCGGTGCCTTGCCCGAAGATTTAGGGGAACGCAATCTGCTGCTGACCAAAAAACTGGAAGAAGCCCTGCAAAATGGTTATTCCAACGAATACAAGGAAATTATTCGCAAATATTTCGAAGAATTAGCAAAAGAAGAAAATAAAACCGATGAATAAATATTTAACTGCTATATTGCTTTTTGTATTTGTCTCCCTGCTTTGCGGGCAGAATGTGAAAGTTGTGGACCGGGACAATAATAATTTACGGCTGCAATATGTGCAAGCCATTCGCCTGGAAAATGAAGGACAAGTGGAAAAAGCCCTGAATATTTACCGTGACCTGGTCCGGGAAATGCCGACGGAAAAACTCTTTTATGTGAAATATTTTGATCTGATGTTCAAGCAGAAAAAACATGATGAACTGAGCAAGGTCTTACCGGAATTTATTGAAAAATATCCCGATAATGATAAGGCCAAAATTGATCTGGGAAAATTTTATTTTATCCAGCAGGATACCCTCAAGGCAAAACAAACCTGGAAAAAATTCCTGGAAGAGAAAAATTATGCGAAACTCTTTACCCGCCACCTTTTTTACACCATGGCTTCCTTGCAACTTCGGGAAGAAGCTGAAAATATTCTTCTGACAGCCAGAAAACGCAACCGGGATGAAAATCTCTTCTGTAAAGAACTGGCGGACCTTTACCATGCCAACGGACAACATGAAGAAGCCACGGGTGAATATCTCAAATACCTTGCAAAGGATGATCGCAATTTCAACTATGTGTCCGATATGTTGGCGCGATTTCCCGATGAGGAAAAGGTCATCAACCGGGTGGACTCGGTTTTAATCGCGGCAATCAATAAAACCGACCAACAGATTTTTCATAATCTTCGCGCCGATTATCTTTTCAATAGCAAACGCTATGAAGGCGCCGCATCGGAAATACTGGCAATAGAGAAGAAAAATAACTATTCCGGCGCTACTGTTCTGGAGTTTGCTGACAATTTAATTAAAATGAAAGCCTATGAGTTTGCGAAAAGGTTTTTCAGCGAGATCATTGATAATAAAAATTTCAGTTCCATTACACCGCAAATTCTATTGAAACTGGCTAAAATTGAAGAGCATATTGTATTGGCGGCCACTGAGAATACTTATCTGAATTATTTTTTACCGGAAAATTATTTCGTATCGTCACAATTTATTTTTATGAATGAGGAAACCGGGGAAAATCTGTCCCGAGCATTTTCAATCTATGATTCGGTCTCAAGCCTGAAAAATATTGGTAATATATCCAATCAGGCTGAATTCAATATCGGTAAATTACGCTATGCCTATCTGCGGGATTTTGATGGCGCCATCAAGCATTTTGACCGAGCCGAAGAGAAGTCCAAAAGCATTCGATTCCGACATGAAGTTTTTAATTACAAATTTTTAGCGATCCTGGCAAAAAATGATCTGAAAACCGCTGAAAAAATATTGACAAAACGTAAGACGCGCTATGGCCGTAATTTTGAAAAGGATTATCTGCGCAATAAACTTTTACTGGATTTTTTAAGTCAGGATTTTGAGAGTTTTATAAAAGCCAAAAATGAGGTGATCAAAAAATTAGGCATTGAGCACAATCTTTTTAATGATTACTTAGAACTTTTAACTATTACGGAAAATAATTACAAAGACAAAGATGATGAGGCGCAAAAGGATTTCGCCCGGTTTGTAAAATCTGAATTACTTCTGCGGCAGGGAAAATTATCCGAATCTGCGGAAATATTGAAATTCGTCACAAACAACCGCTCCCCTATCAGCGATGAAGCCCTCTATCGTCTGGCGCAGGTCTATCTGCAAACAGGATTTCAGAATGAGGCCGAAAAAGTTGCCGCCAAACTTCTTGAAACCGATTCCAAATACCGGGACAGCGTGATCCGGTTGATCGGAGAATATTATTACGATCAATCCAATTTTACCAAAGCAAAGGAATGGTATCAGAATCTGCTGCTTGATTATCCAAATTCCTTTCATATTGAAATTGCCCGTCAAAGGCTGCGACAGATCAGAGGAGATGATTTATAAGATGAAGAAATATATTTTACTATTGGTACTGATAAGCAATCTGTTTGCGCAAAAAATCCTTATCCCCATGGACCAGACTCAAACCAATCATTTGAAAGCCTATGGCATTTCATACTGGGTTTTAAAACAGGGGTTGCGGGTGGAATGGCTGCTTAATTTTCGTGGCGGCTCATTTTTAATGGACAAGCATGAGGGAATAATAAATGAAATGCGGCTGCGTGGCGTCAGTTGGGAAGAACCTTCCTCGGGACAGCTGTCTCAGATCTACGCCACGATCGATGAAAATAATATGGATGTGATATTTTTAGAAAAAGCCGCAAAGATTGCTATTTATTCACCCCCGAATAAGCAACCCTGGGATGATGCTGTAACACTGGCGCTCAGTTATGCAGAGGTGGATTATGACATCGTCTGGGATGAAGAGGTGCTGGCAGGAAAATTATCGGAGTATGACTGGGTCCATCTGCATCATGAAGATTTTACCGGACAGCATGGTAAGTTTTATCGGAATTATCGACACCAGCGATGGTATAAAGAGCAAAAAGCGGAATATGAGGCCCGTGCCGCGGAAGCCGGCTTTTCTTCGGTTTCAGAGCATAAAAAGGCGGTAGCCAGGACATTAAAAAAATATGTTGAAAAGGGTGGTTTTTTATTTGCTATGTGTTCCGCCACCGATGCCCTGGATATTGCTCTCGCCTCCGAAGGTGTGGATATTGTGGCCTCGCCTTTTGACGGTGATCCGCCGGACCCCGAATATCAGAAAAAGCTGGATTATTCCAGAACTCTGGCCTTTACAGATTTCCGGTTATATACCAATCCTATGACCTATGAGTATTCCGATATTGATTATCCGCCCAGCCATGTACCGAAAGCACCCGGTGCAATGAAAGATTATTTTACACTGTTTGAATTTTCCGCGAAATATGACCCGGTTCCCACTATGTTAACCCAAAACCATGTCTCCATCATTCCCGGTTTTATGGGACAGACCACCGGTTTTCATCGCAGCAAGATCAAACCCTCTGTTGTTATTATGGGGGAAGTTGAAGAAAAACCACAGGTTAAATATTTACACGGCGTTGCCGGTAAAGGCAGTTTCACCTATCTGGGTGGACATGATCCGGAAGATTATACCCATTACGTCGGCGATCCCAAAACCGAGTTGGATTTGCACCGAAACTCACCGGGATACAGACTTATTCTCAATAATATTTTATTTCCCTCTGCTAAGAAAAAACCCCGGAAAACATAAATTAAAAAAAAGGCGGCAAATCCATTAACATAATTCATTGTCATGGATATATCAATGCCTT
>CAYYMT010000100.1:0-12777 GCA_964472715.1 uncultured bacterium | reverse complement strand
GCGGTCTGTTTTTCCGAAGCACTAACCATGGATAATAACAGGCAGTTGAATTTCAACACTGAGAAATGTATTGTCTGTGAACTCTGTGTCAAGGCCTGTCCGCTGGGATTGTTTGAGATACATTTCAGTGAGTGAAATGCCAAAACCTTGCGAATGCCAACCCGGAAACCTTGCGAATGGTCGCTAGACCTTCGCAATGGTTGGTAAAAAAGAGTCTCACCTAATCTGTGGACAAAGAAACAAATGACCTACCAACCCCGAACCTACCGAAAAACCATGCGGCAGGGACGATTCAACTCCTTTGTGGTATCCTACAAGCAAACTGACCTCTGGATCGGTCTCAATCCAATAGAAACTTCCGATGAATTGAAAACTTTTGCTTTGTATGAATTTAATCAGGCAGGTTGAGAGATGTTTGGAAGAGTTTATTTGAAACCCATCATTATTAAAAATATTAATTTGCATCAATCATAACATATTTGTTATATTAAACCATGAAATGGAGTATCATATATTTTAACAAAGATGTTGAAAAATCAATTCTTGATCTGCCAGGTGGCTTACTTGCAAGATATTTAAGATTGGCTGATCTGATGCTGGAATTTGGCCCAAACCTTGGCATGCCACACACAAGATCAATTCGGGATAGTCTTTTTGAGCTTAGAGTGAGAAGTAAAGAAGGAACTGCGCGAGTATTCTATTGTACGTTGATTCACAAAAGGATTTATATGCTTCATGTATTTATGAAAAAATCTCAAAAAATTCCCCAAAAAGAATTAAAACTTGCTATGTCAAGATTAAAAGAGGTAAAACAAAATGAAACATCGTGAATTAAAAGAAAAAGCATTAAAACGTGAAGATGTTAAAGCAGAGTATAAATCTCTCGAACCTGAATTCTTACTTTTAAGAGAAATGTTACAGGCAAGGCAGAAAGCCGGATTGAGCCAGGCACAAATTGCAGAACGTATGGGAACTAAAGCTACAGCTGTTACACGTCTGGAATCCTCTTTGACAACTGGAAAACATTCTCCCTCTCTTTCAACATTAAAAAAATATGCCGAAGCAGTTGGTTATCATCTTGAAATCAGATTTGTGCAAAATTAGTATGCCTGTCCGCCAGGATTGTTTAAGATACATTTCAGTAAGTGAAATGCCAAAACCTTGCGAATGCCCACCCGGAAACCTTGCGAATGGTCATTAGACCTTCGCAATGGTTGGTAAAAAAGAATCACATGTAATCTGCGAATAAAGACAAATGACCTACCTACCCAGAACATATCGTGAAACCATGCGGCAGGGACGATTCAACTCCTTTGTGGTATCCTACAAGCAAACTGACCTCTGGATCGGTCTCAATCCAATAGAAACTTCCGATGAATTGAAAACTTTTGCATTGAATGAATTAAAAAAACTTTGGGACAATCTTGAAAATTGTATTTGCCGGTATCCAATCATACAAAAATCCCTGTCGCCAATTGAAATTCCGGAAAATGTTTCGCCGGAAATGGAAATCATGATCAAAGCCGGCAACCGTGCCGGTATCGGCCCTATGAGCGCTGTGGCAGGATTCACCTCGGAATATATCGGCAGGAAAATCGAAAAAAAGTATAAACCCACTGAAATAATTGTTGAAAACGGCGGTGATATTTATCTCAACGCAAAGGAACCTATTACCCTTTCTATCTATGCCGGCGATTCGCCACTGTCGGAGAAAATCGGTGTGAAAATTCCGGTTACCGGAAAATCCTGTGGTATCTGTACTTCTTCGGGAAAAGTCGGCCCCTCACTGAGTTCCGGCAATGCTGACGCGGTAATGATCGCCTGTGAAAACGCGGCTTTGGCGGATGCTTTTGCCACAGCCTATGGTAATAAAGTCAAAACTGCCAGTGATATTGAAACGGTTTTGGCAGAAACGGAAAAATTCACAGAAATTTTATCTGCAATTGTCATCTGTGATGATAAAATTGGTATTCGCGGAAAGTTTGAGGTTATTGCATTATGAAGCACAAATCCGGTGTAATATTTTGAGACAGAAAGTTTTAAAATTTTCAATTAGAAGCTCATAAAATTATTGAGGATAAAACCGGCAGTCATTTATTATTGTTGAAAAAAATAGTTTAGCTAAGTATATTTAGGGTTGGTAAAAACATGACAAACGTTAATTAAAAATAAAGAGGTATTTATGGGAAAATCAGTTTATACTTTTGGTGCTGGCGAAGCAGAAGGTTTAGCCAGCCAAAAACCGCTCCTTGGCGGAAAAGGTGCAAACCTTGCTGAAATGAATCGTATCGGCGTACCGGTACCGGCAGGTTTTACAATCACTACTGAAGAGTGTTTGAACTATGTCAATAACGGCGAAGAAAAAACCTTTGCTGCAATCAAAGATGAAGTAGAAGCAGGCATCAAATATGTTGAAGATATCATGGATGCGAAATTTGGTTCTACTGAAAATCCTCTATTGGTTTCTGTCCGCTCCGGCGCCGCTGTCTCCATGCCCGGAATGATGGACACTGTCCTGAACCTGGGACTTAATGATGAAACGGTTGAAGGCCTGGCAAAAAAATCCGGCAATGAACGGTTTGCCTGGGATTCTTACCGTCGTTTCATGCAGATGTTTGGTGATGTTGTACTTGGCGTAGCCGCCAAAGATGGCGAACATGAGGACCCTTATGAAAAAGTACTTGATGAAGCCAAAGAAAAAAAGGGCGTTGAAAATGATACAGAACTTGATGTTGCCGATCTCAAAGAAATCGTCGACAAATTTAAAAAAGTGACCAAAGAATATTCCAACCAGGAATTCCCCTTTGACCCATGGGATCAGTTGTGGGCGGCTATCGGCGCTGTATTTGGTAGTTGGGACAATCCCCGTGCCATTAAATACCGTGCAATGAATGGCCTTTCCGATGATATGGGAACAGCTGTCAATGTTCAGGCCATGGTCTATGGAAACATGGGTGAAAATTCCGCCACAGGCGTTGCTTTTACACGCGACGCGGCCACCGGCGAAAATATTTTCAATGGTGAATACCTGATCAATGCACAGGGCGAAGATGTGGTTGCCGGGGTAAGAACTCCACAGGAAATTACCATTGAGGGTTCTAAAAGATGGGCCGATAGGGCCAATGTTTCTGAAAAAGAAAGAAAAGAAAAATATCCTTCACTCGAAGAAACCATGCCGAAAGTTTACAAAGAATTAGATAAGGTTCAACAGAAACTGGAAGAGCATTACGCTGATATGCAGGACCTGGAGTTCACAATTCAGGACGGTAGATTATGGTTGCTCCAGACCCGTACCGGAAAAAGAACCGGCGCGGCTATGGTAAAAATGGCCATGGACATGCTGGATGAAGGCATGATCGATGAAAAAACCGCTGTTAAGCGTGTTGAACCCAACCGACTGGATGAATTACTACACCCTGTTTTCGATACCGATGCACTGGCCGAAGCCAATACAATGACTACCGGACTGCCCGCCTCTCCGGGCGCTGCCACCGGTAAAGTGGTATTTTTTGCTGATCATGCAGCGGAATGGAAAGCCAAGGGCGAAGAAGTTATTCTGGTGCGTATTGAAACTTCTCCCGAAGACATCAGTGGCATGGAAGCGGCTAACGGTATTTTGACAGCCCGTGGCGGTATGACCTCACACGCTGCTGTTGTGGCCCGTGGTATGGGAAAATGCTGTGTCTCCGGTGCCGGCGATGTCAAAATTAATTACACTAAAAAAACAATGACCATTAAAGGCACAACCCTGAAAGAAGGCGACTGGCTCTCCCTGAATGGGTCCACCGGCGCTGTCCTTGAAGGTAAAATCAAAACAATGGATCCTGAAGTTAGCGGTGATTTCGGTAAATTGATGGATCTTTGTGATAAATATACCAGAATGTATGTTCGTACAAATGCTGACAATCCTAATGACTCCCAGGTTGCCCGTGATTTTGGCGCCCGGGGAATTGGTCTGACCCGTACCGAACATATGTTCTTTGAAGGTGACAGAATCAAAGCGGTTCGTGAAATGATCCTCGCTGATAACGAAGAAGGCCGCAGAAAAGCGCTGGCAAAACTCTTGCCTATGCAGCGTGAAGATTTCGAAGGTATTTTCAAAGTCATGGACGGATTTGGCGTAACAGTCAGATTACTGGATCCGCCCCTGCACGAATTTGTACCCCATGAACCTAAAAACCAGGAAGAAATGGCCAAAGAAATGGGTGTTTCAGCCGAAGAAGTCAAAGCCAAAGTGGAATCTCTATCCGAGTTCAACCCTATGCTGGGACATCGCGGCTGTCGTCTGGGCAATACTTATCCGGAAATTACTGAGATGCAGGCCCGCGCCATTATCGAAGCGGCTCTGAACTGTAAAGCCGATGGAATCGACGCCAGACCTGAAATCATGGTCCCCCTGATCGGAACAAAAAAAGAACTGGAACTGCAGGCGGATATCATTCGTGAAACTGCCCAGAAAGTCTTCGAAGAAAAAGGTGATACCATTGACTTCCAGGTGGGAACAATGATTGAAATTCCACGGGCTGCCCTGACTGCTGATGAAGTGGCTGAAGTAGCGGAATTTTTCTCCTTCGGTACTAATGATCTGACGCAGATGACCTTTGGTTATTCCCGTGATGATGCCGGTTCATTCCTGCCGATTTATAAAGAAAAGAAAATCCTTGAAAACGATCCTTTCCAGGTATTGGATCAGACCGGTGTTGGTCAGTTAGTTGAAATGGGTACCACAAAAGGCCGTAAGACAAACAAAGACCTGAAAGTGGGTATCTGTGGTGAACACGGTGGTGAACCCAGTTCCGTAAAATTCTGCCACAGAGTGGGTATGAATTACGTATCTTGTTCTCCCTATCGTGTACCAATCGCACGTCTGGCAGCTGCCCAGGCCGCAATTGAAGAAAAAGAATAATATTTCATATTCGATAAATGTAAAGTCCCGGTGAGAGCCGGGACTTTTTAATTTTAGCCTGAAAGTCTAAACTGAATATTCGAAATTCAGATGACAGGATAAGGAATGCCGATTGAAGATTTTGGAAGTTATTTTGCGACCAATTTCCCATTAATATATTTATGCAAAACACTTGATATCAATGTTTGATAGGGCAGGCCCTCTTCATTGGCGATTTTTTTTGATTTCCAGCATATCCCGCTCTGTCATACGGATATTGACCCGTTTATTCTTTTTTAGGATTTGCGTGCAGCGACTTCCAGTTCCTTTTTTCGTTCTTCAAAATTCAAGACTGATTGCCACCCGCCTCTTTCAACGGATTCTAAAATATCAAGTTCTTCTTGATCTAATTTATTGTTCATTTTTTATCTCCCAAATATTGTTTAGTCATTTTTCGACCTGGAATAATTGTTTTTAAAAAAACGAAGTGGCTCTTTACCCACTATAAATCGGAGGATCATCTTAAGTCAAGTTCACATAGTGATTCTACCTGAATTATAATCGGCTTTTCCATGTGAACTTAACTCAAGATTTAGGGCAGATACTCTATTTTTCCGCGCGAATGATCCGTTCTGCCAGGGTTTTCCCCCGCTGGATGATTTTTACATTACCGAAATAGTAATATCCGTCTGGGATCAATGGTGGCGCTGCATTTAGTTTAACGGTATAAGAATATTTTTCATTCTGGAACAAGGTGTTTTCCGGAAAAGAATCAGCGCCGGTATATTTCTCATTGAAATAATGGACTTCTTCCATATCCAGGTCGAATTTTTCACGATTGACATAATCGGCATAAGCGGGAAGAATTTTCAGCGTATACTTTCCGGCCGGCACAGAGGCAGGCAGGTAAAAGGTATTTTCTTTGGTGGAAATGCCGGACATTCTGATCTGTTTCCCTGAGGAGTTTTCCGCGGTGATCATAATATCAGTGAAGTTGGTGTGGTATTTTAGGGGCATGTCAATTTTAAAGGCTACGGCTTTATCAGATTCGGTTTTTTCGAAGGAATGAGTAATGGTATCGGTTTCTCCGAAGCTGACAATTTCCTTTTTACCATAACCGCTGATCTCACCGCTGAGAGCAATATCTTTATAAGTGTCAAGCACCGGAGTCAATTTACCTGAAAAGGAAGGGGCATTGCCATTGCTAAAGGCGAGGTCTTTCTTTTCTTCCCTGTCGAATTCAATACCTTCAAAGAATACGTCAACATCAAAACTGCTGGCTTTTTTTCCGCTGGGATCACCCAGCACCACAAGTTCGTAAACACCATGTTCCAGGCCGCGAATGGTTTTTTCTGTTTCCAATCGGTCACCGTCACTGGAAATGGAACCCAGACGGCCGGCAGGCAATCCATGATTATCGAGGATATATGTGCGTAATTTTGCATATTCACTGTTATCAGCATTGACTTTGATCGTCATGGCGCTGCTGCCATAAGGTAATGCCAGGAAATAGCGATTTTGATGACCGGGGGTTACTTGTTGATCGGCAGCCCGGTAAGTGAAATTATTGGATTCTGTGAAGCGGATCGGATTGATAGCTGTTACAAAAACTTCCTGCCCGATATTTTGATAATTGCCATCAGGTGTAAATTTTATTTTACCCACGCGCAACTCGTTTTCTTCGAAATTATCGGTATCCAGTTTAATGGTGACGGTTTCACCAAGATCCCGCAGGAGCGATATTTTGCGATTGAGCGGTCTTGCCCAGCGATTGTCGCTTTTTACGGTATATTTGGCAAAAAAGCCGTCGATATCTTTTTGCAATAACTTATCCGTGAATTCCGGCTTGATCCTGACAGTGACCTCCTCAGGAACATCTTTAATATCCGAGATGCGCCAGTAAATTGAATTGGATTTCTTCCGGGGCAGGGAGGGATTAAAAGTTTCTGTGCTGATATTGAAATGCAGAGGCGCCGGTTCTTTGATTTCACTTTTGAGCCATTTGAATAATTTGAGCATATCCACTTTGCCATTCCCCTGATCCAGGTAAGTATAACCTTCCATAAAGGTAGATGTCTCTCGCAGTCCGTGCTGAACCAAAGCCGCGGAAGCCATTTTGTCGGGATATTCGACGGACAGTCCACTCAATACAGCAGCAATTTCGCCGGCAGTATAAGGTGACGCCATACTGGTTCCCCAGTAAAAATCATTGGTTTCCCAGCGGGGGACGGTTGAGAGTTCCGCTCCTGGTGAAATGACATCGGGCTTGGTGCATTCACCGCCACGGGAACTGAAGGGCAGAATTTTTGTCTCTTCCAAAGTCCAGCCATATTTATCACGGCCGGTTTTGTAGTACATGGAGGCGCCGGAAGAAATAATATGTTGGGCAGCAGAAGGTGTGCCGACACTGGATAATCCGGGGCCTTCATTACCGGCAGAAGTACAGACGATCACATTGGGATTGTTGATGGCAAATTCATTGAAAATATTATCAATATCCGAAAAGCCCTCATTGGAGGATTCGATGCCGAAACTAATATTGATCACGCCGTAGCCGCCATGCTTTTCCATGTATTCGGAGACATATTCCAGACCCCGTTTTTTTGAGCCGGTGTTGGTGGCGTTGCCAAATAATTTTCCGTCGCTGATTTTGATGCTGACCACATTGGCGGCAGGAGCCAGGCCATTGACATCGGGATCGCCGTTAATATGGTAACCGGCGGCAATACCGGCCACATGGGTTCCGTGGGCGCCATCTTCAAAATGAAAATTGGTCACTTTCCGGCCGGGATAGATGTTAACCGCCAGCGCCATCCATTGATGATTGGATAAAGGATTTTTTCGCGGCAGCATAATTGATTCGTGTTTTTCATGGTAATTGTGCACAGCGGTTTCACCTTGCAGTGATCCGTCCATGTCGGTGTCCATTACAACCGCCCAGTTATCTTCCGATTCCTGAAAGGTAATAAATCCCCAGGCGTCATCGGTTTTGCCATTGCCATTGATATCTTTGGCAACACTGTTTTGAAAGGTTTCCTCTTTAATCATGCCGAGGTAGACTTTTTTATCGTCAAGATTATAGACTTCAAAATCCTTAAGGAATATATCATCGTTATTGGTCATAAAGGTTGTGCCGTCGATGTCGCGGTATTCCGGCTCGATCCACTCAATATCACCGGAACGCGCCGCGTCGTAAACATCGACAACTTTGACCGACCCATCGGGATTTTTGTCCAGTCCCGGCAGGCTGATCTCAACACCGGTATCCATTACAAATATGGTTACATTCTTACCGTCGTAATTTGGATATTGATTGAAAAACGGCCGGGTTTGTTCGGTCAGGCGCGGTAGCAGCGTGAAATCACTATTGGCCATGACGAGAACGGAAATACTTAAAAAAAGAATTAGAAATTTTTTCATTGTCCCTCCTGTGGATTATTGTATCCTGTGATCGGAATTCAATAATTAAGTTAAAAACAGATGTGAAATTTATTTAATTTATGAAAATGGCGCCAGTTTTTGGAAATAAGCATTATTATTGATGAATGAAACGGACTAAAAGGGCTATGAAACGAATCGTTATTCGGCAGACCCGGTTTTGATTATTTTTCCACAAATAATAACGCGGCCGGTTATTTTATGATTTTGTTTAGCGGCAGCACAATGCCCAGTATGATGGCAAATTGGACGGATCTTTCCCAATTGAAAGCGCCTGATCCGTGGGCAATTAATTCATAAAAATAGATCACGATGGCATTGACGATTAAGACTAAAACAAAGGTGACAGCGAATTCACGCAGGAATGATAAGAATTTCATGATGACCCTCCTGATAATGGTTAAGTTCATTTTTTAGTATAGGAGTTACGAACATTATTTTCAATTTTTAGTAGAAATTATTGAAATCTATTTAACCTTTAGTAAATCACCATGTCTAACTATAATTGTGACAAATTTTTAATTTTAATCGTAAAAGGTGGAGAAAAGCAGATGAGAAAAAGTTTATTGACAGGTTTTGTTTTAATGATTGTGATGGTTATCGGTTTGTACGGACAGGGACGGCGTGGAAATAAGGATGGCGTTAATATGAATCGGGAGATCACAGTTACGGGAAAAGTATTTAATGACGAAACGAAAGAACCTGTTGAATATGCCAATGTAATGTTGGTCAGCAAGCGGGATTCGACCATGGTGTATGGCAATGTAACCAATGAAGACGGTATTTTTCGGGTTGAAAAAGTGCGTCCGGGCATGTACCGGCTCGATGTTCAGTTCATGGGTTATGCCAAAAAACGGATTGACCGGGTAGGAATTCGTCCAGCTGAAAAGGTCTTTGATACCGGGGAGATATACCTGACACCGGAACTGGTCAATTTGGATGAAGTGCTGGTGGAGGCGGACCGGGTTTCTGTGGCCTTTCAGATCGATAAAAAAGTGGTGAATGTCGGTTCACAGGCGGTTTCCGCTTCAGGGTCCGCAGTGGATGTGCTGGAAAATGTGCCTTCTGTTACTGTAGACATCGAAGGCAATGTGGCTTTGCGGGGCAGTGAAAATTTCACCGTGCTCATTGATGGCAAACCCACCATTCTGGAGCCCAATGAAATATTGCAGCAACTGCCGGCTTCCAAGATTGAAAATATCGAGATCATCACCAACCCGTCGGCAAAATTCGACCCTGACGGTGTGGCCGGTATTCTAAATGTAATCATGAAAAAATCCAAACTGGAAGGCATCAGTGGTATTTTTTCTGCTGACGCCGGTCTGAACAATAAATACGGCGCCGATGCGATGGTCAGCTATCGCAACCACAAATACGCTGCCTTTGTCAGCATGGATTACGGTCATCGCGAATTCACCGGAGAGCGCAATACCGAGCGCAGACTTACCAATCTTGATGGGATCACTCATACCACAATTGGAAGCGGGGATATGACCTTCAGCCGGGAGCCCTATTCAATTCGTGGCGGCGTGGACCTCTTTCTGACAGATATGGATGTGTTGAGTATCGGCGGAACCTATGGCAACCGCTCGCATGAGCGTGAAATGGAAATGCTGTATGAGGAATTTAATAATATCGACAAAATTAAAAAGGAATATTTAAGTGTCGATGAATCGGAACGCAGCGGCAATTATTACCGGCTGAGTTTGGATTATCAACATAAATTCAATGACGAGGGCCATGAACTGCTGGGACAGGCGAATTACAGTACCCGGGACGGCGGTGAAGAAAGTGTTAATTTTCTGGAAAATATGATCGGTGAAATTACCAGCGGTCAAAAATCCACAGAAACCGGGCCTTCCTTTAATTATCGCTTCAAAATTGATTACACACTGCCCGTTAATAAAACTGATAAATTTGAAGCCGGTTTACAGAGCAGGATCGACGGATCAACTGAAGACAATGAGGTGTTTCATTACAATACTGTCACCGGTGAATATGAATTGCGGGAGCAGTACAGCCACAATACGGATTACAAAAATAATATTCACTCCATCTATTCCATGTATTCGCTGGAACGGGGCCGGCTGGGATTTCAGGGCGGCTTGCGGGGTGAATACACGGACAGGTCGGTGGAATTAACCGGCGAGAGTGAAGAATATATTATCGACAGGGTTGACTTTTTCCCCAGCGCCCATCTGTCCTGGCAGCAGACGGAAAAGACCCAGTTTATGGGCAGCTACACCCGCCGGATCGAAAGGCCCAGGGGTTACTGGCTGGAACCTTTTATCACCTGGCGCGACGCTTATACGGTGAGAAAAGGTAACCCGGACATTGAACCGGAGTATATCGATTCCTATGAATTGTCCTTTCTGCAATATTTCGGCAACAAAAATATGTTTTCCCTGGAAGCCTACCGCAGGATTAATAATAATAAAGTCGAGCGGGTGCAAACGGTTTTTGAGGATTATGACGATGTCATTCTCCATACCATTGCCAATGTCGGCAAGGACTATGTTTTCGGTACCGAATTTATGCTGCGTATGAATCTTACAAAATGGTGGACGCTCAACTGGATGGGGAATCTTTATGATTACCGCATCAAAGGTGAATTTGAAGACCGGGAATTTGATAATGGCAGCTTTAACTGGAATATGCGGGTGAACAGTGATTTCAAACTGAAAACCGGCACCACATTACAGATCAATTCCGGCTACAACAGCCCCACTGTCACAGCCCAGGGAGAGAGGGACGGTAACTACATGGTCAACCTGGCGGTGAAACAATCTTTCCTGAAAAATAAATTATCCGCCACACTCCAGGTGCGGGATGTTTTCGGTACGGGAAAACGGCACCACATCAATGAAACCGCGCGACTGTACACAGATAATTCCATGAAGCGGGAAGCGCCGATGATCATGCTGAATCTGCGCTATAATTTTAATAATTTCCGGGAAAAACGCGGCCCCGGCGCCAATGGCGAGGGCTTTGACATGGATGAGGAATTCTGATCTGATTGATATATATTCTAAAATGGCACAGAGGACATTGCGGTGTTTTCTGTGCCATTTTATTTTTACTAACACTCTGTTTTGATCACATGAGAAACTGAACAAGGGGTTGCAATTCCTTGTTTCATCCCAGCAGCACTATGTCAATCTTTTGGGGAGTAGGCTGTCCCATTAGATTTGTTTTATATAAAAAAGGTAGAGGACAATTCGAATTGTCCCCTACAATGAAATAATTACAATTATGGATTTTGATAATATTTTTTACCATTTGAGACAGCCTATTGTTCTGATTTTTGCAATACTACAGAAGTATAAGAAACATGGTGCAGCAGTAAAAATGAAGAAGAAATCGTCGGCTTTCAGCTGACTTCAACAAACGATCTTCATTCCATCATATTCAGTTGATTAACAATGTTATCCAGCATACCGCCTTTGGCGATATAAGGAATGTAGTAATCATCAGCCAGGTTCAGCATATAGCGGTTGCGAATTTCTGCGGTATGTCGGGTGATTTTTTTTATTTTTTTGGCGAAAAGACTGATGATCAGTAGCCGGTTATTGTTGACTGCTGTTCGAATTGTTTTTGGCCATCGCTGCTTCATGCCCCGGGCCAATACCAAAATGATGGGCTGAGTACCTTTCAATAAAATATTAAACACATCCTTTTCGATGGGACTGTGAAAGCCGGAAACAACACATCGATTTTGGTTTTTCTGCGCCACAGCCCAATCCAGGGATTTCAGAATAGTTTCGGAAGATACTTTTCTGGAACACAAAAAGGCTGTCTTGTGTGTTTTTAGAATCTCTTTGTTACCTAAGTATTCTACATCAATCATCTTTTAATATTTTCCAGTACCCGGCTTTTGTCGGGCCGAAATGTTTTATGATTCTTTTTTTTCGTAATTGTGTTAAATGATATTTTATTTCGCTGGTGGTTGAATCCAATTTTTTAACTATTTCATTGCGTTTGATGGTTGGATTACTTTTCAATAAATTAATTATCTTAATTCTGATATTTGTGTAATCCGTTTCTGGTGCATTTTCTGGTGTATCCTTTTTCTGAAGAGAACTATTATCTTCTGGTGCATTTTCCGGTTGATTTTCTGGTGCACTTTCTTGGGTAGTATTTTGTCGACGAGAGTCAGCCGTTTCTTGGGTAGTTTTCTTGGGTAGTGTTTTTGGATTGTAAGGAAACTCTATCCAGACGCCGGAATCTTCCAGTTTTATGATTGGTTTTGGGCAGTTATTTGAAAGACATTCATTTTCTATCATTTCAATCCCGCGACCCCAACTCTCGATCATTCCGGCACGAAACAAGGCATTGGCAATATCCGGATTAAAGGGTTGTGACGAATGCTTCTGATGGAGTGTCTCAACACTCCAACCTTGTGGTAGAATCCCCGGATTCCAAATCATCAGTTTGTCATCATAGACACTGATCTG
>CAYYMT010000099.1:0-13150 GCA_964472715.1 uncultured bacterium | reverse complement strand
TGGGTAAATTTGGCCTCGGTTTTTTGGGAAATGTACTTTTCCACCGATTGCCAGTAGCCTTCATCATCCCGCACCTTTTTGCATTTGGCGCAGATGGGCAGTAATCCTTTAAGGGTTTTTACTTCATCCAGGGCCCGGCGTAACTTTTTGATGGTTTGCTGCAGGGTTATATGGGTCTTTACCCTGGCCAGCAACTCATGAGAATTAAAGGGTTTGGTAATATAATCAACCGCGCCGATTTCAAACCCGGCAATAATATCGTCCATATTACCGCGGGCCGTCAGAAAAATGACCGGTATATCCCTGGTTTGCTCATCTTTTTTTAGCTGTATGCAGCTTTCGATACCATCCATGACCGGCATCATAATATCCAGTAGTATCAGGTCCGGCTGAATATTCCTGGCAACCTGTAATCCTTCTCTTCCGTCTGTTGCAATGGCTAATTCATAGCCTTCGTTCTTCAGTACCCGGCCCAGCACCTGGATATTGGTGGGGGAGTCTTCGACAATAAGTATGGTTGGATTTTTCATATTGCTAGTTCTTTTTCCTAATTTATTGGTTTATCGCTAATAAAAGAATTGATTTTTTGTAAAATGTTGGGGAATTCTTTGAGCTGTTGTTTGATATTATGTATTTCAAAGTTATCAATCGCCGACCGCAGCTGTTTTGTCCAGTCATTTAATATCCAGATATTATTGGCCTCGCCAACAGCCGCAACATCATCACACAGTTCTTCAATATTGCTGATGATCATATTTTCCTGGTATTCTTTGCATTTCGGTAGAAATTCAATCTCAAGAAAAATCAACATTCTTTTGATCCGTTCTTTTGGCATGGATTTGGGCAATATGTTTTTTGGAACATTCCGCCGTGCGGGCTCGGCAGTCTGGTAATCGATCAGGGTGGCCATTGATTTTAGCAGGGTATCTTTGTTAATCGGTTTATAAACGGTCAGGCAGTTATCCTTGTTTGACAGTTTATGGGTCAATGAATCGATATCGGAAATCAGAATAATCACCGGAATATTTTTGGTGTTCAATAATGAATCAAAGGCGGCGAAATCCTCAAATTCTTTGAGTAGACTTTGATTGATGATGAGCAGGCTGGCTTTTTCATTTCCTAAATAGTTCTCAAGGGATTTCACTGAATCGAACTCCCGGATTGTAATATTAAAATCAGCGAGAATATTTTTTACCAGCAAACGGTTGAATTTTGTTCTGTCGGCAATGATAATGGTCTTATTTGAAAAGTCTAATTTTGAAATGTCAATATGCTCCAGTTCTGCTTTTTTAACTTCTGTTTTGTGGTTGACCCGGTTTATATGAGGTAACTTAACTAAAAATTTTGTGCCTTTTCCCGGCGTTGAGTCCATTTTTAGTTCTCCCGATAGCAGGGAAACAGATTTTTTTACAATGGACAGACCCAGCCCGGTGCCGCCATAAGTGGCGTGGGATTGATTGTCCTGCTGGGAAAAGGGATGGAAGATTTTTTTTCGCTGACTTTTGGGTATACCGGTGCCGGTATCAGACACTGTAATATAAATATCGACAAAATCATCATCCAGGCTAGTGCTTTCGGCGGTAACCCTGATCCGCCCTTTTTCAGTAAATTTTACGGCGTTGTCCAGCAGATTGCGTATGATCTGGCTGAGGAGTTGTTGGTCCAGTTCTATATAGCTGGGAAAATCTTCGGCAATCTCGAGGCTGAATTTTATGCCTTTCTGATCTGATAAACTCTGGTAAACCTGGGCCAGATTATCGAGAAATTGATGGGTTTTTATTTCACTGTTGGTGATTTCGCGCTTCCCTGACTCCAGTTTGGAATAATCGAGGATATTATTGATAATTTCCAAAAGCGTGTTGCCGCTTTTTATAATTGAATTTAAAAATTTCAGATGTTGCTGCTGTTCAAGTTCATTGGATAAAATACCGGCAAACCCCATAATAGCATTGAGTGGCGTTCGTATTTCATGGCTGATGTTAGCAATAAAGGCGGCTTTGGAATTGTTGGCATAGCTGACTTCCGCGGCCAGTTTCTGGGCATTTTTAACCGACTTTTTAAGTTCCAGATTGTTTGCCTCGATCTTGTTCTTTTCTTTGTACAGCTGATGCTCTTTTTGTTTGATTTTGGAAATATCCTCAATGTAGGCGATGGCGCCATTTTTTGCTAAGGGATAGATATTCCACTTGCATATCATCTGATGGTGACAATTTAATATTAGCTGTTGTGGCTGTTGGGTGCTTGTGGCGAGGTCAATTTTTTCTTTGATGAAGTCGAGACTCTGTGATGGAATAATATCTGCCAACCCATAGCTTTTGCCTTTTTCCATTTGAAATAATTTTTGTGCCCTTTGATTATACCGTATGAGCGCTAATTTTTGATTAAAATATATAACTCCCAAAGGGTTGCGGTCAAAAAGGTTCTGCAGGTCCAGTTCCGGCGGCAAAAGAGGCTTTACGGTTGTGAGATCAGTCAGGGTGAGGAGTATTTTCTGCTCATCATTTTTATATTTAATCACATTCAGCAGTATCCGTTGAAAACCACCACTGCTCGTTTTTAACCAGACAATTTGAGCGCCGGAATCTTTTATTAAGTCTTTAATGTCGATGGGGTTCATATGATCATAGAAGAATAGTTTTTTATTAAAAATATTTTTAAGATGGGATAATGTATATCCGGTAAAATTTTGAAACGCCGGATTGATATCAACAGGTGTATCTTTCTCCAGCAGGAGAAGCGGTTGAGTTAAATGTTTAATATCTTTTTCCATATTGTTTTAAAAATGTAAAACTTTCTAAGCCCTTAATTTTGTAAAATTATCAATTTAATCATGGATTATCAATTTATTCCTCTGAAAATTGGCAGAATATTCGATTATATTATCAATAGTTATGCCAATTGCCGGAGGAGTATTCTAAAGCCGATTTAAAATAACACTTGTTTTACCGCTTCTTTATTTGTATTTGCATACCTAATTGCTTGACATTAGTTAATTTTATATCTAATATTTCACTCGATTTTTTTAAATAGGTAGACCGTTTATGAATATTTTAATATCATCAAAAAATAAAGATAAAATTAAAGAAATAAAAAAGATTTTCGATAATAAAAGTGTAAACTTATTGACATTAGATGCTTACATTGATGCCCCGGAAGTTGTGGAAGACGGGAACAGTTTGCTGGAGAATGCATATAAAAAGGCGAAAATATTGTATGAATTCACAGGAATCCCTGCAATTGCCGATGATACCGGACTGGAAGTTGACGCCCTGAAAGGCGCGCCGGGAATTTATTCCGCCAGGTATGCCGGTGAAAATGCGACTTATGATGACAATGTCAACAAATTGCTTTGTGAAATGAAAGATGTGCCGGCAGAAAAACGAACTGCCCGCTTCAAAACCGTGGCTGTTTATTACTCCGATGCCATTGACTTTTACGAAGAAGGTGCAGTGGAAGGAAAAATACTGACCAGGCGCAGCGGCACAGGCGGATTTGGATATGACCCGGTCTTTTATGTGGAGGCGTTAAACAAGAGTTTTGCCAATATGACAAACGACGAAAAAAACGAAATAAGCCATCGCGGTATTGCTTTTAAAAAGCTACATACCACATTTATAAACAAGGTATTAATAAAACAATGAGGTGTCACTCTTAAACATTGATACAGTTTTTTTGAATTAAATTTGAAATATTAACCAGAATATTTTAAGGGTGACCATAGTTTGCATCGACAAATACAATTGCGAATTGCAATATTTTTATTTGTTTTAATTAATATTGTTTTTGCTCAAAACCAGGATACGACAGGCGTTACATTTCCAATTCAATACAATTGGCTGCAGAATCGGTATGCCCCGATTGAAATTTTTCAGCGGAAAGGTTTGAACCTGGTCTCAGAAAATTACGCGGCCTCAAACAAAGGATTGTTTGACCTGAAACTGCAGGGGATGAAAGAAGAGACCTATGTTGACTCCTCCGGCAATACCATTTATTTTTCTACCAAACTGGATAATCGCGACCTCTACTGGCCCGTGGCCATGGACCTGCAGGAGTATTATAATCGAAAAAAATACTCTAATATGCGGGAAAATATCCGGCAGATGGGAATCGAGAATACCCGCAAAACAGCCGGTGCCGGTGGTAACCGCTCCCTGGAATTGATCGGCGCCGAGATTGCCGGACAGAAAGTAGCGCTGCGTGTATCCGGGAATATCAATATCTCCGGCCAGATGAATAATCGCCAGCGCAGTATGGTCGCTACCAACATTCAGGATGGAAAATCCTCAGATTTTAAGATTGACCAAAAAATGCGTTTCAATATTGAAGGAACCATTGGGGACCGCATCAGTATTTTGGTGGATCAGGACAGCGAGCGTTCCTTTGATTTTGAAAATAATATGCGTATCCATTATACCGGCAAAGAAGATGAAATTGTCCAGAATGTCAGCGCCGGTAATATTTCTCTGGCACTGCCGGGAACCAAATATGTGACTTTTTCCAGCAAAAACAGTGGCCTGTTCGGTATTAAGGCCGATATGAAATTTGGTCCCATCAACCTGACCACCATTGCCAGTGTGGAAAAGGGTGAAAAGCAAAAGATGAGCTATGAAGGCGGCGCCCAGAAAACCGAGATTGATATCCCCGAATACCAATATGTCCGCGATAAATATTTTTATCTTGACAAAGAATTCCGGGCACGGCACTGGGACGGATTCATTGAAACCGGTCTCTTTCAGCCTACCAGGGAAGTTGTGAGGGACCTGGAAGTTTTTAAATCAGTACCTTATGAGTCTTCCAGTTCCAAAGAAGGTGTGGCCTATGTTGATCCCAACAATCCGGAAGAGTATGAATCCGATAATAAAACCGGTTATTTTGAGCGCCTGGAAGAAGGGGTTGATTATTCCTATAGTGCGGATTTCGGATTTATTCAAATGCACCGGACGTTTCAGAACGCGGTTTTGGCGGTGGCTTATTCTGTCAGAGACAAACAAAGCGGTGATATTATTCGCGCCTATGGCGATTGGGATAGTGATCTCTCCGATACAACCGCCACCGATGATATCAGTTTAAAATTGATCAAGACAAATGTTGTGTCCGATGGCAGTCATCCCACCTGGGATCTGATGTGGCGCAATGTTTATGATCTGCAGGCCTCCGGCATTGATTCCACCGGGTTTGATCTGCAAATCATGTATGATGGAAAAAGCGGACTTGAGCCCATGGACCAGAATGACGGAGAAACGTTTTTGAAAAAATTCAGCCTCGACATCAGGGATGCTACAGGTGCGCCGGGGCAGGATGATATGGTGGATCTGGGCACCGGACTGGTACGACTCAGCACCGGTGAATTGATGTTTCCTTATCTCAAGCCTTTTGAATACGATCCTTCTGAAGGTGGCGAAGGAAACCCCAACATTGAAGGCTATGATAATCAAGTCATGTATGATAAAAATCTGCGAACTTCCCGGGATGATATTGTCGGTGAAACAAAGTTTGTTATTCGTGTCAAGTATGAAAACCGCAGTTCCATGATCCAGTTGCCGCCCATGCTGATGGAAGGCAGTGAGGAAATTACACTGAATGGCCAGAAACTGGTCAAAGGCACTGATTATGAAATTGATTATTTCAGCGGTATGCTGAATATTTACCGGGACGAGGCCACCAATCCGGATGCGAAGTTGGATATAAAATATGAAAAGAATTCCTTCTTTCAGTTAAAGAAAAAAACCATTTTGGGGGCGCGCGCCGAGTATGCTTTTGGCCCGGATAAACAGAATTTTATCGGCGCCACCGGTTTGTATTATAGCAAATCCGTTGTTGATGATAAGGTTGAGGTAGGCTATGAACCAATGGCCAATTTTGTCTTTGATATCAACGGCCGTTATCAAAAAGATTTGGGTTTTCTGACCAAAGCCCTGGACCGCTTGCCATTAGTCGATACAGACAAACAGTCCTCCTTCAGGATGGAGGGTGAAATTGCAAGGGTGCTTCCAAATCCCAATACCAGTAACAACAAAGAAACCGGCGATCATGATGGTGTCGCCTATGTGGATGATTTTGAGGGCAGTAAACGTACAATCTCGCCGGTGCTGACCAAAAATTTCTGGTCAAAGTCTGCTCCGCCGGAAAAAAAATCGGAGCATACTGTATTTAATCAAAATTTTATGGGTGGACATGTCTTTTGGTATGTGGATTACGATGGTGTAATGCTCACTGATATCTGGCCGCAAAAAGATCTGGGCCGAAACAAACAGGACCGGCGCACCAGCCCACTCTATATGACACTGGAACCGGAAGCCGCGCCGGGAGTTGGGGTTAATGCGCCTGCCAGTCTGAAAGAAGAGGCCTGGGGCGGAATATCATACTTTTTTCCGGTGAGTTCCACAAACCAGGCTAAAACAAAATTTATTGATATATGGTTGAAACCCAGCGGTAATGTGGGAAAATTGCATTTGGATATTGGCACTATCAGTGAAGACCAGATTCCCGATCGAAAATTGAATACCGAGGATGTATATCAGGATTATGCCAATAACCGCTATGATCCCGGTGAAGATATCGGGCTGGACGGATTGAAAAACGAAGATGAGTTTTTGATTGTCAGGGATTTCAATACCATGGTGTATGACACATTATATTATGGTGATGAGCGGCTGAGGGAATACCTTCGGAATCCCAAAGACCCGAGTTTGGACGATTTTAATTACCGCGCCGGTACCTATGAATATAAATATTTACGGACTGTTAATGGAACCGAAGACAACAAAGAAGACGGCGCCACCAATGGCCGGCCGGATACGGAAAACAGAAATGATAATCCCACCATTGATCTGGCCAATAATTATCGCTCTGTGGAAATTGATCTCAATGAGAATATGGTGGAAAATGTTTATTTTGAAGATGAAACAGAGTTTGATAATGGTGAAAAGACCGGCTGGCGGTTATATCGTATACCTCTGATCGCTTTTAAAAACCTTCATCCCGAAGTCTTTAACGATGAGAGTTTTTCTTTCCAGTATGTAGAGGCGCTGCGCTTGTGGATGGACGGCGTCAGTGAAGAGCAGGCGACTATCGCTATTGCAAAAATTGAAATGGTCAGAAATGAATGGGAAGCCAATGGAATTGCCAATACTTTTGATAATGGCGTTTTTCTCGAACCTGATACCAACTCCTATGTTCCACAGGAAAAAACCTTTGCCACCACTGTAAAAAATACAGAAGAGAATACCGATTATGAACCGCCTGAAGGTGTTGAAGGTGAATATGATAAGGTCAATGAAGTTCAGCGGAAAGAACAATCTTTGGTATTGAAAATTTATGATGAAGTTGAAGGGTCACTGGGATTAAAGCCCGGTCAAATCGCTTCGGCGGAAAAGGATGTCCTCGATGCCCAGGGATTAAGTTTGATCAATTACAAGCGTCTGAAAATGTTTGTTCACGGCAATGTGGAAAATTATATGGATGGCGAAAAAACGCCGCTTCATTACTTCATGCGTTTTGGAAAAGCCGGGAATTCACCGCAATTTTTTGAAATCCGCAAACCCATCTATGGCGGCTGGGACAAACGCAACCATCTTAATGTTGATATGGATTTTATGACCGGCCTGAAAAAATATGACATGGAAACCTATGAAACCAAAAATTCTCAGGGCTTGCAGGAGTTTTGGCTCTTTGACGATGAAACTTATGGCACAATCCGTGTTTATAAAGAAGTGAAAGAGGGCGCTTATACCGGCAAAGAGATCATCATCTATGGCACACCCTCAATTTCCCGTATCAAATTAATGGAAACCGGGCTCATCAACATGGGCGATGAAACAGTTTTCGGTGAAGTCTGGCTGGATGAATTGCGGGTTTCCGAAGTGCGAAAAAACGCCGGTACCGCTGCCCGTGCTTCATTCTCTCTGGATATGGCTGATATTGCCAGCATCAATTTTAATACCTCAAGACGGGATGCGGATTTTCATAATGTAGAACAGCAACCCAGTTCCCAGGCCAATTCTTTAAATAACCGTCTTGATTATTCCACCAGCGCGCGGTTGAATCTGCATAAATTTTTCCCCGCCAGGTGGGGGCTTAACATTCCGGTGACCAGTACTGTCAATTACAGCGAAGATAAACCCAAGTACTTGCCGGGTACGGATATTCTGGCCGGAGACCACCCACCGGACAGCGTTATTACACAAAACCAGGGATATGGGGTCAATACCAGTATTTCCAAGCGACCCTCGGATTTTTGGCTGACAAAATATACAGTGGATCAATTATCCCTTAAATTTTCCGTCAAACAATCGGAAAACTCAAATCTTAATGTAAAAAATCAGGAAGATAAACAGTATACCACCGGACTTTCCTATAATATTCCCTTTGGCCGGGACAATTATATACAGATATTGAAATGGGCGGAAAATATTCCCATCATCGGGCCGAATTATTCGGACATGAAACTCTATTATACACCGGATAAATTCTCTTACAATTTTGACGCTTCTGAAAAAATGAAGTTGAAAATTCCCCGTAATGTCAAATCTGATACCACCAGGACACACATCATGCGCATGAATCAAAGCATTAATTTTGGCTATAAAATGACGGACAATATTAAAATGGGCTATACCCGCAGCATGAATAATAATCTCGATGAAATTGCCGATGAAAAGTGGGAATACTTCAAACAATTCCGGTTCGGTACCAACGAAACGGTCCAGGAAAAGTATGACTTTACTTTCAATCCCCAGTTATTTTCATGGTTAAAACCTAACTTAAGTTATTCTTCACAATATAGTTGGAATGAACCGGTGGTTAGTCCTTCTGTATATCTTGATAAATTGATGAATACTAACATGCTGTCGGCATCTACCAGTTTGAACATTGCCCAGGTATTCAAATCCTTTTATGATGGCGGTGGAAAAAGCAAAGCCGCTTCATCCGGTGGCCGCTCCAGCCGTTCCAGCCGAAGAGGATCACCCAGGAATTCCCGCGGCAGGAATCAGACCCCCGACAGTGAAGAAGAATCACCCAAAGCCAAAGAGGGCCATCCGATTCTCGATGGTATTCACAAATATCTGAATAAACTACAACCCATTCAGATCAGTTATTCTGATCAAAATTCGGTTAATAACGGATTTCGAGAAGTGGGCCATGCCGGTCTGGATTACCGGTTGGGTTTATCTCAGGACCCGGGGCTTGCTGTATTGGATACATTGCAATCATCTGTCAATATTTATCAGAATAAGAAATCCCTTACTGCCCGGTCAGGTTTGGATATTATGAAAAATATCAAAACTTCATTTAATTATGGATATGCAACCTCTTCTAATTTTAATCAGGGTGTAGAAACAGAAACTGTTTCCGAGGACTATATTCCCATGGGCGATAAGGGTGATGAAGGTTTACCTTTTCCCAACTGGACAGTGCGGATCAGCGGCCTGGAAAAAATCCCCTTCGTAGACAAGTTTTTTCAGTCACTCTCCCTGGATCACAGTTTTACCGGTAAAAAAGATGAAACCTTCAAAGATGACGAACTGAGGACTTCCAACTATAGAATGGGATTTTCACCACTGGTAGGGGTGAGCATGAAATTCAAAAAAGACATCAATTCCAATTTTCGCGCCAACACTTCCAAATCCATTCGCAACCAGGACGGCGGTATGTCCCAGGAGGAACAAATCAGTTTCAGTTTTGATTTGAATTATAAACACCGTGGCGGAATAACCATACCATTGCCCTTTATGGAAAATAAACGCTTCGACAATAATATTGATTTTACTCTGGCTTTTGAGTATAATGACTCAAAATCCAAAAACAAACAGGCGGATATGGAAAAGTTAGTGGTCGGTAATGAGAGTAGTAATTTAAGCATAAAACCCCGTATCGGATATTCATTCTCCGATAAAGTGACCGGTGGTGTTTTTCTCCAGTATCAGATCAATAATAATAATACAACCGGTGAACGAAAAAATTTGAACTATGGATTTGATGTTAACATTGCAATCCGGGGCTAATATGAAAAATTTAATTTTTATTGTGTTAATATTTTTGGTTTCATGCCGGAATACCGGGTCTGAAGAATTTAATGGCGAAACAGCTATGGAATACCTGGTACAGCAGGTGGAGATAGGGTACCGCCATCCCGGTTCACCGGGACATAGGCAAGCCAAAGAATTTTATATGGATTTTTTGCAAGATTATGCTGATACGGTGATTCGCCAGGATTTTGAACAGTATGTGGAACGGGATTCTGTTACTTTTGACCTGACCAATATCATTGCCGGCTTTAATATGGAAAAAGGCAACGGCCTCCTGATCGGCGCTCACTGGGATACCCGTCCGCGGGCGGAATATGATCCCGATCCGGCAAAGCGTGACCAACCGATATTAGGCGCAAATGACGGCGCCAGCGGTATCGCGGTGCTGATGCATCTGGCTGAACTTCTTCAGAATAAGGAGACTGACCGCGCGATTTACCTGGTTTTTTTCGATGCCGAGGATTATGGCTACCATGGCAGTGAGGAATATTTTTGTATGGGCTCCAAATATTTTGCCGCTAATCTGCCGGTGACAAATATTTCCGAAGCAATTATTGTGGACATGATCGGTGACAGCCATTTGGAAATTCCGATCGAACGCAATTCCTACCGATACCATAAAAAACTGGTCAAGGAAATCTGGCAAATTGCCGAAGACCGTGGCTTCGATGCTTTTCAAAACCATCTCGGTTATGAAATCTATGACGACCATGTGCCTTTGGCGGAAATTGCCGGCATTCCGTCAATTAATATTATTGATTTTACCTATCCCGATAAATTCACCAATTACTGGCACACCCATGCCGACACGCCGGATAAATGTTCGCCGGAAAGCCTGCGCCAGGTGGGACAGGTTGTGCTGGATTATATTTTGAAGGAAGATTAATCATGACCTATTCCAAAGAAAAAAAAGATAGCTGGCGAAAAATCGAATTGTTCAATGTCGATGATAAGGACGGGCAACTGGCCGGGTTTCTTTTTGACCTGGGCTGTCTGGGTATCACGGAGCAGAACAATGGATTGATATTGTATTTCGATGCCGGTACAAGCGATATGCTTGTGGATGAAATTGAACAATTTTTGTTTTCCACCGGCAACAAGGATTTTCGTCTTCTTGATCAGTCTATTGAGGATGAAAATTGGCATTTGAATTGGCAGACCTATTTTACACCCCAAAAGATCAGTGACAAGATCACAATCTATCCCGAATGGATCGAAGCTGAAGAATCCGTTCCGATACCTATAAAAATGCGTCCCGGTATGGCCTTTGGCACGGGGACTCATGAAACCACACAGCTTGCTACCCAATTGCTGGAAGAAAATTTACAGGAAGGCATGAAAATACTGGACGCCGGCT
This sequence comes from uncultured bacterium, assembly GCA_964472715.1. Classification (GTDB taxonomy): domain Bacteria; phylum Fidelibacterota; class UBA2242; order UBA2242; family JAFGTP01; genus JAFGTP01. The sequence goes on along the minus strand of CAYYMT010000099.1, from coordinate 1,765 downwards.
GCGGCGCGGGAATACTGACCATTACCGCATTGAAACTGGGCGCCGGAAAAGTCCGGTCCGTGGAAATTGATCCCGAAGCCGCCGAAAATTTTAAGGAAAATCTTGGGATCAACCGGTGCAAAGGCGAAATGCAGATTGCCGATGTGACAAAACTGGATACTTATGATTTTGACCTTATTGTCAGCAATATTCAGTTCAATCCCAATGTCGCGCTGCTGAAAACTCTGAATAAGGTGGGCTATTCCGGCCCTGTGATCTTAACCGGTATTCTGGTGGAAGAGCGGAATGAATTTGCAAAAATACTCAAACAATATGAAACTACTATAGAAAAGGAATTGACTAAAAACGAATGGATAGCGTTTTTAGTCCGGAAAAATTAAGGACGTTTATGAAAATAAAGATAAGCAGCATACTGCTCTTGGCCATTATACTGGTTGGGTGCGGTGATTTTACCAATGATCAGCTGGGCGAAGACCCGGTTATTGAGGATATTCAGATTAATTACATGCCGGCGGAGCAATCGCTTTTTGTATCGGTCCGCGCCAATGATCCCCAGGGGTATCAGGATGTGACAAGGATCCAATACAGCCTTTATTATACCGACAGCAGTGATAGTGAAACACGGCTGGAGCAGGGAAATCTTTTTGATGACGGCACTCATGGTGACATTATCCCCGATAACAGCGAATTTACAAGTACCTTTCAGAATATGCCGGAAGGAATATACAAAGTCGTGGCGGAAGCCTTTGACACCGATGAAAACAGCAGCGGCCCGGTAGAAGACACCCTGCGGGCCATGGCCAATGAAGCGCCGGAAATTTATATTTACGACGCACCTGATGAATTTGAAAAGGGCGACCGGGTAAAGTTTGAGATCAAAGTTACAGACCCTGACGGGTTAAGCGATATTCAATATGTTGAGGTAACCATCGAACAGCCGGACGGCGAAATGATCGATAATTCCTGGCTATTGCGTGATGATGGCAATTACGGCGACCAAAGAGCAGGGGACGGTATTTATTCAATTGAATTTCCTACCAACCAGGCCAGTAAACTTCACGGTTTTTGGCATTTTTATTTCATCGCTGTGGACAAAAATAATAATGTAAGCAATAAGTTGGACCAGAAACTAAAGAATCCGGGATTAGCAGTGATCTATCCCGATTCAACAACCAGTTTTGAGCAGGGTGAGACAATCACTGTGCAATGGGACCAGGCGTTTGTGGATACGGTAGTGGTGGAATTTACCGCTAATGCCAATGCTCAGGACCCGACTTATGTGCCGGTTACGGAACAGCCCGGTAAAATAACTGAATTCCAGTGGACTTTACCCGATGATGTGACTTCCGAATATTGTAAGATACACATTTATGATAAGCACCGGCCCTCCCGCTACGATTTCAGCGATGAATATTTTGAGGTGAAATAATGATGAAAAAATTTATGATAGTTTGCCTTACTGTTCTGATGACAAACGCCCTGATGGCCTTTGATTTTCACCTCTCAAAAACCACTGCTGATACGGCAAAAATGTATGAAGGCCTGTCCAGTAATGGCGTGACCTCCATTGCATTGCAGGGCGAATCTGTGGTTTGGCTGGGAACCGGCGGCGGATTGACCCGGACCGATGATTTTGGCGAGACCTTTATCAGTTATTATCCCGGCGATAAAAAATTACCCTATGGCTCAATAACCGCAATTTCTACAATGGATTCATTGATCTGGGTGTCCGGTGTATATGACTCAACAATTTCCGGTAATTCCG
>CAYYMT010000098.1:6422-13219 GCA_964472715.1 uncultured bacterium | reverse complement strand
TCTTTGTAATTGAACGCCTTGTTGATGGCTTTTATAATCGATAATACCGAGGCGGTGATAATATCCTCATTAACCGAGCGGCCGGTAAAAAGGTTGCCGTCAGCATCAGACATTTTTGACGTTACATCAGCCAGGGCATCGGTCCCGCCGGTAATCGCTTTCAGATGATAATCTTCCAGTTTCAGTGAGTTGTCGATCAATTTACAAATCGCATGGCCGGCAGCATCAATGGGACCGTCACCAATTCCGGCAGCGATCTTCATCTCACCCCGCACCATTAATTTAATGGAAGCGGTGGGCAGAATTTTATTGCCGGTTGTCACATTATAGTCCACCAGTTCAATAATTTTCTTATCATCGGAGACATCGAGCACAATATCCCGGGCAATGGCAATGACATCATCCCGTTCCACATCTTTCTGTTTGTCCGCCAGTTCTTTGACTTTGTCGGTAATTTGCTGCAATTGCTCCGGCGTGACATCAATTCGCTCTTCTACCAGTAATGCTGATACCGCATGTTTTCCGGAATGTTTGCCAATGACAATATTATTGCCTTTCCAACCCACGGATTCCGGTGTCATAATTTCGTAAGTTTCCTTGTTCGCCAGCACGCCATGCTGATGGATGCCCGCCTCGTGAGCAAAGGCATTTTCACCGACAATCGCCTTATTTCTGGCAATGGACAAACCGGTCAGATCCGACAGCAATTTGCTTGATTTGTATAATTCCCTGGTATTAATTCCGGTTTCAACGCCGTAGTAATCCTTACGGGTTACCAGGTTCATGACCACTTCTTCCAGGGAAGCATTGCCGGCCCTTTCGCCAATGCCATTAATACAGCCTTCCACCTGGGTGGCGCCGTTTTCAACAGCAGCCAGGGAGTTCGCTACAGCGTTGCCAAGGTCATTGTGACAATGGACAGAAATGGTTATCTTTTGGGCTTCCGGTACTTTTTCCAGCAGGTACTTGATTCGTTCACCAAATTCTTTGGGTTCGGAATAGCCAACAGTGTCGGGAATATTGATCGTAGTTGCGCCGGCCTGGATCGCTGCCTGCACCACATCGCACATATAATCCAGCGAGGTCCGCGCCGCGTCTTCCGGTGAAAATTCGATATCATCACAGAGTGATTTGGCAAATTTTACCGCTTCGGTAGCAATGGCAATGATCTCTTCTTTGGATTTGCGCAACTTGGAATCGCGATGAACTTTTGACGTGGCGATAAAGGTATGAATTCGCGGTTTTTCCGCATATTTTACCGCATCCCAGCAGCGCTGTATATCTTTTTGGTTAGCCCGGGCCAATCCGCACACTGCGGGGCCTTTGACACTTTGCGCCACAGCTTTGACTGCTTCGAAATCACCTTCCGATGCGATGGGAAATCCGGCTTCAATAACATCAACACCCAGTCGCGCCAGCTGTTTGGCCATGACGACTTTTTCTTTGATGGTCAATGATGCGCCGGGGCTTTGTTCCCCGTCCCGTAAGGTTGTATCGAATATTTTTACTCTTTTTGGTTCCATTTTATGTTCTCTTGCTTTCCTTTTTGTAAACAGGATTTTTTTTGTAGAACGACCATCCTGGTCGTTTAATCTGTAGTACATCAATCAGAACAACCATTACACAAGCAGGATGCTTGTGCTACAGCTATGTTCCCAAATGCAATTTGGGAACAAGTGAAAGATGCTCATGCTATAGTTAATTTTTAGTACACTGATTTTCAGAATGAACACGGATAAAAAAAGAATTTAATATTATCCGTGTAATTCTGACAATCCGTGTCCCAAAATAAACTCCGCGTCCTCTGCGGTTAAACTCCCGTCAAAAATCTCAATTTACAAAAATCAGGTTTTATGAAGATAATATGAAATACTTTCAGTCAACGCTTCCCAACTGGCCTCGATAATATTTTCCGAGACTCCTACGGTTCCCCAGCTGCCGGCGGTATTGGTGGAATCGATCAACACCCGCACTTTGGCGCCGGTGGCCGCATTGGCATTGAGCACTCTTACTTTATAGTCTGAAAGTTTCATTTTCTTTATTTTCGGATAAAATTTTGTCAAAGCCTTGCGTAATGCCATATCCAGGGCATTCACCGGACCATTGCCTTCGGCGGCGGAGTGCTCAAATTCGCCATCCACATCCATCCGGACCGTGGCTTCCGAGCGCACTTCTCCATTCTCATCCTTTTCGATCAGAATGCGGAATCCTTTCAGCGTAAAAAACTCCTGGTATTCCTTACTGATCTTTTTGATGAGTAATTTCAATGAGCCTTCAGCCGCTTCATACTGGTAGCCCTGGTTTTCCTTTTCTTTCAAAGTTTTCACAATTTCAGAAATATTTTTATTATGGGCATCCAGGTCAATGTTCAACTCTTTCGCCTTGTATTTGATATTGCTCTGTCCCGATAAATCGGAGATCAGCACCCGTCGCTTATTTCCCACAGTCTCCGGTGTAATGTGCTCGTAAGAAGTGCTATCCTTCATGACCGCGCTGACATGAACACCGCCTTTATGTGCAAAGGCTGACCTCCCGGTAAAAGGCAACATGTTAGAGTGGGCGAGATTCGCGATTTCGCTCACATACCGGGAAACAAGTGTCAGCATCTGCATTTTTTCATCGGGGATACATGTAAAACCTGCTTTCAGCTGAAGATTGGGAATGACTTCACAAAGGTTGGCATTCCCGCATCGTTCGCCGTAGCCATTAATCGTGCCCTGCACCTGCGTGGCGCCGGCCTGTACTGCTGCGATGGAATTGGCAACAGCGAGTCCGGAATCATTGTGGGCGTGTATGCCCAAAGGGATAGAGATATTTTGTTGGACTTGCTGCACAATTTCCGTGATTTCCGATGGCAGGGTACCACCGTTGGTATCACAAAGGCAGATCACATCAGCGCCTGCATCTTCTGCAGTTTTCAAGGTGTCCAAAGCATATTTTGAGTTGTCCCTGAACCCATCGAAAAAGTGTTCCGCGTCATAAATCACTTCTTTATCGTTTTCTTTCAAAAACTTGACACTTTCACGAATCAGTTCCAGGTTTTTTTCCGGAGAGATTTTCAATGCTTTTTCCACGTGCAGAAGCCAGGTCTTCCCAAAAAGGGAAATAGCCGGTGTTTCCGCATTCAGCAAGGCACGAATATTAGGGTCTTCTTCAACTGTATATTTCGCTCTTTTGGTGGAGCCAAAAGCAACGATTTTGGCATGATTAAAGGCGGTTTTTTTGGCCAGTTCAAAAAACTGCATATCTTTGGGGTTAGAACCTGGCCAGCCACCTTCGATATAGTCAATTCCAAACTCATCGAGTTTTTGGGCAATATGCAATTTATCCTCGGCGGAAAGAGAAACATTTTCCGCCTGAGTGCCATCGCGTAAGGTGGTGTCGAAGACTTTGACTGATTTCTTCATGGTTTTTATTAATCCTTTTTATTTAGCCAGGGCATCATCTTGCGAAGTTCTTTCCCTGTCTTTTCCAATAGTAGTTCATTATGCTCACGACGGAGCGCGTTTAGACCGGGTCTGCCAGCCTGGTTTTCTAAAATCCAATTTCTGGCAAATTTCCCCTTTTGAATATCAGTTAAAATATCTTTCATACGGCATCTGACCGCATCATCCACCACCCGGGGGCCGCTAACATAACCACCGTATTCAGCAGTGTCACTAACGGAATAATTCATTCCTGCCAAGCCACCTTCATAAAACAGGTCAACGATAAGTTTCATTTCATGGAGACACTCGAAATAAGCAATTTCCGGTTTGTAGCCAGCTTCAACTAAAGTATCAAATCCGGCTTTGATCAGTTCGGATACACCACCGCAAAGCACGGCTTGTTCGCCGAAGAGGTCTGTTTCTGTTTCTTCACGAAATGTCGTTTCAATAATTCCGGCACGTCCGGCGCCAACACCACAGGCATGGGCAAGGGCGAGGTCTTTTGCCTGTCCGGTTGCATCCTGAAAAATCGCGATCAGCGAGGGCACACCGGCGCCAACTTCGTATTCACGTCTCACCAAATGGCCGGGGCCTTTCGGCGCTACCATGTAAACATCCACATCAGCCGGAGGTACGATCTGTCCAAAATGAATATTGAAACCGTGCGAGAATACCAGCGCATTACCAGCTTCCAACTGGTCCTTAATTTCCGCTTCATACACTTTTTTCTGTACTTCATCGGGCAGTAAAATCTGAATAACATCGGCCTGTTTTGCCGCGTCAGCCGCTTTCATGGGTTTGAACCCGTGTTTTTCCGCCAGTTTGTAATTGGCTGTGCCGGGCACTTCACTGACCAATACATTGAAACCGCTTTCTTTCAGATTCTGCGCCTGGGCATGTCCCTGGCTCCCGTAACCGATTATGGCAATGGTTTTTGATTTCAACACTTCCAATTTTGCATCTTTGTCATAGTACATTTTAATAGACATTTCGATCTCCTTTTTTGTATAATTTTATTCGTTAGTTTCTTCGTGACATTGAGTAATCAGTGATCTGTGACCGGTAATCTGTATCCCACTGATAACTGATAACCGATTACTGATAACCGACCACCGATTACGAGCTCCGCTTAGGGTCTTCCGTCATGGCAAACTCACCGCTACGCACATATTCATTAATACCAAAAGGCTTCATCAACTCGATCAGGCGTTCGATCTTGCGGGCGCGTCCCGACAATTCCATAGTAATTGTATTGTTGTCCACATCCAGCGGCCGGGCGGAAAAGACATTCATCAGTTCCAGTACCTCGCTGCGGTTTTTGCGATTGATATTGACTTTCATGATAATGTATTCTCTTACGATATAGTTGTTTTCATGAGAAATATCCACCACCTTGATAACATCGATCAATTTATTCAGTTGTTTGGTGACCTGCTCAATCTGCTCTTCGTTGCCTTTTACCACCAGGGTGATTTTATAGATGTCCGGGTCTTCGGTAGGCGCGGCAATGGCGCTTTCAATATTGTATCCACGCTGAGCGAGAAGTCCTGTAACCCGGGCAAGAATACCTACCCGGTTGGTGACTGTCGCAATTATGGTATGTTTCTTACTCATTTTTCGTCTCCAAATAAAATTTCATTATTTTTTCCACCCGCCGGTATCATGGGGAAGACATTGGTCAGTTTGTCGACCATGACTTCTATAAGCGCCGGGCCGTCATGGGCAAAAGCATCAGCAAAGGTCTTTTCCAACTCATCAACTTTTTCCACCCGGTATCCTTTGACACCATTGGCTTCGGCGACTTTGGTTAAATTCGGCCAGTAAACCTGGGGACAATTTCCATTGGGCCCTTTACAATCATCAGGGCAGTGGGGGGTCTGTTTCAGACAGGTTTGTGAAAATTTTCCGTCCCAGAACAAATCCTGCCACTGCCGGACCATACCGAGATAAGAATTGTTAATGACCACCACTTTCACGGGAATATGATTGATAGCGCAGGTGGCCAGTTCCTGAATATTCATCTGAATACCGCCGTCGCCGGAAATCGCTACTACCATTTTTCCGGGATTTGCCACCTGGGCGCCCATTGCCGCCGGCAGACCAAATCCCATGGTTCCCAGGCCGCCGCTGCTCAGAAAAGAACGGGGTTTTTTATACTTGATAAATTGCGCACACCACATCTGATGCTGCCCCACATCAGTGACAATTATTGCATCATCGGAGGTAAATTTGTTGATCATAGCCACAGCATATTGCGGTAAAATATATCCATCCGGTTTTTGTTCGTAATGAATGGGATATTCCATTTTCAATTCGGATATACGGGAATTCCAATCTACAAATTCTTTTTTATCAACCAGGCCTGTCAATTTTTCCAGGACATAATTGGCATCGCCCACCACGGGAATTTCAGTTTTCACCACCTTGCCGATCTCAGCGGGGTCAATGTCCACGTGGGCAATTGTTGCTTGCTTAGCAAAACTGTCCACCGGGCCGGTGATCCGGTCATCAAACCGGGCCCCGACACTGATCAGGAGATCACATTCGGTCAAAGCATAATTAGCGGCTGCGACCCCATGCATACCCGGCATACCCACAAACCGGGGGTGATCATAGGGAATGCTTCCGAGACCCATCAATGTTGTGATGACAGGAATATTGGTCTTGCTGATAAATTGAAGGAGATTATTATGAGCTGAAGAACTTACTATCCCGCCACCGGTGTACAATAATGGCCGCTTCGCATTTTTTATCGCCTCCGCTAATTTCTTGATTTGATTTTTATGTCCTTTTACCACGGGTTTGTAGCCGGGTAAATCGATGGTTTCCGGATACTGGTAGTCCGGTAATTCCGCATTGACAACATCCACCGGCAGATCAATGGAAACCGGTCCCGGTCGTCCTGAATTAGCTATAAAAAAAGCTTCCTTGAGTACTTTTGGTAATTCTTCGACTGTTTTTACCAGGTAGTTGTGTTTACAGATCGATCGTGTCAGGCCGGACATATCGGTTTCCTGAAAGGCATCTGTTCCGATACTTTTTGTAGATACCTGGCCGGTTACAACCACGATTGGTATGGAATCCATTTTTGCTGTTGCAATACCTGTAATGGTATTGGTTGCACCGGGACCTGATGTTACAAATACCACCCCGGTTTTTCCGGTAGACCGGGCATAACCGTCAGCCGCATGTGTCGCCCCTTGTTCATGCCTTGTCAAAATGAAATTAATTTCCCTGGTTGAATAAAGCACGTCAAATACCGGGATCATGACGCCACCGGGATATCCGAAGATCGTATCAACGCCTTCTCGTTTTAAACCATCTATTAATATTTCTGCACCTTTCATAATTCCTCGCTTATTGTTTTCT
>CAYYMT010000098.1:0-6322 GCA_964472715.1 uncultured bacterium | reverse complement strand
CCAGTTGTTAATTTAACACCGCGCCTTTGCTGGCAGAACCGGCTAATTTCGCATATCTTCCCAAAACACCTTTTGTGATTCTTGGCGCTTTCGGCTTCCAGTTTTTTCTTCGTTCGGCTAATTCTTCATCTGAGAGGTTCACAGCCACTTTGCCGGCCGGAATGTTGATGGAGATGATGTCGCCATCTTCCAACAATCCGATTGGCCCTCCGTCTGCCGCTTCGGGAGCAACATGACCGATACAGGCGCCCCGTGTGCCGCCGGAAAATCGTCCGTCTGTGATCAGGGCTACGCTTTCGCCCAGCCCTCTTCCCATTATGTAGGAAGTGGGGGACAGCATTTCCTGCATGCCCGGGCCGCCTTTTGGGCCTTCGTAGCGGATAATCACCACGTCGCCGGCTTTCACTTTGTCAGATAAGATGCCTTCGCAGGCTTCTTCCTGGCTCTCAAAAATCACAGCTTTGCCTTCAAAAACACGCATTTCCAGGGAGACGCCGGCAAATTTCACCACAGACCCACCTGGTGCCAGGTTGCCTTTCAGCACCGCCAGTCCGCCGGATTCGCTGTAGGCATTTTTCCATTTGCGAATCACATCAGCATCTTTGATTTCAGCGTCTTTTATATTTTCAGATATTGTTTTTCCCGTGACTGTCAAAGACTCTTTATTCAGCAATCCGGCTTTGTCGATTTCTCTCAAAATGGCGCTGATGCCGCCGGCCCGGTCCACATCTTCCATGTGATAATCACTGCTGGGCGAGACTTTGCAGATATTCCGGGTTGTTTTGGAAATATCATCCATTCTGTCCAGGGAATAATCCACGCCGGCTTCATTGGCCACTGCCAGAGTATGCAGCACTGTATTCGTGGAACCCCCCATGGCCATGTCCAGCATGATCGCGTTGTCAATGGATTGTTCAGTTAAGATATCCGAGGGTTTGATGTCCTTTTCGACATTTTCCACAATCTGTCTTCCGGCAGTTTCAAACAATTGTTGACGCTTCGGATCAACTGCCAGGATGGAACCATTGCCGGGTAATGCCAGGCCAAGAGCTTCGCACAGACAATTCATGGAGTTGGCTGTGAACATTCCCGAGCAGGAGCCCCAGGTGGGACAGGCATTATTCTCGATGTCTTTTAATTCTTCTTCGCTGATCTTGTTTTCCTTAAAAGCGCCAACACCTTCGAAAACTGAGATCAGATCAACGGTTTTTCCGGATTTTGTTTTGCCGGCTTTCATGGGGCCGCCGCTGACGAATATGGTGGGCACATTCACCCGCATGGCGCCCATCATCATCCCCGGAATGATCTTGTCACAGTTGGGGATACAAACCAGTCCGTCAAAAGCGTGGGCTGTCACCATGGTTTCCACAGAATCGGCAATAACTTCGCGGGAAGAAAGTGAATAGCGCATGCCATTGTGACCCATTGCGATTCCGTCACAAACACCAATGGTATTGAAAACAAAAGGGACACCGCCGGCATCAATGATGGCTTGTTTAACCACTTCAGCCACAGAATTCAGTTTCACATGCCCGGGAACAACGTCATTATATGAATTCGCTATACCAATGAAGGGTTTTCCCATGTCTTCGTCTGTCACACCAGTGGCCTTTAATAAAGCCCGGTGAGGCGCTCTTTCCAATCCTTTTTTGATCTTATCACTGTTCATCTTCAAATAATTCCTTCCGGTAAAAAAAAGCCTCTTCGGTTTTGAAGAGGCTTTTAAGTTTGATTTTTTTAATGTACTTAAACGGCCTCTTCCCTTGAGAGTAGAATAATCACTAGTACGATAATAATGTTTAATATGTTGTTATTGGTTGTTATCATCTTCGGTTTTCAATTGATCGTTTTCAGTATCTATAAAAAAAGCCCCTTCGGATTTGAAGAGGCTTTTTAAATTTATCTTTTACTTAGACTTTTTAAAAGGCCTCTCCACTTTTTAGTAGAATAATGCTAATAATCACAATAATGTTTAGTATGTTAAGTTTTGATAAAATCATTGTTTGATTTCTAAATTACTTTTCCTGATGTTAATTAATCTCAAATTTGAGAAAATCTATTACGAAAATTTATAATATCAAATGTTTTTTTAATATTTTTTATTATTTTTATCGTTCTCTCGTCGGAAATTCTGTCGTATTTATTAATCAATTTTTTATGATATTCCGGATATTTCTGCTTAAAACAATCATGAAAGAGGACGATATGAGATGTTGAGGCGTTCTCAAATTCAATTTGTGTACCAGTAAAAACTTTGAATTATTCATGTAAAAGGATAACTTTCTTTCGGTACAGTTAATTCAGAAGACCCTATAATTTTGTTTAATCATTAAAATCTGCCATTCTTTTGTAAGGCTATGTTCCGAAAAAAACTGTAGATGACGTGGCGGAGCCGTGTTCTTTGAAATCGGTAATCTGTAATCCCGTCTTCATCCTTCGGATTTCCCTCTTTGTTCTACAGACTATGCAAGACAAGACACCAGGGAGGCAGTGATCAGTTTCCGGTAATCGGTGACAAGTTGCAACCCGGAAGCAAAAGAAATACCATGGAATAACTTGGAAAGGCTTTTGTGTCAATCAAATACTTGAAATCAGACGGGACTACCTCGAAGAGGCTTTCTTGAACATTCGGCTGGAGACGAACACAGACAGCGGGGTTAATTTGGAAAATTTGGTGGCTTCGGACACAGTCATTTTAAGATTGGTTCCGCTGGAGTATGCTTCGGAGTCTGTGTCGCTCATGCGTTGTCTAAAGTATAAAAAATAGAGGAGATGAAAAAATATGTAATAATATTATTTGGTGAAATTTTATAAAAAATTAAAATCAAAAGGAGAACAAATGAAGCGTAAAGTATTGTTGATTTATTTACTATTTATTTTAATAAATCAAAGTTTTGCTCAAGAAAAAGAACAAAAAAAATGGGAAGTTTTTATTGGAGGGAACTATACAGAGTTGTATACAACAAAAAATAAAGGTAAACACGGATTTATTATTGGAATTTATCGAAGAATGTTTTTTAATGATAGATGGAGGGTAAAGTATGGATTAAATTTAAATAGAAAGCAATATGAATTGAAAAATGTTTCAGTAAAATCTGATCATCTATCAGGTGAAAATATAATTTATTATTATGATATGGATAATTATCATTTATTTTCTGATATTGATGTGATTGCTGAAAGATCAATCATAAGAAACCGGAATTTTGATGTATATTTTTTAGTTGGTGTTGGATTAGAAATATTTTTATACAATAATTCAGAATCTAAATTATTAAAAAAAATGGAATATAGCATTGAGCAACAGGTGGAGACCGACTATAATTATGGTACACATTCACACCCTGTTGAAATTGCATATAAGATTGCTAATTGTGGATTTAAATATATGATAGGAACAGGTGTTAGTTATAATGATTTTATGATTAATATTTATCATACTAAAAGCTTACATGATATTAAATATATTGAAGATGTAGTGTTCGAAAATATTGTGTTTGAGGAAAAATTTCATTCATTTAGTGTTGTATTTGGGAAGAATTTTTAAAGGAAAGGAAAATAAAAATGAGAAAAATTTTATTAATTGTTTTATGTATTTTTAATTCGTTATTATCAAATTTTATACCAATAACAAGAGTCGTTGATTGGAGTAATGTAGGATTATATTCTGATCTACCTCCAGTTGCAGAAAATATAATTAATATAAATGATTATACGGGTAGTGATAATGATAAAATCGATTCAGCTCTGAGTGATGCAAAAGATATGTCTGGTTATACAATAATCTATTTCCCAGCAGATATTTATACTTTTACTAAACCAATAATGAAGGTCTTGTTTTTCAAGGTGCAGGATTGAATAATACACGTTTTGTATTTGATAATATAGATGAAAATCTAAATTGTATAAGTATTGTTGGTTCATATACAGGTGCATCGAAAAACATTGTTTCAAATATTGACAAAGGCGATAATCGAATCTATGCACAAAATCATGGTTTTAATCAAGGGGATTGGGTTTTATTTTCTGAACCTGGATTCGATGATGATTATGGAAATAGTAGTAGTTATATTGGGCAGGTTTCAAAAGTAATAAATTATAATTTAGATGATTTTACGATTAAAGATTATTGTTCAAAAGATTATAGTGCTAATAACAATATGTGGGTAAGAAAGTTGAATCCTGTAATAAATGTTGGATTTGAAAATTTTAAAATTAGGCGTATTAATTCATTAGAAGGAGATGGTAAAACATTTTCTTTTCATAAAAGTATAAATTGTTGGGTTAAGGGTGTTGAGAGTAATAATTGTACAGGATACCATATACACATAGCTCACTCTTCTCATATTTATATATTTGGTTGTTACCTCCATCATGCAACAAATTATGACAGTGATGAAGGCACAGGATATGGTGTTGTAATTGGAGCAAATTCTACCAATTGTTTGATCGAAAATAATATATTTAAGAAAACCAGACATGCTATGCTTGTAAGTACAGGTGCAAATAGTAATGTTTTCGGATATAATTATTCTTTTGATAGTGAATGGGATTGGTATTATCAACCTTTTACTGATCCTGGAGATATTAGATGTCATGGTCGTTATCCGTATGGAAATTTATTTGAAGGTAACATTGTAAACAAAATATATTTAGATGGAACACATGGATTAAATGGGCCGTATAATACATTTTTAAGAAATTGGACAGTTGGTACTCCACCTGATAATGATTTATCTATAACTCGAAATATTCTTGTCAATAAAGCAAATTATAGTAATTTCATATCAAATGATATTTGGGGAGGAGTTGAAACTTTAAATTCTTCTTATATATATGATCATTGTGTAAAAGATGACCTTGGGCAAACTTATCCCCATTCTTTATATCATGTAAACAGGGGAAATCCTTTTTATGAAGATTTAAGTTCTGAGATTTCTTATTATTATACATCAAATCCTGTTTTTTTGAATGGGCATAATTGGCCTGCAATTGGTCCTAAAGCAGCTGGTGATAATTCAATACCAGCACTAGAGAGAAAAAATAATACAATAAAAACTTGTGGAAATTTTATGTCTCATCCACCTCAACCATTATCCATTAGTATCTCAAGTATTGGAAACAATCAATATAGAGCAGATGTTACTGGTGGTTCAGGAAATTATAAAGATTACAGATGGTGGTATAGAAATAATGGACTAATACGGGCACCAAATGTTGGAGTATGGATTCATAATTCTTCGTGGGATGATCAAACAACTGTAACATATTCACCAAGTTATAACTGGTCATTAAAATGTCAAGTCACAGATTCTAAGGGAGATACAGATGAAGATGTGTATTCAGAAGGGATTTTTTTGAAAGATATGAATAGGAATATGTCAGAAAAATCATTAGTTCAAATTCCAAATGAATTAATTCTGTTTTCGAATTCACCTAATCCATTCAATCCTACAACTCAAATAAAATTTGGATTACCACATCAGCAAAAAGTAAAAATAGATGTATATTCAATCGCAGGTCAGAAAATAAAAACTCTTGTAAATAACTCAATGAATGCCGGTTACCATACTATAAATTGGAACGCAACTGATGCAAATGGAGCAAAAGTTTCTTCTGGTGTTTACATCTATCAATTAAGGTGTGGGGATGAAGTTTTTACTAAAAAAATGATTTTTGCAAAATAATCTTTATAAGCCTTTCAGAAATTGCACCGATTCTTGGCACAGGCATTTTGGGAGGCTTTAATAGTTTGGCGAGATTTTTTTATTTTTAACAGAATTGAGTTTGAATTATTGGATGCTTTGATTTTCATTTCGCCTGTTTAACCTTTGGAAGGTTATGGCGGCGATATCTCTGGGAACTGGTTCCGAAGCTCCGGACCTCTGCATGAGGTTGTCCCAAAAGGTACAATAATTATTAAAATCCGGCGTTATTTCATCTTTCACCGAAGAGGATCCCGAATGATCGGGAAATTGTCCTCTACATTTTGTTAAAATGAGCCTTTTGGGACAGCCTCACGAGTGTACCAGTAATAGTATGAGCTTGGGAAGTCCGCTGAAGCGGACTGGTGCGGTTGTTGTGTGTTGTTCATTCACCATGTTGAAACATGGTGCTATTCTGAGTTTTCCTTGAAAATTGGTTCCCAAATTGTATTTGGGAACCAGTGAAATGGTGGAAATTTAGTCCCGATTCTGTCTTTTTTATGCCCATTTTTGGAGTGAATCAACCATGTTGATTTATCGCTTAGCCATACCTTTATATTCCCTGCGCTCATTGACATTCTTATAAGCCGGTCGAATGATCCGTTTGGAGGTCATAT
>CAYYMT010000097.1:0-13441 GCA_964472715.1 uncultured bacterium | reverse complement strand
CCAACGCCATCACATTCACCACAAATTGACCAACCCCACGACTAAAATAAAGTCCAACCTGGGCGATAAGAGAATAGGCCAGCGCGAATTGCGCCAAAGCAAATCCGGCGATTGTGAACTGACTAATGCTGACCAAGCCAATCCCGAATTGCGAAATATTTAAAAATCCCATACCGAACTGACCGATGGAAATTATACCCCGCGCCGGCACCGGCATTTTTCGCTTTACAAATTCTCCAGAATAAAATCATAAATTTTACGCATGATATGGTACCGTGTATTACCCCCGTAAATTGAATGATTGCGGTTGGTATAGACCATCATGTCAAACCGTTTATTCGCCTGCACCAGGTCATCAATATATTCCATGGTGTTTTGCACATGCACATTATCATCAGCAGATCCGTGGCAGATTAATAGTTTTCCTTGTAATTGATCAACAAAATTGAGTGGCGCGTTATCATCATAACCGGAGGGATTTTCCTGTGGTGTCCGCATGAATCGCTCGGTATAAATACTATCGTAAAACCGCCAACTGGTTACCGGCGCTACGGCCACCCCGGCTTTGAAAATTCCATTTCCTTTTTCCATTGCCAGCAGGGTGGTGAACCCGCCATAGCTCCAGCCCCAGATGCCGATTCTTTTCGGATCAACATATTCCAGGCCCTGCAGGTACTTTGCGGTTTCGATCAGGTCAATGGTTTCATATTTTCCCATTTCCATATAAGTCATTTTTTTGAATTCCTCGCCCCGGCCACCGGTGCCGCGCGGATCAACACTGATGACGATATAATCCTGTGCAATCAATGATTGATACCAATTACAATTCCATTCATTCTGTACACTTTGCGAACCGGGTCCGCTGTACTGGTCGATCAGCACCGGGTATTTTTTATTAGCATCGAAATCCACCGGCTTCAGCATCCAGCCATTCAGTTCAACATTTTCACTGGTCCGGAAGGAAAAGAACTCCATTTCGCTAAATTGATAATTTTCCAGGGAATCCAGCACCTGTTGATTATCCTCAATAGTACGAATTAATTCCCCGTCACAATTATGCAAAGTAATAGTTTTTGGAGTGGACTTATTGGAGAATTTATTGATAAAAAATTTATTGTTTTTGGAAAAATCAGCACTGTTGCGGCCTTTGTTTTTGGTTAATCTTTTCAGATTGTTCCCGTCCAGATCAATGGAAAAAAGCGAAACATTGAGCGGCGAATTATCATAGGCTGAGAAAAAGACCCTGCCTTTTTCTTCATTCAGACCATAATATTTTTGTACGTCAAACTCTCCCTGGGTAATGGCATTGAGTTTCTTACCGTTGACATGATGGAGGAATAAATGCTGATATCCGGTAGTTTCATTCATCACAATAAATCGTTTATTATCCCCCAGGAAAGTAACCGCATCAAAGGTGCCGTCTTCCACATATTCGGTCTCCTTGTCTTCATAAATCACACCGGTGCGGCCATTCTTCGGACTCCCCCGCAGTATTTCAAAATGATTTTGCAACCGGTTTAAACGAAAGATGGCCAGGTGCCGTGAATTGGGAAACCACTTGATCCGCGGTACATACTGTTCGCTGTCATTACCGATTTTCATCTCCGTGGTTTCCTTGCTTTTCAGGTGATGGATGTGCACGGAAACAATGGAATTCTTTTCGCCGGGTTTTGGATATTTGAAGGTATAATTTTCAGGATAGAGCTGATTATCTTCCAATGTCGGATGCGAAGCCTGAAAGAGTGTCATATTAAAGGTTTTAACCTCGCTTTCATCAAAACGAATAAAAGCGATCATCTTGCTGTCAGGAGACCAGGCATAGGCTTTGTTAAAGCCAAATTCTTCTTCATAAACCCAGTCCGGCGTTCCATTTTGGATTTTATTTTTTTCACCATCATGGGTGACCTGGTATTCTTGCTCCGATTCAAGGTCTTTATAATAAATGTTGTTTTTATACACATACGCAACACGGCTGCCATCAGGCGATAAGGAAGCGATCCGGATATTCTTTTTTTTAGTCAGTTGTTGAATTTTATTGGTAGCCTGATTTTGAATATAATAATCAGCGTAATAAGAACGACGGTATATTTGTTTTTTATTGGTATAAAACAGGATTTTATTTCCATCTGCCGAAATTTCATATCCGGTAATATCTTTTATGTCATGGTTTTTAATTTGGTTGAGATTGAGCAGTGTGTCCACTGCGTCACCGCTTTGATAAGTATATTTTACCAGTCGTTTTTTGTCTTTATCAATTGAGGTGTAATGGTCGCCATCCGCCAGGGATTTCAATCCCTTTATATCTTTTTCCTTAAATATATTTTCCTTTACAACCTTTTCAAGGGTGATTTCTTTTTTCTCCGCTCCGTAACTAAATGTAAAAAAAAGAATAAATAGGATAATTAATTTTTGTCTCATTCTCCCCTCCTGTAATACTTTACAAAAACAAATCGGATTAAAATATGCAAAAAATTTAATAAATTAGGAAACACTAAATTAATGAAACCACCTGAAACTGGATTTTATTTACCAATGTGATACCTCCTGTGAAAGGTAAAAAAGATGCCGCATTTACAGAAATTTTTGAAATGATGGAACAATTACAAAGCGCTTACGTAGCTTTACCAGAGTGTTTTAAAAAAATTCCGGAATTGTAATTCCGGAATTAATTAACAAAAAGACTACTCCTCCTTTTAAAGTTAAAAATACTCCCTCCTTTTCATGAATGCAGGTCTTTTCGGGCCTGCATTTTTTTGCATAAAAAATGCCGGAAAAAACCGGCATCTGAAATTTTAGTTTATTTATTATTCGCTATGCTGGAAAGCCAAGGTGTTTGATTAATTGTTTCAGCAAGATATTCTTTGCCTCGTCCGAAGATTTTTTAAATTTCATCCCGGCAAAATACCGGTTAACCATCTCTTCTTTGATCCAGACATTTTTAGCTTCCAGCTCAATCTCATTAAAAGGCAGGTCCTCATTTGACAGATCAATCAGTAATTGCAGGGTTTTATCATGCGGTAATTGATACTTGCTTATAATACACATGCCACCGGTATTAATATCAACAATATTACCCAGATGTTTTCGGGATTTTTTGCTGATTATTTTTATCGGCCGTGTGAGCAAACTTCTGTTTTGTATTCGTTTATTCATCTTTATTCCTGTTTGTTTTATTACTATTTATTGGTTTAAATTTTAAATATCAATAGACAACTTGTATGCCACAATATTTCTCCTCAAAAAATATGCAGCTTTTTAAAAAATGTGCATTTTGGACACATATTCTTGTAGATGTTTTGAACATCTTACTTTATTACAGTTGGTTACTTGTAATTGTGAGATTACGGCAACCAATATAATTAATGATACTTTTAAAAAGCTTTTATTGAATAGCTATAATGAAATGGTTAAATTTTAAGTTATTGTAATTAATATCTGCTTTAGAAAGACTAAAAGAAAACCAGGTTGATCTTTTTCACATTGATGCCTGTTGCTTTTTTACGGGCTGAAAACTCAATAAAACCACTAAATAAAGAGGAAATTATCTATGAGAAGAACTAAAATTATAGCTAGTCTGGGGCCCAGGTCCCGGGATCCGGAGATGATGGAAAAATTGATTCTTGCCGGTGTCAATGTTTTTCGTGTAAACTTTTCCCATGAAAGCCGGGAGTTTCAGGGTAAAGTCATTGACGCAATTAAAGAAGTACGCAAAAAAGCCGGCCGTTCTGTGGCAATTTTACAGGACCTTTCCGGCCCGAAAATTCGCATCGGAAATATTATCAATGAGCCGATTGTCCTGAAAGACGGCCAGAGATATACCCTGACAACCCGCGATATTGACGGCAATGATAAGATTGTATCTGTCAATTACAAAAAATTACACGAGGAAGCTTTTGAAGGTGAAAAAATATTTTTAGATGACGGGACTTTACAGTTAAAGGTTGTAAAAATTGATGGCCGGGATATTGAGTGTGAAGTGGTTGATGGTGGAGAACTGAGTTCCAAAAAAGGAGTGAACCTGCCGGATACAAAAATTTCCACACCGGCATTGACGGAGAAAGACCGGCTGGACCTGAAAGTGGGTTTAGAAAAAAATGTCGATGTTGTGGCTCTCAGTTTTGTTCGTAATGTGGAAGATGTGAAGTTACTCCGCAACATTATCAAAGAATCCGGCAAACGTACAACACTGATCGCGAAAATTGAAAAAAATGAAGCCCTGGAACAGATTGATGAAATTTTGGATGTTGTGGACGGCATTATGGTCGCCCGCGGTGATCTGGGTGTAGAAATTCCGATTGAACGGGTTCCCCACGTACAAAAAACATTGATCCAAAAAGCCAATGCCAAGGGTAAAATTTCCATAGTTGCCACCCAAATGCTGGAATCTATGACGAAAAATCCCCTGCCTACCCGGGCGGAAGTAACCGATGTGGCCAATGCCATTCTTGACGGCACCAGCGGGATCATGCTCTCCGGCGAAACAGCCATTGGCAAATTCCCCGTGAAAACCGTGGAATTGATGTCGGAAATTGCTATCAGCACAGAAAAAACCTTTCCTTTTCAGGAGTGGAATAACAAATTTGATCATGACCTCTCCTTGACAATTCAGGAATCAGTGGCGCGCTCCGCCTGTAAAATTGCCGACCAGGTGGCGGCAAAATGCATTGTGACCTTTACCAATTCTGGACGCACGCCTAAATATGTCTCAAAATATAAGCCTTCACAGCCCATTTTAGCACTGACACCGGATCCGAAAACCTTTGGAAAAATGTCCCTGGTCTGGGGCACAATTCCGGTTTATATGGAAGAATCGGAGCGGCTGGTGGATATGGAAAAACAAGCGGAATTGGCGGCAATTAAATACCTTAATTTGGTAAAAGGCGATATTATGGTAATTACCGGCGGCTTTCCACTCTACAAACGAGGGGGAACTAACCTGATCAAAATCACGGAGATAAAATAAAAATTCAATATGGATATTCAAGATTATGAAGCACTGCGAGATGAAGTGGAAAGCTGTCAGAAGGAAAAGAAAAAACCGCGGTTTAATCCAATAAATTATGTGACTGAATATATTTTTTGCGGGCCGCCATGCATAAGCCGCCTCGGCAATGACTGAGCAGGATTTTCGATGAATTATGTAATATATCTTTTCTTCAGATTAATGGTTTTTATCAATCGCTTTGTTCCCTTTTTTGTATTTTATTATTTTGCCGATATTATCTATCTGTTGTTATATTATGTATTTAGATACAGAAGAACAGTAGTGCTGCAAAATTTAAAACGTGTTTTCCCTGATAAATCCGATCAGGAAATACACCAGATCACAAAAAAATTCTACCACAATCTTGCTGATATTATGCTGGAAAGCATCAAAGGATTTTCGGCCAAAAAAGAAGAAATGATCAAGCGGTACAAAGTCGTCAATCCGGAAGTGATGGATGAATATTTTTATGCGGGCAGGGATGTTATTCTACTGGGCGCTCATTATACCAACTGGGAATGGGGCGCCCTGGCCACCGGCTCCCAGGTCCGGCACCATATGGTTGCCCTTTATAAACCACTTTCCAACAAATATATTGATCAATATATGAAAAAACGGCGGGCCGCCTGGAATATGGAACTGGCGTCAATTTACATCACCAGCCGGGTCTTTGATCGTGATTACGGAAAGCCCAAAGCCGTGATCATGCTGGCGGACCAATGCCCGACAAAATTGGATCAGGCTTATTTTGTCGATTTTCTGGGCCAGAATACAGCCTGTCTGCACGGCCCGGAAAAACACGGACGCCGCAAAAACCTGCCGCTGCTCTATGCCAATATGCAACGGGTCAAACGCGGATATTACACCGTCAGAATAGAAAAGTTATCTGATAATCCGGCCGCATTAAAAAAAGGTGAAATTACTGAAATTTATATGCAACACCTGGAAACTATTATTCGCCGGCAACCGGAGAATTGGCTCTGGTCACACCGGCGCTGGAAACGAACAAGAGAAAGGAAGCATGAAGAAAAATAAACGAATGGTCTATTCCACCGATCCTGATGTGGAGATTGAAAAAGAAAAAAAGAAAGAACCCGGCACCTTACCGCCTGATCAACAGGAACTAAAACTTTTGATTGATCGTAAAGGCCGCAAGGGCAAAGAGGTGACATTGATACAGGGGTTTGTCGGCAAAAAAGAAGACCTGAAACAATTGGGAAGAAGACTAAAACAAATTTGCGGAGTCGGCGGTTCTGTAAAAAACGGCCAGATTTTAATTCAGGGAAATTTCCGTGATAAAATTTATCTAATTCTTCAATCAGAAAATTTTAATGTTAAAAAAGTCGGAGGTTGATCATCAGTAAAACAAACATTGTATTTGGCAGAAACCCGGTTTATGAATATTTGCAGTCCGGCCGGCGTGTTGACCAACTTTTTTTCCATGACAAAATCCGCCGCAATGACTGGATGGACAAAACCTTGCGTCTGGCCAGAAAGCATAAGGTAAAGTATTCCTTTGTTCCCAAAGAAAAACTAAATTCATTCGTTGGCGCCGGTAATCATCAGGGCGTTGTGGCTTTTATTTCGCCGGTTTCCTATACCACGCCCGAAGATATCCTGGACGCCGCAAAGAAAATGAATGAAAAACCCTTTATTGTGATTCTCGACTCAATCCAGGATCCGCATAATTTTGGCGCTATTGTACGAACGGCTGTGGCTATGGGCGTGCATGGCATCCTTATTCCGAAGCACGGCAGTGTTTCTGTCACGGATACGGTTTTTAAAACCTCTGCCGGTACAGTGCAGAAATGTAAAATCGCCAAAGTAACCAATCTCGTACAGGCCATTAACCAACTGAAAAAAGAAGATGTTTGGGTGTATGGCGCTGACAGTCATGCCGGCCAGAGTATGAATGAAACCGACTTTCGCGGCGGTGTGGCTCTGGTTATGGGCAGTGAAGGCAAAGGCCTCCATCAAAAAGTGAGTGAGCATTGCGATTTTTTAGTCAGTATTCCCATGAAAAATAAAGTAGAATCCCTCAATGTTTCTGTAAGTGCCGCACTATTAATCAATAAGGTCTTTGAATCAAGACAATAAAACTTTATTTAAAAAAATTATTGACATTGAAAAATTAAATTAATAAACTTCCGCGTGAAAAATGAATATTGATAACAATTGACAAATGAGATATAAAAATTGCTTTCCTATACATGAGAAGTCGTAGAACCTCCTCCTACCCTCGCACACATAAGAATCTACGGCTTCTCACCTTCCTTACAAAAAATCATCCAACAAAAATTTTCTGAATAAATTGTAAAAAAGTTGGAACCATTTGTTTTCAGGTAAGTATATAACTGTTAATATTTGAAAACTGACGCTTAATTTCTTAACACACTAAGAAGCCATAAATCATACTCCTCCCCCTTAAAAATATAAAATTTATGGCTTCTCTCCTTTTTTCTCATTTTTTGATAATAAAATGGGAACTTAAGGAAAAGTAACAAGTGTAATAAGAAATAATGATTTTTTATAAATGACCCCTTACCTCACTATACACAACAAAGAAGCCATAGGACCTCCTCCTACCCTCGTAACCTAATCCTATGGCTTCTTCCCTCCTTTTTTTATTAACTGGAAAATTAGTTCTCAACTTTTAGAAATATTTCAATTATCAATTTTTTTGGCTAACCTTTTTGCTTAATTTATAAGAAATTACTGAGGAGATTCTAAATTTTTTTAATTTTTTTGCAAAACCTGTCCTTCTAGCACAGTTTTTGGAATGTTGATTGTGTCATGTTTTTTACTACAAAATATTGACGACCTTTGGGAGGGAGAAAAGGCTACTCAGATTATAAAAATGACGAGTAGCCTTTCTTATTTTTCATATCTTTTTTCTTTTTGAGAAATTATAGATTTATGCCATAGGGATTTGTAATATATTCTCTCAATAATTTTACTTCATTTTCCGCCTGGTCCAGCACTGCTTTAATGACATCTCCGATAGATACCAGCCCGATTACTTTTTCTTTATCCACAATTGGCAGATGACGAATCCGTTTTTTTGTCATAACTTTCATGGCGTAAAAAAGCGTATCTTCAGCAGTGCCGATAATCAATTTATCTTTAGGCGTCATGATTTCTGAAACCCTGGTGTTCTTATTGTCTTTATCATTATTGAGACATTTGAACAAAATATCCCGTTCTGTAAGAATTCCTTCCAACTTTTTATCCGGGTTCATTACAAGCAGCGAACCGATTTTGTGCTTATTCAATAACCGGACAGCATCAAAGACCGACTTGTCAGCAGCTATTTTTATAAGATCGCTACTTTTCTTTTGCAGGAGATTATTGAGTTTCATTTTGCATTCCTTTATTCGTTTTAGGTACCTAAATGATCGATACGAAATTGGATTTTATTGGCATGACCCTGTTCCTGCAAACGCAGCTCTTCAAATATTTTGATCACATTTTCGTCTATATTGGATAAGGTCATCAGCATTTTATAGGTTTGCTCGGTATTCTTTTCTCTTTCCAGGGCAATTTTCAAAACATCCAAAGCCGACGCATTGGCATTAATGGCCGGTGTATTGACAATTTTATCCATCAGGGTTGTATCGAGCTCATATTTTTTCTGTAATTCTTCCGCGCTTACCTTTTTTTCATCAATCAGTCCGCGCAGCCGATTTTGATGCTCCACCTCTTCTTCTGCCAGCATTTTGACCAGTGCATTGACATCTTTATCTTCAACTTGTTTGGAAGCCTGGGTGTAAAAGGCAAAGCTTTCTTTTTCAATTTTAATGGCGTATTCTATAATTTCTTTAACACTGAATAATTTCATGTTTCACCTCGTTTATTTAGATAATTATCAATTCCTTTAGCGGCCTTATGACCATCGGCGATTGCGGAAATGGCATCCGGTCCGGCGACGATATCACCACCGACAAACAGCCACGGAACAGAACTCTGGTAATTTTTATCAACCTTAACCTTGCGGCGGTCATTCAATTCCACCTCTTTCATATAGTCTATTTCCATGCCCTGACCGATTGCTTCTACAACCATATCGGCTTCGAAAAACTTTTTCACATTGGTATCGAAATTTGGATTAAACCGGCCTTCATCATCAAAAACCGACAAACATTTGATCACATTTAGTCCTTTGATCTGATCATTTTCAATGACGATTTCCTGGGGACCCCAGCCCGGCTCCAGTGTGACCTTTTCTTCGCGGCTTTCGATAATCTCTTCTTCGTCAGCCGGCATAATATCTTCGGTTTCCAGAGAGGTTGTGATCAATTGCACTTTGCCATATTTTTGGTTCTGTAATCTTGCCAGGGTGCGGGCGATATCCATAGCGACATTACCACCGCCAATAACAACGATTTTTTCAGCCACGTCTATTTCTTTGCCTTGTGTGAATTCCCGCAGCAGGTCTACAGCCTGGTAGCATTTTGAATGATCAGCGCCATCGATTCGTGTACTGCGTCCCAGGTGCAATCCGGTGCCGGCGAATACTGCGTCATAATCTTGATGCAATTCCTCCAGGGTAATGTCAGTCCCGACTTTGGTGTTGAACTGAAATTCAACGCCAAGGGATTTGATGTATTCAACATCTTTGTCTATCTGATCGTAAGGCAGTCGGTATTCAGGAATACCATAGCGAGTCATTCCCCCCGGCTTTTCCAGGGCTTCAAAAATCTTGACTGTATATCCCATTAACGCCAGGTAATAGGCGGCTGATAATCCGGCTGGTCCGGCACCGACAATGGCGACCTTTTTGTCCTTTTTCTCCAGGTTCTCTGTGCCGAGAATTTCATTGTACTTATCCAGGGATACCTGATCTGCAATATACCGTTTCAGCCAGCGGATGGAAATGGGATCACCTTTGTGCTGCATGGCACAGACCGTTTCACATTTATGGGTACAAACGCGGCCACAAACTTCCGGCAACGGATTGGTTTCATAAAGAACCCGCAAAGCTTCTTCCATATCATCCTCACGAACGGCTTTGATATAGGATGGAATCCCCATATGAGCCGGGCAGGTTGCGATACAGATACCGCATTCGATACAACGATCGGCCTCTTTAATCGCCTGCTCTTTGGAAAATCCTTTGACGATTTCCAGAAAGGTTCTGTCCCGTTTCTCCGGTGCCATTTCTTCCATTTCAATCCGCCAGGGATTATTCAGTTCATAATTTTCCGGTTTTTTGTAGCCCAGTTTTTCATCATCCCAGTATTTTTTGTCCACTCCGGGCGTAAAAACAAAAGTATCGGGATCGCTGTCAATCCACTGGAACTGGTTGGACATGCCCAGAGAATTGGTGGGGCATATATCGACACATAGGGCACACCAGCAGCAGCGACCATAGTCAATTTGCGGACGCAAGCCACTGTCACCATGTTCTGTCTCGATACCATCGACCGGCACCAGATCGATAGCGGCATTCTGACAAATTTCTTCACAAGTGCCGCAGCCAAT
The DNA here is from genome assembly GCA_964472715.1 of uncultured bacterium. GTDB lineage: Bacteria > Fidelibacterota > UBA2242 > UBA2242 > JAFGTP01 > JAFGTP01. Next base: position 2,976 of record CAYYMT010000097.1, on the reverse strand, counting down.
ACATTTGTCGATATCATTTTGATGAAATCCGCGGTAGCGTGGCGCTCCCTGTCGTTCCAGGGGCTTTTTGATAGAAACCGGTTCATCTAATAAGTTTTTCCAGGCTGTAAAGGGTTTGAGTACATCTTTTAGACTCATATAAATTACCTTTCAATTTCTGGTGGATAAGTATGCAAAGAGACCATTAATCCGGCGGTGTCAGCGATATTACAATCAATGGCTAATTTTTCCATCAATGCGACGGCATGGGTATAAGAGGGCCCACGGACATTGATGCGTCGTGGATAGCCGGTGCCGTCTGTGACGGTATAATATCCATATTCTCCCCGTGTACATTCAGACCGAATATAGGTTTCACCCCGGGGTATTTTCCAGTGTAGCATATTGGGTACTTTTGCCATATAATCGCCGGATTTTGGCATTTTCGTCATGATCTGCCGGATCAGGTCAATGGATTGATGGATTTCCTGACGTCGAACCTCAGCCCGGGCAAATGCATCGCCATCTTTGGCTGTAATGACATCAAAATCCAGATCATTATATTTCAAATAAGGATAATCTTTGCGTACATCTTTTGCAATGCCGGCAGCCCTGGCATTGGGGCCGGTAATGCCGTATGGATCAATCATATCAGGCGTAATTACACCAAGCCCGACACTTCGTTTTTTAAACACAGAATTGTTGTACATGGTGGAATTGACATCTTTCATGATATCTTCAATAATTTTCAGGGTTTCTTCCATTCGTCCTTCAAAACCCTCGGGTGTCAAGCCGCGAACGCCGCCCGGTGTCATGTGCATGTGATAGATTCGCCCACCGGAGATTTCTTCGAACCGGTCCAATACCAGATCCCGGGCATAGGTCGTCCATTGCCCGATAATGCCCATTCCAAAGGAACCGGCCTGACCGCCCACCCATTGCAGGAAACTGGTGAGACGCGCCATCTCCAGAAGCAGATTCCGCATCCATTTCGCTGCATCGGGAATCTCGATTCCGGCCAATTCTTCAAAAGTCGCTGACAAGCAATATTCATTAAAATCCGGTTCCGGCACCGCGATACGAACACAAATGGGAAAACACTGGATAAAACGACGCCGCTCCATCAATTTTTCAAAACCACGGTGCAGGTAACCCACATGAGTTTTGCAGGACATGACTTCGTCTCCCTGAAGCATCAGTTCCAGAGACATATTGCCGGTAATACCGGGATGATTGGGGCCCTGCCAGATATGAATGAATTTACCGCTTTCTTGATCGATCTGATTGGTCCCGTCCGGGTTCTTTTGTGGAAATTTATCTCTGTATTTATTTTCATTCGTCATTTATTCCTCCGGATAGAGTTTCTTTTTCATATAGTCGGCAGGATCATGGGTTTTTCTGCCGGGACGCGGAAAGTAGGTTTCTTCCGAGTATTTTTTGGTGTCAAAATCCCGTCTGTAAGGCGGCATTCCCTCCCAACCTTCCAGAATGAAATCTTCATCCACCCGTGGTGATCCGGGAAAATCAATCCCAAACATTTCTTTTAACTCCCGCTGATAGGTGGCGGCAGTTTCCCAGAGATGATGAATGGAGGTCATAACCGGATTTTTTCGGTCGATCATGACACGGACGCCAAGATCGATTTTCCGGTCGTCATTGTTCAGCAGATAGGTAAGTTGAAACCGTTCCTCTTCGATCCAGTCCACAGCTGTCAATATCACCAGATGAGTAAATCCTTCAAAATCCCTCAAATGAGTGATCAAGGAGACAGCATCATCTTTTGATACTGTTAAGTATGTTTGACCCTCTTTCTGGTAAACCACCTCTGATAGGTTAAATTGTTTTTCTAATCTTGCGATCAATTCTTTCATATATATTTCCTTTTATATTGTACACGGATTTTCAGAATCACACGGATTGTTTTGGCTTTATAAATTTCCTTTTTACTTGAGGTTTTTGGCCAAAATTAAAAATCAATCCTGATTCTATACCTGTTGCAGATAAATAATTGAGTAATTGAATTTTATCATTTTCTGATAACTGTCTTATAGCTTTCAATTCTAATAATATTTTATCATTGACTAAAATGTCGCCAATATAATTGCCTACAATTTCTTTCTTGTAAATAATATTAATTGGAACTTGATTATTTATAGAAAAACGACGTTTTTTTAATTCAAATATTAGCGCATTTTCATAAGTTTTTTCTAAAAAACCTGAACCTAGTTTATTGTAAACTCTGTAAAATGCATTAATTATCTTGTCACTAGTTTCTTTATATTTCATATTTCTTATCCGTGTAATTTTGTAAATCCGTGTCCCAAAAAAACTACCAATTATAATCCGGCATGTCCCAATCTTTGATAATCTGTTTCTGATTGGCCTTGTACCAGTCGAAGTTTTCGGCATATTTATTCTGACCTTCGCATTCACCTGCCTTGATCATCTTTTTGAGTTTATCAAATCCTGCCAGCAGTGACTCGGGGCGTGGCATACAGCCGGCGATATAAACATCCACCGGCAGATAGTAATCCAACCGGTTGATTGTATTGTAACTGTCCCAGTACATACCACCGTTGATTGTGCAGCTGCCAAGTCCCACTACATATTTAGGTCCCTGCATCTGTTCGTAACTGCGAACGACACGCTTAAGTGTTTTCACTGACAGATAGCCGGAAATCACAAAGACATTGGATTGCCGTGGTGTCGGCCGCCATTGGATACCATATCGATAAGCATCAAATCGCGGGGTCATCAGCGGACGCATCTCAATCGCGCCACAACCGGTTCCGAATCCCAAAATCCAAAGGGATTCTCCCCGTGCCCAGTTCATGAATTTTTCAATGACCTTATTACTATTCGGCTTATGGACCTGTGGTTTGTCTTCACAGAAATAATCCTGCATGGGATCCACTTCAAATTGCTTCCCGTCAGGTCCGGTTACGATACGCTTTTCAAATTCTTTTTTCATTTAAATTCCTCAATTACATTAGTGTA
>CAYYMT010000096.1:12655-13713 GCA_964472715.1 uncultured bacterium | reverse complement strand
TTGTTACCCGCGTCTTTTGCTAACTGTATGATGGGAATGTTGTAAAAGTTTTTGGCAAGTTCCTTTTCATCATCTCTTAAGTTATCTTCCTCACCGATAATTATTGTATCATTATCCAGGCGAGGTTCCAGGTGTTTCACAACACCGGGTTTTAGGATGAGCAGTAAATTAATTTTATCCGTGTAGGTATTTACCTGCTGACTGCTGATTCGGATTTCTGTGGAATTTATCCCGCCACGGATCCGGGATTCATATTCTTTTGTGGAATAAACGTGCAGGTTGGAAAATTTAGCAATCTTACTTAAATGCTGTTCAATTGTTTTTATTCCCTGCCCGGCACCACCGCCTATAACTAAGGATATTTTATTCATATTGTCCCTTTCATTTATCGGTTGTAAAATGCTATTGCATAAATATTGTATAAAATTTATTCGGTTTAATCAAATCTCAATAATTGATGTTTTTTATTTTCCAATGTATTTTGACTGACTAATATTACTTTTTACATGAATTTTATCATCTTTTTAAGCATATACCTGATGTTTGAAACTATTAGACGAAAAAAAAGGCCGCCATAACGGCGACCTTTTCCAACACATCGAAGTATGTTTGGGGGGGACGAATTATTTCAGAAGTGTCATCTTCTTAACTGATTTGAAAGAACCCGCTTCCACTTTGTAAAAATAAACGCCACTGGATAATCTGCTTGCATCAAAATTGATGGTATGATATCCGGCTTTCATATTTTCATTTTTCAGTGTCGCCACTTTCTGACCGGTCAGGTTGTAAACAGCAAGGTTTACATCCACGGCTTCAGGAAGGACTAACTTAATATTGGTAGTCGGGTTAAAAGGATTCGGATAGTTCTGTGCCAGGTTGAATTCCATTGGCAACTGTTCATCATCAACACCAACTGCTCGTCCGGAAGCATTGGCTTTGAAATCATCAACAAACATTCCGCCGGATACAGATCCGTCGACAACAATACCGACATAAAGATCACCGGTTTTTTCGATTTCGAAATCTGCATATACCCAGTCAAAAGATTCCGGCGCAGA
>CAYYMT010000096.1:0-12555 GCA_964472715.1 uncultured bacterium | reverse complement strand
GTACCTTCATAGGTTGTCCAGGAAGCAAAACTCTGGTTGATTTCTGTACCTTCGATCCAGTAACCGTCAGCATCGATTTTTACATCATCCAGGTAGAAAGTACCTGAGATTGTACCGCTGATATGGAAACCAACAAATACATCGCCGGCATTTTCCAGTTCGAAGTTACCCAAATACCACTTAAGGTCGCCGGGCGCTTCAAATGTGCCCAGTGTATCAACCCAGTTGATTTCGCCACCGGTTGTATCGTCAGCCAGCATGACGTGAAGTGTCCACGCGTCGCTGCCGCCACTATATTCACCATAGTAGAAAGCAATGTTGGTTGGATCAACCAGTTTTGGTGTCAGGATTGTTACTTCCTGATCCAGTTCATTACCACCGATGAATTTGGCGTCACCGCGTCCGTAACCGTCAAGGTTCCAGAATTCAGCATTAACACCAGTCCAGCCGTGACCGTCGAATTCATCCCAACTGCGGAAGTTTTCGTCAATCGGATCACCGGTAATAGCTATACAATTGGCTGTGGCGTGAACAAAGTCCAGACCAATATTGGTTTCAAGTTTCAGATCAGCTTCAACGATACCAGACAGTCCGGCAGGATCAAAAGTCAGATCAAATTCCGCAGAACCATTGGGTGGAATCAGGTGAGAGTTTTCCAGGGTTGTTGTCAGACCTTCATCGGCAACAACATTTTCAATCACGAGATCTTCAGTTCCCGGATTGCTGACAGTGAATTTCAAGGTATTGGATTCACCCAGCAGGTCACCGAAATCAAGTTCTCTCGGATCAACATCGGAGAGTGCCATGGAAGGTACAACAGCGTCAGGTTCTACTACTTCCAGGCTATAGGAAGATATTCCATTGTTGGTTACAATTTCGACAATTGAGTTATTGTAGGAATTGTAGACAGACATTGCTGTTGCATTGGCATTGGAATTCATTGCATAATCTTCTGTGGACGGTCCCTGCAATTCAACTTCGCTACAAAGTGAATCGCCGGGTTCGCCAAGCAGTTCGACTACTGCCGTTCCGGAGCTCCAACCGTTGGTGATGGATACAAAACGACGAAGATCGTCAGTACCATTATCAACTTCAAAATAGTCAATAGAAGTTCCGGACGGAATAGTAGCGGTATCAAAGGTATGCAATACTGTTCCATCGTTTTTGATGTACATTGGCGGATTTGGACCGGTTCCATTAATGAACAGGTATTCGCCGTCACCAACTGTAGAAATACCATAATTCGCATCTCTTGGCGCAGGAATATCAATTGTTTCCTGTGTCCAGTTGGTTAAGTCAGTAGTTGTAAGTTTCAGAATTTTATTTAATTCATTATCATCGGAATTGGTGGACCAGTGACCGGCACTGTAGATAGTAAGTTCATTACCGGTACCTGCAACTGACATCGCGTCTCCGGCAACAATACCAACATCTTCGCTGAATACCATACTTGGTACCGCTTTTTCATTGGCATAATGGTAAACATTGAACTTATCCGGCGTGCGTGCAAGGCTGGTAACAATGATCTGTCCGTCTTCAGTAACATCAACAAGATTCACATGCGCCGTAGCCTCATTTTGATCGATTCCTGTATTATCCAGTTCACCGATCTTATTACCGGTAGCAGCATCCAGGATATAAATATGTGGCCCGCCGATACGGCTGACTACGTAGAGATGATTGTTCAGATGATTGTAAGCAATTCCTCTGACATAATGTTGCATGGATTGCGACCAAAACCAGTCAGTGCCTTCATCACCGGCAGTAACGCGCCAGTCCATTGGCCACAATTCATAACCGAATCCGCTCATATGGATATTGGCAATACCACCATTTGTTACGATCGTTAATTGATCTGTTACAGAGTCGGCTACAGTCGGATTAAAAACGACAGAAATAGTTGTACTGTCACCGGGTTCCACGACTTCGTCAGCAGCAGAGGCTGAGAAATAATCGCCATTGAGGAAACGGAAACTATCAAAAATCATATTTTCCGAACCATTATTGGTAGCGGTAACTGATATAATTTTATTGCCATGGAAAGCTGTTTTACCATATTCAAGAGTGGTCATATCCACAGCCAGTTCCACATCCTTCGCATAGTCATCAAAAAGCAGGTAGTCCAGATAAAATTCTGATTCTGTGCCATCATTCGATCCCCAGATTTTGATATATCCCGAACCGGCAAGGTCAGCAGTACCACTGAGATTAACGGACTGGAAGGTATCAAAATCAGTGATTGCAACTGTATCCGGTGTTGAGTCCAGACCTTCGACAGTCACCATCAGTTCATTGGTTTCATGGCCCCAGGCAGCAACCATGGCACTAAGTGACAGTCTGTAATTGGTGCCCATAGTAGCAGTGATTGGCCGTTTAGCCAGAACGTCCCAGCCGGCATCAGTGATTTTTAATGCTTTCTTTTCCGCGTCATGAGCAAAGGTTGTCCAGGCATTGGCTTCATCGTGGGCGCCCCAGTTAGCGACATCGGAATCATCCTCAAATGTCAGGGTCATATCATTATCATAGATCGGAACTTCCAGGTTCCAGGCGGCAATTGCATTATTGGTTGTCATCTGGAAGAGGCTGATCGTACCATCTTCATTAATATTATATTTGATATTACCGGCGACATTGCCGTTTCCTTTTTCGACATTGCCGGTTTCCCCGGATGCCCAAAAAGATGGTGCTGCTTCATCTTCAGTAATATCATAAACTTTTACTTTTCTACGATTGCCTTCGCTGTGGTTAGCATTGACAGCCAGTAATTTCTGTCCGTGCATACCTTCCATATATAATACGTTTCCGTAGTAATCATCGATTCCCGTTGCAGTAACCAGCACATTACCGGCTGTGTCCAGTTTTACCGGATCATGTGCAGCAGCATTGATCCAAAGATGTGCTTCGTCAACGACAGAAATGCCGCCATTGGCGCCACCGGAAGGAATCGGAATGCTCTGTACTTCTTCAAAATTTTCACCGTCAGTGGTTCCAAATACTTTGATGGAAGTGCCGTCGCGTTCCGATGCATAAAGTTTTGTGTCTGTTCCGGCGCCGTAAATTGCCAGCACATCACCAAATCTTGTATCAACATTTTGCTGAAGAGCAACTGTCGGCACTGCGCTGGTATCTGCCCAGCGATAAATTTTAAAGTCGCCGCCGCTGGCAAGATTACAGGCATACATAACGCCTTCAGCATCAGCAACAACTTTCATTAATTTGATTCCGTAAAATCCACCGTCAACTCCGGTCATATCCAGAGCGCCGGCATCAGCGCCGGTTTCAGCGTCCAGCATATGAATTTTATTATCACTTCTTGAGGCAATTAATACCAGGTCAAGGGCTTTGTTATATCCCAGACCACGGACAACATCACCGGAAGCCGGAAAATAATCCAGTTCTCCACCGTCGATCTGCCATGCAGATGTCATGTTAATCGGATCTGCTGGTGTGACCGGAACATCGATAGTATAGCATCCGATACCGTTGTCAGTCATCATAACAGAAAAGGTAACGGAACCGTCGCCATTATCAACATAAGCAACATCACCAACCTGGTTGCCATTATTAGCGGAAGGACCAAAAGCTTCAGGTGTCATGCCCCAGTGTCTGGTTGCATTGGCAATGCCATCTGTCCATTCCAGTACCTGAAAACTTTGTGCGGACCAGATCAGGTTTTGGACAACAAATTTTCTGTCATTGGCTTCGAAAGAAACAAAGGCGTTTCCGTCCCCGGCGATACCGGTTGAGAATTGTTCGCCTAACTCGCCGTCAGCACTGACATAGGAAATTTTGCGGCCACTGCCACTGAGCAGAAAATCATCTGTATCCGGAAGTGGCGCCGCAATTGCCTGATTATCGGTTTTAACAAAATTATCACCGGACATAGTTACAACTTCGGGAACAGGGTTCATCACCCCGCCTTCCATTGAAAATTTGTACATGTTTTTGCCCCACCAACCGGAATCCACCAGGTAAACTTCCAGTGATCCGTCGGCATAGCTGCCTTCAACAGAAAACTTGTCACCCAGTCTGAACCAGGGAGAGCCGGTTTCAGCTGTGGTGTCCGGCAGAAAACTCAACAGAGTGTCTCGTTCGGCGTCATCGCCATTCCACATGTAAATGACTACCGGTTCCACCGGAAGCCATTGGCCCTCGTGTCCAACAATTTTGGAACCGAATACAACTCCGTCATCGTCTACATTTACATCTCCCAGAGATACGGCACTTTCATTGACCATGCCGATAGAATCTCCATTGGCAATGTCCAGGATCTTAACGCCATTAGCACGAAAAGAACCCAGATAGACTTTGCCATCATAAGCTGCTATTCCACGAATATCATCACTGTCTGTGGAAAAATAGCCGGGCATATTACCGTCATTAACGGTAAATTGCCAGTTTGTACTCATTACTTGTCCCATTGAAAATGTAAATAGTCCAAGCAGGAGCACGGTTAAGAGTAAGTGTCTCAAGGATTTCATAGATATCTCCTCCTTTTTTTAAGATAGTTTAAAAGCCTTACTTACTTACCTAATTAAAAGAATTTTTTTTGAATATGCAAGAGATATTAGAAAGTTTGATTGTTCTTTCTGATATCTCTTGTTAATAATCTGTTTATTAATGTTTTAGTTGATTAGTATTTTGATGGTTTTGATAACTTTCGGGAGGATTGTCAGGTTGAAATATTTTTGGTTTTGGATAGTGACTTTGTTTACTTCTTCTTCCTCAAGATTTGTTTCCAGAACCTGTTTTATCGCGAAAGCAGTATTGACATCTGTAGATTGGGTTTGTTCTGTTGGATTATACAATCGAAGAATAACTCCTTTTTCGTCTTGACTTCGTTTTAATGCGCTGAGAACCAATGCATGATTTGATACATTCAGTAATGAAGTGAAATCCTGGTCTCCGAATTCATTTTTGCCGGCCTGGAATATTCGTGGTTTGTAATTGAAGATCATCGATTCCTGCATGATATCGCCCTCTTCTACGCCACCTGTATGCGGATAAAACCCGAGTTTGTATTCCTGCTTACCCAAACACTGAGTCCCTTTCTGATGGGAGTAATCCTGCATGGATGCCACAGGAATTTTATAATAAAAGGAACGCAGCAGCGTGATTGCCAGTGTTTTGTGATCATCTTCCATCACTTCATACTCTTTTAATCCGTCGATCAGAACCGCGACACCCTGTTTATCATTATTGACGTCCACAAAGTGGTGCATGGGATAATCATACATTGGCTGCTCCACCCAGTCTGATGTGTCAGGACGTGCAATTGGTCTTTTGACAATATCGAACTGGCCTTCACCGTAAGAATATTCTGCATCCGGTAAGGTTGGGAACATTATTCTTAAGCGATGGGCTTCAACCTGGTTATCCAGTTGGATTTTCATTTCGGCATGCTTAGAATTGGATTTCAGGGTAACATCGAGTAGGATTTCCATTGGTCGATGATTGCCTTGATTCTTTTTTCGTTCGACCAGGTTAACCGGAAGATGCATCAGATTTTTAATACGCAAGGTTTTGCGTAATGAATTATTTTCCAATACTTCGATTTCAGCAGTATTATTTAATGTCGTAATAATCGGGGCTACTGATTCGTGGACCCAGGCGTGACCGGCTTCCCCTTCATCATAAAAGTATGCCTGGTTTTTATAGTCCTGTTTTGTCTTTTTGTCCAGGATATTCAAACTGCCGTTACGGTTGATGGTAATCTTCAGATAGTCATTTTCAAGTGTATTATCGGGGTTAGCAATACTACCGGAAGAAGAGGTTGGTACTGGTTTAACATAAATTTTTTGAAACCCCAGTTGCGGCAAATCCTTGACATTAAAAAGGACATGATACCGTACCATAGAAAAATACATGGGACGATCAATCAACTGTTCCAGGATTGGTTCTTTTTTAGAGCGATCCAGAATTTCCATAACTAATTTCTGCTCACCGGCATAGAGTTCCAGACCTCCTTTGTCCAGTTTTTCCGGAATGTCAATATAGGCTTCCAATACTTCGTTTCGTTTGTAAGTCAAGGGGTTGTAGATCACCAGATTAATTTCTTTGTCGAGATTTAATTTTGATGTGATGTATTGACAAGCGCGATCAACCACACAGTGGGAAATTTCAATGCTCTGCTTATAGCGAGACATATTGTCTTCGTGAATTTCATCCAATGAACAACCGCCGATGGAATCATGGGCAGAATTCTGAACGATCAGGTCCCAGGCAAGGTCAACAGATTTATCCTGCATATCCATACCTAAAATTCCGGCTAGTGTATTCAGCGGTTCAGCATAATATTGCATCCATTTTTCCGCTTTGAAATTTGCCTGCTTCAGATACATTCTGGCAGAAGTTGTATAGCCGTATAAATTTCCGGAACGGTTATCGTATTGCGCACTGCGCCGCTCGCCGGTAACCAGTGGTAATTTTTCATAGTCTATATCTTCATAAATTCCTTTGGCATATTCTTCCAGGTTGCTGTGGAGGACTTCGCCTTCTTCAATGAATTCATTAATATCATCGATAATTTTCGTGGTAATGGTATTCGGGCCGCTGGTATCATGGCCTTCCGCCCAGAAAATGTGTTTGGTGGTAAAATCTTTTACCTGGTCCCTGATAATTTTTACAACTGCCGGTTTGATATTTTCCTGGTGATATTCCTGTACAGGATTAATCAGCGCGTAATCTTCCTCAACAAGATCTTTGTCGGCAAAATGAAATGGAGTGCCACCCTGTTTGTAATCATATTCAATATCAGTGGGAAATTCATTGTGAACCACCGGACGGTAAATATAAAAATAAAAATTATACCGGGGCATGGTGGAAAATCTGGAGGTCAGGGCGCGGGTACCGTCAGCGCCTTCCCAGATGAATTCTGCCTGTTTACTATCGAGACTATTCACTCCCCGATAGAACATGATCAGCGGAATATTAAAGCCCTGGTAAATCTGTGGCAGTTGTGAGATTTGCCCCCAACTGAACGGAGAATACCCGACTTTCATGACATGGCCGAATTCCCTGGCCATTTTGTGGCCGATCAGTAGATTGCGAATCAGGTTTTCGCCGCCTACCTGAAATTCTTCCGGTAATATGTACCAGGGGCCGACAAACAGACGTTTTTCCTGAATATATTTTTTCAGTTTGGCTTCATTGTGGGGTTTAATTTCCAGGTAATCTTGCAGGACAATTGTCTGACTATCCAGATGAAAAGCTTTATAATCGGGATTTGTGTCCAGAATTTCCAGAACAGAATCAATCATCATCACTAAGCGTTGACGATTTTTTTGAAATGAGTACCGCCACTCACGATCCCAGTGAGTGTTTGATATAACATGAAATTTTTTGTTTGTATCCATGGGTATCCTTTTTATATTTTAGCGTTTGTAAAGATGTCTAACTAACATTTCTGCAAAAGTAATTCTTTTTTTCTAGATAAACAATAGTTTTTGAAAGGTCAAAATTTTCTGATAATTATCATGATAGAGCAGGAAACTGAAAATATTAAGTTAAAAATAGGGTCCATTTTTTCATGGATTATTTGCTAAAATTGTGTTAGTTTGTAAGGTGTCTTTAAAAACAATATTTTGAATATGAAATGAAAACAAAAATTAATAAAATACAATTTGGTACCGACGGTTGGCGGGCTGTAATGGCCAAAGAGTTCACCTTTGAAAATGTTGGCGTGATCGGCCAGGCAATAGCTGACTATCTGCATGGTGAACAGTTACAGGATCCCTCAGTTGCCATTGGCTATGATACCCGGTTTATGTCAGACCTGTTTGCTGAAAAAATCGCTAATATTCTGGCGTCAAACAATATCAGGGTCTACCTTAGCCAAGCGTTTATTCCAACACCGGTTCTGTCTTATACCGTGAAAAAACGAGGATTATCTGCCGGAGTGATGATCACTGCCAGTCATAATCCTTATATATACAACGGTGTGAAGTTCAAAGGTGATTATGGCGGTTCGGCAATGATCGAACTAACCAAAAATATAGAAGCCCAACTCTTCAAAAATCCGGTCAAAGAAGAACCGAATGCAAAAGTCATTAAAACGGATATGTTTGACGATTACAAAAATCATATTGAGAAATTAGTTGATATGGATTTGATTGCGCAATTGGGAAACCCGGTTGTATATTCTGCCATGTATGGTTCCGGATGTGGATATATACAGCGATTTTTTGAAAACAAAGATTTAGATATCCTCGCGTTGCAAAACGAACCGCGCCCGGATTTTAACAATCAGTTACCGGAGCCAATTCCTGCAAATCTCAAGGAGTTGATCAGCAAAGTTAAAAAGTCTGATGCAATTGCCGGCTTTGCCACTGATGGCGATGCCGACCGCTTTGGTGTCATCGATGAAACGGGTGAATTTGTCCAGTTACATGACCTGATGCCGATTTTATTTGAATACCTGGTGAAAACCAGAAAGTTGAGCGGTAATGTGGTACGAACCACTTCCATGTCAGATACCATAGACAGAATCGCGGCCGAATACGACCGCAAGGTTATAGAAGTCCCGGTTGGCTTTAAAAATGTTTGTGAACAGATGCTGGCAGAAGATATTCTTATCGGCGGCGAAGAAAGCGGTGGGTTCGGCTTCAAGGGGCATATTCCCGAACGGGATGGGATACTTTCCATATTGCTGGTTTTGGAAATGCTTGCCCGGGAAAAGACAAGTTTGTCTGAAAAGGTGAAGGAACTTCGTAACACTTACGGACCTTTTCATTATAAAAGAATTGATCAGCATTGTGATATTGCAACAGTCAAAAAGAATCTTGAAAATCTCATCGCAAATACACCTGATGCAATTGCCGGATACCCGGTCGATCGCAAAAATACGATTGATGGACTAAAAATTTATTTTATCAATCAGAGCTGGTTGCTGGTCCGTCTGTCGCAAACAGAACCGCTTTTTCGAATCTATTGCGGTGGACCCGATGAAAAATCGGTGGTTGAAATCATTACTGAAACTGAAAAAATATTAACAAAATAAAAATGGAGCTATAAAGAGCATGCAAGATTACAAGAAATACGGTTATTTTTCTGACGATACCAAAGAGTTTGTCATTACACGACCGGATACACCGAAACCCTGGGTTAATTATATTTCCAATGGCAGATATTCCGGCCTGATTTCCCATGTGGGAGGTGGATATAGTTTTATCGGAAATCCTAAAGATAATCGAATTACCCGTTGGCGCTATAATTCCCTGCCCATGGACCGACCCGGACGATATGTTATGATTCGCGATGAAAAAAGCGGCGAATTCTGGTCGCCGACCTGGCAGCCGACTCCGCAGAAAAAATATGATTCCTATGAATGTCGTCATGGCTTGTATTATACGAAAATCACAACTAATTATAATAACATCACCAGTTCTATACTGTACTTTGTCCCCCAGCAGGATAATCTGGAAATCTGGAAACTCAGTCTGAAAAACAACAGTGAGGAAGCCAGAACATTAAAATTATTTGCTTACCAGGAACTGGCGTTGGGACACGCGTTAGTGGATTTAATCAACCAGCCCAATGATCAGCACTTCAATGATGTCCATTACAATGAAAAAGAGGATTACATCTGGGCAACAAAACGCTATTGGGTGAAATATAATTCCGCCACTGTCGAGCAGGCCAATGAGTCCTGGGACAAAACAGTCTTCTTTACCAGCTCAGAAAAAATTCAGTCCTTTGACGGATCAAAAGATGTTTTTATTGGTAAATGGCGCTCGGAAGCGGACCCGATTGCCGTTGAAACCGGCAAATGTCAGAATACTGAAATTACTGCCGGAGACGCTATCGCAGCCATTCAAAATGAAGTAGCGTTACAGCCTGGCGAAGAGAAGGAAATTGTTTTCATCATGGGGGTTGTCCCTAAAGACAATGCAGAAACAACCATAAAGCCGATTGCTGATCAATACAGAAATCCGGAAAATGTAGAAGAAGCCTTTCAGGAACTGAAAAATTTCTGGTCAGCCTATCTGAATAATGTGCAGGTAAAAACTCCGGACAATGATTTTAACCGTATGATGAATATCTGGAATCAATACCAGACTTCAGTTACTTTTCTTTTTTCAAGGGATGCCTCTTATTACCACGGCGGCATGTTGTTTGGCCGTGGTTACAGGGACTCCTGCCAGGATATTATGGGACCGGTTATGGCGCAGCCGGAGTGGGTGAAAAACCGTATTCTGGAAATGTCAAAATACCAATTCAAAAACGGCAGTACTTTTCACTGTTATTATCCCGGAACCGGTGGTGGCGAACGCACCGGCCATTCAGACACACAATTATGGCTGCCACTGGCAATTATGGTTTACCTGAAAGAAACCGGTGATTTTAAATTTCTGGAACTGAAAACACCATTCCACGATGGGGAAGAGGGCACTATCCTGGAACACCTTTATGCGGCCATGGATTTTGCAATGGCAAACCTGACAGAAAACGGACTGGCGAAGTTTGGCCCCGGTGACTGGAATGATACGCTGGATTATCTTGGTCGTAAAGGCAAAGGTGAATCGGTTTGGGTGACCATGTTTATCGCTTACAATCTTCGTGAAATCTATAAACTGGCGGACTATCTCGGTGATAAGCAGGCTTACCAGGAATATTACAAAAAATATAATGATGTCAAGGACACACTCAATGACAAATGTTGGGATGGGAAATGGTATATTCGTGGTACCAATGATATTGGTGAGGTCATCGGCTCTGATAAAAATGAGGAAGGAAAAATATTCCTGAATACACAAAGTTGGGCCGTGATCTCAGGAGTTGCAGAAGGTGATCGTGCAAGAACCTGCATGGAATCGGTGCAAAAGCATCTGGAAACACCCAAAGGCCCGAAAATTGTTGATCCCGCCTATAGAAAAATTGATGATAATGTCGGCTTGGCGACCCGCTGTGTGCCCGGAAAAAAGGAAAACGGAGCGGTCTTCAACCATCCGGTCAGTTGGTCTATTCTGGCTGAAACGATCAACAAAAATGCGGAAAGGGCTTTTGAGATTTACAAGAAAGCGCTGCCCATGAATCCCGAAATTGATATAGAACGCTATGAAGTAGAACCTTATGTTTATGCTGAATATGTCACTTCTCCTGATCATCCGACTTACGGACAAGCCAGCCATTCCTGGTTGACCGGGTCTTCCACCTGGATGCTGCGTGATGGTATCGATGCGATTCTTGGCATCAAGCCGAATTATAATGGTTTGGAAATTTCGCCCTGTATCCCCGCTGAGTGGCCTCGCTATTCTATCACCAGAAATTATCGTGGCAAAACCTATCAAATTACTGTTAGGAATCCCGATGGTTTATCCGGTGGCGTTAAGAAAATTTTCCTTGACGGCAATGAAATCTCCGGAAATTTTATTAATTTGGAAGCAGAAGAAATTCAGGAAATCATTAAAGATAAATCAACCCTGAATGTGGAAGTAACACTGGAAAAATAAGGAGAGATTTTTGAAACAGTTGAAATATCTAATCGTGGGACTTTTCCTGGTTCAGACATTATTTGGCAAAACCATATTGCTGGAAAATTTTGAAGAGCTCATGGAAGCGCTCAACAGTGGTGAAAAAGTCCGTGTTGTCATTGATTATGGAAACTGTCAACTGATCGCCGGCAATGAAATTCAGGACCGGTCGCCCAAAGCAATTGGTGGCATGGCGCTGGATACTTACGAGTATTTTGCTGATAATGCGCTGGGCAAAAATGTTGCTTTTGTGGTCGCGTCAGAGAACAAACTTATCGCTAATCCGATCGGCGCTGGCTATGTTTACAATTACGCCAAGGTCAAAGTGGATAAAGAAAATAAAGTCCGGCTGACAGCCCGTTATATTGATCCGCTTACATTTCAGGAAAAAATGGATGAGAATTTTTTCACTGAAATGAATAATGGAAAAAACAACGGCGCTGCCAGTTTTTACATGGAAAAATAAATGTTACCAACAGCAGTAATTTTTTATGAATAAAGCAGAACTACTAAACCAAATAAAAGGTGGCATTATTGTTTCCGTTCAGGCGGAAAAAACAGAGCCGCTCGGGAAACCGGATATACTCGCAGCCATGGCGAAAACCGCTGTTATGGGCGGTGCGGTGGGAATACGCGCTTGTTATGGGGAAAACATTACTGCCATCAAAAAATCAGTGGAAGTTCCGGTGATTGGTATTTCAAAAGATGTTTACCCCGATTCCGATGTATTCATTACGCCAACCTGGGGAGAAAACAAAGCGATTCTGGATACTAATCCGGATATCCTTGCTTTGGATGCGACACTTCGGAAACGCCCCAACAGGGAAAAACTCGAGGATATTGTCAAGAGAATCCGTAATTATTCGGATATCTTGATTATGGCGGATTGTGCCACTTTTGCGGATGCTGAGAATGCAGCGCGATTGGGGTTTGATTTTATCGGAACTACACTTTCCGGATATACAGAAGAGACTAAGTCCGGGGCCATTCCCTATACACCGGATTTTGAGTTGATAGAAAAGATTGTGAAGGCCTTTGGAAAGGATATTCCGATTATTGCCGAAGGGCGAATCTGGTCGCCTGA
>CAYYMT010000095.1:0-13777 GCA_964472715.1 uncultured bacterium | reverse complement strand
CTGCGCTCATTGACATTCTTATAAGCCGGTCGAATGATCCGTTTGGAGGTCATATTCACCTCTTCCAGGCGATGGGAAAGCCAGCCCGGCAGCCGGCCCATGGCAAAAATCGGTGTGTACAGTTCCTCGGGAATGCCAATAAAGGAATAGATCAGGCCGGAATAAAAATCCACATTGGCACAGAGGATTTTCTTGTCCCGGCCCTTCAGTTTATAAAAGACTTCCGGCGCCAGTTCCTCCACCTTGCGATAAAACTCAAACTCATCCGCCCGGTTTTTTTCCTCGGCCAGGTCCGCGACTTTTTCTTTCAGCAGGACTGTTCTGGGGTCGGATTCCGTATAGACCGCATGACCGATGCCGTAGATCTTGCCCCAGCCGTCATAGACTTCCTTCTTCAGTATTTTTTCCAGGTAATCGGCAATCTCCTGTTTATCATTCCAGTCCCTGATCGTCTCTTTTAAATGGTTCATCATTTCCATGACCTTGTGATTCGCGCCGCCGTGATAAATACCTTTCAAAGATGTGATGCCGGCGCCAATTGACGAATAGGTGTCAGTGCCGGCGGAACTGGTAACGCGTACGGTAAAAGTGGAATTGTTACCGCCGCCGTGCTCCGCATGAACACAGAGGCAGGTATCCAGCAGGTCCGCCTCCAGTTTTGTATATTTATCCCCCTTCAGCATGTAAAGAAAATTTTCCGCTGTACTGAGATCGGTTCGCGGATGCCGAATGGACAGGGTCTGTTTTTGATGGACATGGCGAAAGGAATTAAAGGCATAAGCAATAATTGTGGGAAATTTCGCCAGCAAATTAATGGATTGTTTGGCGATCTTTTCTTCCGAACGGTTTTCCGCGTCTTCATCCAGGGGATAGAGTCCCATAATCGCCCGTGAAAGCATATTCATCAGGTTTCGGCCCGGCGGTATGGACACCAGATTTTTGATGTAATTGTTTTCCAGTTCCCGCTTATTTTTCAGCAGATCGGTAAAAGCCTCAAGAGTTTCACCATCTGGCAGTTCACCGGCCAGCAGCAAATAGCAAATCTCATCAAACCCGTGCCGGCCTTCTTCAGTAAATCCATGCACAAGGTCTTTCAGCTCATAGCCTCTGTAATACAGTTTCCCTTCCGTGGGAATGATCTTGCCGTCCTTTTTTTCATATCCTACCACATCGCCAATATTGGTCAATCCCACCAAAACACCGGTATGGTCTTCATTTCTGAGACCGCGTTTAACTTTGTATTGGCTGTATAGTTCCTTACTGATCTGGCAGGTACTTTTTAATTTTTTACTCAGATGTTGAATATATAATTGTTCCTGGTCTGTATATTGATGCATTGTTATCCCTCCTGGTTATAAATTCCGCCTGATTGCTTTTGCAAATTCCGTAGTGGTTAACAGTACTCCGTTGTTCAGGATACTGTAGAGGTCGGCAGTTACTTGCTTGCCAATGATCACCTGTTCCAAAGCCCGCCTGATTGCCAGCGCGCTTTTATTCAGATTCAGATAATCCAGCATCAGAGCCGCTGACAATATCAGGCTGCCGGGATTGGCTTTTCCCCGGCCTGCAATATCCGGCGCTGTGCCGTGGGTTGCTTCAAACAGGGCAATTCCTTCCTGAAAATTAATATTGGCACCCGGCGCCATACCGATACCGCCAACCATGGCAGCGGCCATATCACTGATATAATCGCCATTTAAATTGGTCGTGGCGATGACGGAATAGCCCTCCGGTTTCATCAACAAATTCTGAAGAAAAGCATCGGCAATACAATCTTTGATCACGACTTTTCCCTGCGAAGTTTTGCCTTTTAATTGAGATTCCGGAACAACAGTATTGGCGAATTCTTCCTGTGCCAGTTCATAGCCCCACTTCCGAAAAGCCCCTTCTGTATACTTCATGATATTGCCTTTGTGTACCAGTGTTACAGAAGGAAGTTCATTATCAATGGCAAATTGGAGCGCCGCGCGAATCAACCGCTTGCTGCCTTCTTCTGAAATAGGCTTCAGTCCCAGGGCGGTTGTGTCCGGAAACCGAATATTTTTGACATCCATTTTTCGAATCAGAAATTCTTTCAGGCGGTTGTTTTCCGGTGTCCCTTTTTCAAACTCAATGCCGGCATAAATATCTTCGGTATTTTCACGAAAAATATGGATATCCACCAGTTGCGGCTTTTTCACCGGTGAGGGGACGCCCTGGTAATACTTCACCGGACGGTAGCAGGTGTAAAGGTCCAGTTCCTGCCGCAGCGCCACATTGAGAGAGCGGAATCCTTTTCCTACCGGTGTGGTCAGCGGGCCTTTGATCCCCAGTTTGTATTTTTTCAATTTATCAATGGTTTCTTCGGGCAAGTATTCGCCGGTCTGGTCAAAGGCTTTCTGACCGGCCGGCAATTCAATAAAATCCAATTCATACTCACCGGGATAATATTTTTTCACAGCCTGCTCAACCAGGGCCAAAGTTGCCTGAGTGATTTCCTGGCCGATACCGTCGCCTTCAATATAAGGAATTGTTAATTGTTTCATTGGGCGCCTCCACGTCGAATGACATTCAGGGCGCTGCCGGCTCTTAGCCACTCGATTTGTTGTTGATTGTACGTATGATTGGTTGTAATAGACTCGGTTTTGCCATTATCATTATGAATTTCTACTGTCAGCGAACTTCCAGGCGTTATCTTGTCGATATTTGTAATGGTAAACCGGTCTTTTTCTTTAATTTTTTCATAGTCGCCGGAATCAGCAAATGTCAACGCCAGTATTCCCTGTTTCTTCAGATTAGTCTCGTGAATGCGGGCAAAGGACTTGGCGATAACCGCTTTCACACCCAGAAACCGCGGTTCCATGGCAGCGTGCTCCCGTGACGATCCTTCGCCATAATTATCTTCGGCAATGATGACACTGCTGATGTTGCGTTTTTTATAATATTTGCCCACAAAAGCAATGCGTTCATATTCGCCGGTTTCCTGATTTAGCGCCACGCCTTTTTCCTTATAAAATGCGTTTTCCGCACCCAATAGTAAATTGTCAGATATATTTTCCAGATGGCCGCGATATTTAAGCCATAGCCCCGCCATGGAGATATGATCGGTGGTACATTTTCCTGTGGTTTTCACCAGCAATCGCATGGCCTGAAAATCCTCCGGATTCATGGGATCAAAGGGCTCCAGCAGTTGAATTCTGTCAGAATCAGCCGCGACTTTGATTTCAGTGATAGATTTCTTTCCCTTTTTGGGATTGATTTTTGGGAATTTATAATCCGGCAGAATATCTCCTTTGGGAACTTCCAAACGGACTGTGTCCCCCTGATTATTGATCAGGAGATCATTTTGCGGATCAAAGGTGATTTCCCCCTTCAATGCGATTGCGGTGGCCAGTTCCGGTGATGTAATGAAAGCGTGTGTCTGAGGATTGCCGTCATTGCGGCCGGCAAAATTCCGGTTAAAGGTTGTGACGATCGAATTTTTGCCCGTTGTTGTTTTTCGCTTCCATTGACCGATACAGGGTCCGCAGGCATTGGCTAAAATAACCCCGCCGGCGCGCTCAATGATCGCTATAATGCCTTCCTTTTCACAGATTTGCCGAATGCTTTCCGAACCCGGTGTTACCCACAATTCCGTTTGCAGTGACAGCCCTTTTTTTTCGGCTTGCTGGAGAATACCCGCCACTGAGCGAAAGTCCTCATAGGAAGAATTGGTACAAGAGCCGATCAGTACCGCCGATGCCTTAGTTGGATATTTTAAGTCTTTAGCAGATTGCCTGAAAGCGCTGATCTCCCGGGCCGCATCAGGTGTGAAAGGGCCGTTGATATGCGGCTTTAACTGCGACAGGTCAATGTGAATGACACGGTCATAATAGTTTTCCGGTTCTTCCACAACCTCATCATCAGCGCGTAAATAGTCCTGAATAGCGTCCGCCATTTCCGCGACCTCCTGACGGTTTGTGATGGTGAGAAATTGCTTCATGGAGTCATCATAGGGAAAAATCGAAGTGGTGGCGCCTACTTCCGCGCCCATATTACAAATTGTCGCTTTTCCGGTGGCCGAAATGGTTTTGGTGCCATCACCAAAATACTCGATTATCCGGTTCGTTCCGCCTTTTGCCGTGAGAATGCCGGCCAGTTTCAGGATCACATCTTTCGGCGCGGTCCAGCCGGAAAGTTCACCGGTGAGTTTCACACCGATAATTTCAGGCATTTTCAATTCCCATGGCTCGCCGGCCATAACATCAACAGCATCTGCGCCGCCGACACCAATGGCGATCATTCCCAGTCCGCCGCCATTGACCGTATGGGAATCAGTGCCGATGATCATTCCGCCGGGGAAAATGTAATTTTCCAGCAAAATCTGGTGAATGATTCCGGAACCCGGCGGCCAGAAATCAATTCCGTATTTTTGCGACGCGCTTTCCAGAAAATCATAAACTTCCCGGTTTTCCGCCATTGCTATTTTATTGTCTGCTTCCGCACCCTGTTCACCACGGATCAAATGATCACAATGCACAGTGGTGGGGACGGCGGTTCTTGACTTTCCGGAATTCATGAATTGCAGCAGCGCCATCTGGGCGGTGGCATCCTGCATGGCCACCCGGTCGGGTTTATAATAATTATATTCTTTTCCCCTGACTGGCAATTGAACCGGTGTGTCAACCAAATGCCCGAAGAGTATTTTTTCTGTTAATGTTAAAAAATTGTTTTCTTTTGCTTTAACAGCATCAATAGTCACCGGTAATTGCCTGTATACTCTTTTAATCATATCTAAATCATACATAATTTCCTCCTAAAATAATCAGACCCGCTTTTCAGGCCATCAAAAGAACAACAACAGCAGTACACAGTCCTGCTCATCTCTTCCCCCTTTGATTAACTGAAAACCGGCGTTCCTGTAATTTACTATCAATTTTGCCGGAAGTGTTTTTTTTGCTGAGGTTGGGAAATTTTATCACCAACCCTTACATTTGGCGCTATAATTTATAAATATTCATAAAATATCCAAGTTTTTTTTGAATATTCGGTAATTGCTCAAATAGATGAATAATTATTCATCTATTGTTTATACAGAGGTGATGTTTTTTTTGGAGTGGTTTGACCGTGACAATGCAGGAATCAACATGGTTGATTCACTCCATATTTAAAATCCGCCGACACTTGCCGCGAATTTTGCAATATCGTCAGGTAATTTATCCCTCATTTCCTGCTCAACAAAAAAATCATATAAAAATTTGATCTGCAGGTCTATCGGCAGAAAGGTATTGACCACAATTTTATTTTCCTGAAGGACGAGGCAGGCGCCCTGTTTGAATGAGCCTTTGCCGCTGACCACTGTAAAGCCGGCTTCCGCCAGAAGATCTGTCATCTGCTTTTTGAATTCTTTTTGCTTTTTCTGTGATACCTTCATCGCTTATGACTTATAAATATTCATTGTGGTCATTGCGTTTTAATGTGTCCACCAGGTCTTTGATCTTTTCCGATTCGCCGCGTTTGGCAATTAAAACCGCGTCCTTTGTTTCCACGATGATCAGGTCTTCCACACCAATTGTGGATACCAGGCGTTTGTTGGCGGAAATCAGGCAATTCCGGGAGTCAGTGGCAATTACTTCACCACGGATCACATTGCCTTCTTTATCCTTCTTCTCCAGGTCATAAACAGCATCCCAGGAGCCGACATCGCTCCAGATAAAATCACTTTTTACCGCGTAAACATTATTGGCCTTTTCCATAACACCGTAATCAATGGAAGAGCCGAGAATCGTTGACCATTCTTTTCGAAGTACCTTGTTATATTTTTCAGTCCCCACCGCATTTTGAATATTTATGACACTTTCATAGAGATCGGGAAGATGAATTTTAATGGATTTGAGAATTTCCTTAGCCACCCAGATAAACATTCCGCTGTTCCAGAGGAATTCACCGGTTTCCAGAAACCGGCGGGCTGTTTCCAGGTTGGGTTTTTCCGCGAAGGTTTTGACTTTATAGGCGCTGTTTTCCAGCAGGGGTAATTTCTTGTCATATTGAATATATCCGTATCCCGTGGCGGGCCGGGTGGGTGTAATACCGAAAGTCACCAGTCCGGAATGCTGGCGTGCCACTTTTTCACCCATTCTGACCGCTTCCTTAAAGCTTTCAAAATTTTCAATCAGATGATCCGCCGGAAAGACACCCATCGCCGCTTCAGGGTCTTTTTTCATGATAATAGCCGCCGCCAGGGCGATACAGGGCGCGGTGTTTTTGCCGTTGGGTTCCACAATATAATTTTCTTCGGGAAAGTCTTTTAAATCCTCCAGCATCACATGCTTCAGATTTTCACCGGCCACAATATATATTTTTTTCTTATCGGTAATTTTCATGAGGCGTTCATAGGTCAGTTTCAACATGGATTTTTCGTCCACAATATTCAATAATTGTTTGGGGAAATTCTTTCTGCTGCGGGGCCAGAACCGTTTACCAATTCCACCGGCCATTATCAAACAATACATATCACTCTCCTCTATATTTTTGTTCGGCCTTCAAAGACTTCCTGCGCCGGTCCCTGAAGCCAAAGTTTATCATCTTTTGTAAAAATGGTCAACTCTCCGCCTTTTGCCTTTAAGGTTATCGGATAATCGGTATTTTCTTTTTCATGAAGGTAAAAAGCAGCCGCTGTCGCCCCGGTGCCACAAGCGTAGGTTTCGTCTTCCACGCCTCTCTCCCAGGTTCGTATCTGCCAGCTATTTTCGGAAATTTTCTTGATATAATTCACATTGGTGTCATATTTTTTGCGGTAATAAGGCGCCGCTTCCGCCATCGGCAATGTTGTAATGTTCTCTACGGGGATAACCACATGGTTGGTGCCGGTGTCAATAAAATAAGCCGGTTCTTTTTCTGAAAGATGCTCCAGTTTTTGTGGTTTTTTAATTGTCAGGCTGATATTTTCTTTCGACAAGTCAGCCTCGTGTTCACCGTCAGGCGCCAGAAAACGGATCGGAGATTTTTGAAAATAACCGCGATTACGGGCAAACAATACCGATGCCCGCGCTCCATTTCCGCACATTACCGGCCCGGACCCGTCGCTGTTGAAATAGCGCATTTCAAAAGCAAAGTCTTTGTGCTCACGGACTTCTATCAGGCCATCTGCGCCAACACCGAATCTACGGTGGCACAAGGCTTTGATCCGCTGCTGATCATTGGTATTGAAAATGGTATTACGATTGTCAATCATGACAAAATCATTGCCGGCGGCTTCCACCTTCCAAAACTGTAATTGTCGCTTCAAAATTTTAGATTTATCCTTTCTGTTTCCCACCTGGAACGGACTTCAACCGGCTGCCCAAAGTCTTTGTAGGGCTCGGCTGAATGATAGGGAACCAGGCTTCCCCAGTCATACTTGCCATTACTATTCAGATCATAAAAAATAAACATTTGGTAGTTACCGGGCTGTAATTTATCCAGTTTATAGCTGTTATCCAAATTCAATTCCGAAGTATATTGCAGGTTCTCCTGTTCCAGGTGCCGGCATCCGATCATAAGCTTCTCAGTTTCCAAATCTGAGGTTACCAGTCCGGAAATCGAACCGAAAAGATCATCATTCAGCGTGGAAAAGGATAGTGTTTTAACGGAATCAACGCAAAGATTTCCATACCGGTCGGGCAATGAATCGGTTAATACCCGAATCTCATAGTCGGTATAATATTTTAGCGGTTGCACCGGCGAAATTTCATAACTGATTAAATCCCGTTGCCGGGTAGTGAATTGGACATGATTACTATCTTTGGTCATAAAAGTAACCCGGGCCGCCAGATTTTCAATGGGCTGAACAGGTTCGGAAAACCGGAGCAAAATCTCCTCATTGATGGCGGCTTTCCCTTTTGATTGACGTTCCAGTTGGACGGAGGGCGGCAGCGTATCAATAATCGACGGGTTGGTCCACAAAACCGTATCCCGGGCCGTGATGATTTGCCGGCCGTAAACATCCCTGAGATGGGCAATATCGAGATGATATTCCGCCGAATCCAATCCTTTCATGTTTACCAGTAAATGATCCGGTTTTTCTTTACTGTACCAGGTATTTTGACTAAAATCCTGATTGTTTAATTGTAGTACCAAATTCCGGTTTCCCGTCCAGTCAATGGGATGCGAGACCATCAGTTGCAGGTTGTATTCCTCCTCAAAGGCCTTGAGATATTTAAAATCCTCGAGAGGATATTGGTGTAATCGCAGATTGACATTGCGCAAGGTATCATTGCCGGTGGCAATTGTTACCGTGTCCATAAAAGCCACAGCAGTTAGGTCATCTTCCCCATAGCGCGGGTAATCTTTGAAACCGCCGACATAAGCGACTACGGCATAGTTCCCCGCTGCAATATTGGAGGCGCTATAGTCACCATGCCGGTCAACAGAAGTATAATAGGACGGGCGGTAATAAATAATCGAATCCGGTTTGATCAGTTCATAATCATAAAAAAGAATATAGGCCGTTTTTTTCTCTTCGGCATAGTCATAAAGTTTTCCGGTTACCAGACTTTGATCAATTGCCGTGCCTGTGGAAAAAGCGATTTTTATTTCATTTTCTGTAATATTTCTTTGATAATCGGTTATTTTTCGGCCAAAGGAAAAAATATAGGTGGTATTTTCCCGAAGTCTCTCTTCCGGAATGATCTTAACTTCATTGCGGCTGACCTTAATTTTAGGTTTGGTTTCCAGGTAAGGAAAAACAGTGAGTGAATTTTCCACTGATTTATAATCAACGGGTTCGGAAAATTCGAATACGATTGTTGCATCGGCAGCGACATTTGTTGCTCCGGATGCCGGAGAAGTGGCTATAATTGTCGGGCCTGTTTCATCCTTTGGCCCGCCGGAGGGCATTCCTTCCGAAGCGCACCGGATCACGACCATTGCAAAAAGAACTATTATGAATGATGGTAACAGAAATTTTTTGAATTTAATTTTCATGATATAAAAGTCCCGATGATTTTGGAAAATTTAATCTGCTGGCGCAAGTATTCCAAGAACTTATACATACCGCCAAAGCCTGTACACTTAATTTATTGAAAATCTGTCGGTCCAAATTTTAAATTACAGATTATGTGAAATATTACTTATATTTCTACGAAGTGATATTTATGAGGGAACAATGAAAAAAAGTATTCTTATTCTAATGACAATTGTTTTAGCATCCTGCACTGTTGAAAAAAAGCAGGACCTTGCAACCATTAGCTGGATCGAAGATTTTCAATACAACCGGGATGAGATTCATTCTGTTAAGGTCAGCGGCCGTATTCCCGGGCCGAAAGTTCCTGTAACGGTTGAAAATATTACTCGAAACTGCATAATTGATCTGGGAACCTATGATTTTATTCTGTCGGAAAAAAATTATGATCTTGCCGGATTTAACCCGAACCGGATTGTCAACCGGCAAGTATCAACCCGTGAGATGCTGCTGGAGGAAGGTGTGCTCCCTGAAGTGGACGTCCTTGACCTTGACAGTTTGAATGTCCTGGGCTTTTTAATGAAAAAATGTGACGGCCCGGACCGGTTCGCGGGACTGATCGGCTGGCAATTATTCCGTAATAAACTATTAACCATTGACCTGAAAAATAAACTGGCGGGGATAAAAGAATGTGAAGAAATTCAGCGTGAAGGTATCAAATTCTTTACGGGAGAAAATCCCTCCCACAAAAACAGCATGTTGAAATTTAACGGCGCCATTAATAATTATCCGGTGGTAATGTCAATATCCACCAGTTTACGGCATTCACAAGTCAGCCCGGAACTATTGGAAATTTTAGGTATCGAAAATAAACGAAAATTTGTTACCCTGGATTCTGTTTCGGTAGGGCGGCATTTATTGTCTGATATGACCTGCCTGGTAAATGAAGACCTATCTTTACTTGAGCCGGATTTTCAAAAGCCCATTGATTTCATTCTGGGGCTTAATGAGATCAAAGATTTCATTCTCACGGTTAATTTCTGTAATAATCAAATATATCTGGATAAAAACAGGCCTGCTGCAACCGGTCCGGCGAACAGGTCGGAATAGACGATTCGCGCCGGCAGCCTTTTTTTTGTTAAGTTATTCAGCGGGAATCACTTGAAAAATTTCTTTTTTTTGTGTTTATTTACAGATACTGTTAATGAATGTAAAAAAAGGCACCGAATCCATGAAGGTCATTGCTAAAAACGGAGTTGACATTGATAAAAATAATTATTTCTTAATATTACAGGAATTATCCCAACAATTAACGGCAAATCCGGCACAGAATATTCAAAAAATTGTTGAATTTACACATTATATACTGAACGGCGCCTGTTCTTTTTACAATAAACTGAATCAGCGCAATCAGTCGCTTATAAGCTGGGCAACTGAGAATACGCCGGAAAATCTACCGAAATCGGATCAGGCGGCAGGGCATATCTGCTATGAAGCAACGATCAAAGGGAAAGAAGAAGTTGTGGTCATTGAAGATATTTCCCGAACAGCTTACCAGGATTCCGATCCCTATGTCAGGAAATATCACCTCCAGTCATATCTCGGAGCGCCTGTGAGAGATGGGAAACAAAGTTACGGGTCACTCTGCATTGTAGACACCAAACCCCGGCAATTCAGTGACATGGAAGTACATTTGATCCGCCACCTGGCCAATATTATAAGGATACAGGAAGAACGCCTGCGGGTTGACAGCACCCAAACAGTGCTCTACAAACTCGCCCGCTCTCTCATGACCAGTCAGAATATCCATGAATTAGCATGTGAAATTAAAAATCACATTAAAGATCTCATTGACATAGACTATTTTGCTTTAATTATACCGGACAGCAACACTGATCACTACATTTCTTACAGCCCGGAAGAGAGCCAGAAAATCCCAAAAAATTCAGCGGAAAATTTTCTTATAGAAGCGTTGCGAAAAACCGGAAAACCCCTGTTGCTGGATGCAAAAAACATGGAGACATTTTTGCCGGAAAAATTAAGCGCTGAAATTCCTTTTCATTCCTGGCTGGGAGCCCCTTTGATCCTGAATGATCAATTTATCGGAGTTATCTCCATTGCTTCCTTTGACGGGAAAAATTATATCAGTGATGATCTCAACCTGTTGGAATTTATCAGTTATGAAATTGCCCATATATTACATGAAAAACAGCTGGAAGAAAATCTCAGGGAAAAAGAAAGAGCCTACCGGACTGTTTTTGAAGGCTCTCCGATCGGAATATACCGGACTGATTTCAGCGGTAATATTCTGATGGCGAATTCAGCCCTCGCAGGTATGCTGGAATATGATTCTGTTGAGGAACTTTTATATTTAAATCTTAACAACACATTTCATCCGGATTATCAGCGAAAATCCTTTTTGGAACTTCTGGAAAATAATGACAAAGCCTTTTTTGATCAAACCACCTGGCAAACCAGTAAGAACAATGTCATATTTGTCAGGGAGAGAGCAAAACTGAACCAGCATAATGGTTATGCTGTTATTGATGGTACCGTGGAAGATATAACCGCTGAAGTAAATTCTAAAAACGCCTATTTGTTTGAAAAACAAAAGTTCGACTCCCTTAGCCAAAAGGTGCCGATCGGTATTCTTCAAGTGGATAAAAATCAAAAGATCATAAACTGCAACAAACAGGTGGAACGGATTACCGGATATACCGGTGGTGAAATAAATGACCTGAATTCCTTTTTTAATAAAATTCAACCCAATGATCAATCAACTTTTGATCTAAAAGCCATTGACAAAACAGAGACCACAGCCATTCAAACAAAAAAAGGATTGATCCGTTGCGTCAAGATACTGCGCACAGAAATGATCGACCATAAATACCTGGTCATGATCGAAGATGTCACCGACACCCTTCGCGCGAAAGATGACCTGGTCATCCAGTCCAAATATTTATCCGCCATCAACAGTGTAACCGATCTGTTGATATCCGAAAGAAAAGTCCCGTATCAAAAAATACTCAAGCTCATGGCCAATACGCTGAATTTGCAGCGGGCTGTCTTTTTAAAAACCGAACTCAAAGGAGAGTTGCTCACCACCTTCCGGCTGGCCGCCTGGAACAGCAGCCATTTACCAGTAAAATCTTATAAAATCAAAAATAAAATCAATGTAAATAAAGAGCTGCCTAACTGGCGCAAAGAAATTCTGCAAAAAGGCTATATCTATGGGAATGATGACGAATTTATGGCGCCTGAGCAAAAATTTTTGAAAAAATTTGGGATTCGTTCTGTTTATGTTCACCGGGTTAATATCAATAAGCATCTTTATGGTGTTATTGCATTGGAGGAGTTTAATCAAAAGCGCACCTGGACTAAAAACGACCGGATTTTGATCCATTCGATTGCCGCCACATTGACAAAATTTATTGAACAAAAAACTATGCAACAGCAACTGGAGCACTCCAAAACCAGCTATATGGATTTATTTCAAAACAGTAGTTTTGGCATTGTTATTTTTGATTCCCTGGGAAAAATTATCAATATTAATGAAAAAGCCCTCATCCTGTTCGACAAGGATAAGGACATTATAAAAAAGCGTCTGAACCGGCTGTGGAATGACAATGAAATTACTGCCGCGATCCAATCCTCCGTAGATTTCTGCAATACAATGAATATATCCAAAAGAATCGAAATCCTACTGGAAAAAAAGGGTTCCTATAAGGTGCTGGACCTGGATTTTAAGAAAATGCAATATTTTGATTCCAACTGTATCATTATGTATGTGCATGACATGACCGAGCAGTATCAGCGGGAACAACAGATCAAGGAAAATTTAAAAGAAAAGCAGACGCTTTTGCAGGAAATCCATCACCGTGTAAAAAATAATTTACAGGTCATTTCCAGCCTGCTAAATTTGCAACTCAAGGATATTGAAACCGAGCATGACAAGGAACTGTTCATTGACAGCCAGAACCGGATAAGATCCATCGCGCTGATCCACGAATCCCTTTATCATACCGATAACCTCGCCAAAATTAATCTGCGGACTTACACGGAAAACCTGATCAGCCGGCTCTTCACTGTTTTCAAAGTCGATTATAGCCGAATCAAGTATGACATTCAAATCCCAGCCACAGAAATTGATCTGAAAAAGGCCATTCCCTGCGGCCTGATTTTAGATGAGTTGATCACCAATTCATTAAAATATGCCTTCCCCAATGGACGGAAAGGGAAAATCACCATCTCACTGGAAAAAACGGAGCAGGATTACAAAATGACCATAAAAGACAATGGTATTGGTTTCAAACACGAAAACCTGCTGAAGGAAAAATCAACCCTCGGATTTGAATTGGTGGTTACCCTGGCGAAGCAATTGAAAGGAAATTATAATATTTTTGATGGGCAGGGCTTTGGTATGGAAATCATCTTCCCCAGGGAAGTATAATAGACGGGATTTTTGAATGGAATTCCTATGCTTAAAAAAAGCACCTGAAATTGAAAACGTCCCGGCGTGGTAACCAGGACGTTCATGAATGGAAAATAGAGTCGTTATGTGTTTTTAGTGACGTAATCTCACTAAAGAAAAGGGATATATTTGTTTATCAGGTCGATTAAGTAATTGTCCACAAAATGATTTAAGTAGGGAATTGACCGGTAATGGGCAATTAAAAATTCAATCCAGCATAGCCACATTGTGAAGAAGAAAAATTGATAAACAAAATATAAAGGCAGCCAGGTATCAATAAATGAGTAACTGATATCATTGCCCAGGAACCTGAACAAATCCAAAATATAAAAAATTAGGGCCAGCCCCAAAAGTAAGAAACCAATAAAAGATGAATCTGTAAAAATGATTAAATAGAGTCCACCCAA
>CAYYMT010000094.1:5743-14658 GCA_964472715.1 uncultured bacterium | reverse complement strand
TCCTTCATAAAAGAATACCATCTTTATCCAAATTATCCCAATCCCTTCAATCCTGCTACCCACATCAGGTACGATCTGCCGGAAGAATGCATGGTAGATATCGCTGTTTATAATCTGCAGGGTAATCGAATAAAAAAACTGGTGAGTGAAAACCAAAAAGCCGGCACTTACCGGTTACATTGGAATGGAACAGCCGAAAACGGAAGCACTGTTTCCTCAGGTGTATATTTCCTCAAAATTACCACAAAAAATTATAATAGTACCCGGAAAATGATTTTCGTGAGATAAATCCGGGGATTACAGGTTATACCATTTTTAATCCTACCAACAATATTCATTATTCTAAATCCGGACAATGCCTATGATATTAGGCAAGCGTCATAAAAAAATAATCGATTATCAATAAATATTTTATAAAAATTGCCGAAAATGTACCTGGTTATTGAATGATTATAGAAAACTATATATTATTGAATAAAATTTAAAAATATTTCCGTATATTTTTTAAAATGCCAAAGGAGTGACGATGAACAAAATGTCTTATATCGCCGAGTTGCCCTGGAACAATCACAAAGAATTCATGAACAGTTTCAAAGAGAATTTGGGGAATTGGGCAAAAAAATTTGGTGCCCAATATTCAGACTTTGGCCAAGCAATAAAAATTGAATCGGTAGTGCAAATACCAACCCATGTAGTTCAGTTTGACACCATGTATGAGCATCGCAAAAAATATTTCCGGTCAGTACATTTGAATGATCAAACTAAACCAACCGGTAAACGGAGGATATTTAAACTTTCGGAAATCAATCGCTGGGACTTTAAGATGAAACCATTACCGGAAGCCTGGAATTCCCAAACTGCAAGCGTCATGGTCACCGGTTCAGATTATATTGATACCTGTGACACCTGCGACGGTGATGGTCGCGTTTCCTGTACAGTATGCCACGGAAAAAGAAAGCACAACTGTTATGATTGTAAAGGCCATGGAGAGGTAAAATGTACATCGTGCCATGGAACCGGAAAATTAACCTGTGTTTACTGTCATGGCCGGGGACAAACCGGCAGT
Source organism: uncultured bacterium (assembly GCA_964472715.1). Lineage (GTDB taxonomy): Bacteria > Fidelibacterota > UBA2242 > UBA2242 > JAFGTP01 > JAFGTP01. The sequence goes on along the minus strand of CAYYMT010000094.1, from coordinate 13,592 downwards.
TCCACAACCTGTTCAAGATGTGGCGGTTCCGGTCATGTGACTCAGTCAGGATACAGTGATACCAGCCAGGGATGGACTACCTGTTCTTCCTGCGGTGGACGTGGAAAAAGAGATACAACCCATAGTTGTAATGCCTGTCGCGGTACCGGCAAAGTAGATTGCGCATCATGCCGCGGAAATGGAAAGGTCCCTTGCAAAACTTGTGATGGCACGGGAATCGTTGAATGCGAAAAGTGTCATGGCAGGGGAACTGTCATTTGTAAACATTGTAATGGTAAAGGAAAAGTCGTCAAATACATTCGCGTCGAACAAAAATATATTCCGCAAACCCGTGTATGGTATTACCATCATCCAAATTTGCCGGACAGCTACCCCGATTTTGATTTCGACCACAATAAAACCACCGGGTTTGTCATTCATTCCTTAAGGGATAAAAAACTGCCTGAGGATTTTTATCAACTGGACCTCAATGAAGAAGAATTGAAGAAAAAAGACTTTCGGAATGGCCTGAAAGGATTGCTTGATACCGTTACTGCTGACTGTCCGGAAGGGACATTGGACAGTACAACCTATATCAGACAGCAAAATTTCACCCTTATGCAGTATGATGTGTTTGAAGTAGCTTATCAGTACGAAGGGAAAAAATACTATGCCCTGGTCTGGGGCGCAAACAGGGAATTTGTACATACAAAATCCAGCCCTTTCCGTGAAAAAAGTTATGCCTATTCCCGGGAGGCGCAAAAATATTTTAATAAAAAGCAATATGGCACCGCTGTAAAATACCTGGAAAAGTCAATTCAGCTCTGTGAGGATAAAGAAGTCATTAAGGAAATGGAACAAACAATCGGTGATATCAAGACCTATTATTCTAAAACTTATCTCAAAGCAATGAATATCGGATTAATTATTGGTATACCAACTTTTATGATGATTATCTATTTCTTAATCGATAAAATAGCCAATTTTTCCAACCCGGATATGCGGGAATATGTTCGTGGTTTTGCTGAGTATTCACTTTATATTAAAATAATGCTGCTCGTTTTATATATCGCCGCCATTAAAATACTCAATAACGTCATTAGAAGGTTTATTAAGAAACCAAGGAAGAAAAAGATCCATTCTGATTCATTACGATGGAAAATCGGATTGATTGCCGGGATTGTGACATCAGCGATTGGTTTTTTCCTGATCAAGTTATTTTATCAAACCGGGTTGCCGGCTTATATGATGGAGATATTGATTGATATTGCCCAGCGAGGGTGATTGATTATAACCTGAGGCAATAATAACATCTTTGTTCGAAGTTCCGGTCGGTGGTGTTCCCAAAATCAATTTGGGAACGAGTGAAAGAAAAGTCGTTTATTGATATTATCTTCAATAATTGTTAATTGGTTCACCACCAGGAAGTCATTAAAATCAGGCTCATCAAAATCCACCAGTTTGACCCTATCACCACGAGTAATACCCTCTTTCTGATATTCCACGTCCACCCCATCGGTAAAATACTTGTGAAATATCTCATTATTATTGATCAAATCCGGTGAACTGATATTCAGCACTTCCCGCAGCGCCTGTTCTCTGGCTTCATTAGGAATATCCGGATTAAATGTATTAATGGCTTTTTGCAAGCGATTTTTCAGCACCACATCGGCGTATAATGGGCGTGCCGGCGCCTCCCCATCAGGGGCGATGTCCGGACCAAAGCGATATTGATAGCCTGCTTTTTTCAGCAAGTTAATGGTAAAAATTTCTATTTCATTTTCATTGATTTTCATCTTTTGATTTTCCGATAATTCTTTTTACTTCTTTGTCAAAGTCAGAAAAATATTCTTTGTCCTGTTTTACTCTGTAAACTTCAAATTCCTTTTCTGCTTTTAACTTTGCCTGTAATGCAGATACTTTGCCTTTGTCCTTCAGAATTGGATATTGTGATAATTCAAGGAAACTATGGAGCAATTCAACCCAATCAACCATTTTTGTCACAATTTGGCGTCTTGCTCTATTTTCCGCTAAATCCAAATAGGTTGAGACAATATTATTCAATTCGCTGATATGCTCCTGATTTAAATAATTTTTGGCAATGTGGACATCGGATTTCAATATTTTCCCGTCCGGCGCTTGTTTCCAACTTGTCAATCCCATATATATTTTTTTTGCATCAGCAGAATCATAGATTATTTCAGCAGCTGTTTTTCCGGTAATCGCCCAATGGAGTTTATTTTGTACAGCAGCAAAAAAATCTTTGGTAATGGGAGAATCTTTATCATAGTCGGCAGACAGTGTAAAAATATCAGTGATCTTTTGATAGAAGCGTCGCTCGCTGACACGAATTTCCCGTATTCGTTCCAGCAATTCATCAAAATAATCTTTACCGAATAAATTACCGCCCTGTTTCAATCGTTCATCATTAAGAACAAAACCCTTTATTGTGTATTCTTTCAGAATTTTTGTTGCCCAAATTCTGAATTGTGTCGCTTGATAGGAATTTACACGATAACCAACGGAAATAATCGCATCGAGATTATAAAATTTAGTATTATATTTTTTACCATCTGAAGCAGTATGTTCCAAAATGGAACATACTGAATTTTCATCCAGTTCTTTTGAATCAAATATGTTATTCAGATGTTTTGTAATCGCCGGACGTTTTACACCGAACAACTCACTAATAGATTTTTGAGTAAGCCAGATTGTTTCATCTTTGACAAAGACTTCAACATTGACATTGCCTTCATTTCCTGTGTAGAATATGAAGTTTGATTTAAAAGGACTATCTATTTCTTTATTCATGTTTGTTTTCAACTCTTTCAAAAGATACTTCTGTCAAAAAATCCAATAACTTTTTAATTCTTTCCATCACTCTCCACATTGTTGCAGGAATTAATGCAAAATGATTATGACCATTAAAAGAATAATTTCCCTTTTTATCATGAGAATACCTAAACCTGAAAGAATCAGGATCGATAAGAGAAAAATCTTCAATAATTTTAGTAAACAAATTTAAATCATCTAATATATCTAAATCATTATAGTTTTCTTTAATCGAATTCCAATAATTATTTAGTTTATGATTTGCAGATTTTAGATTCTTTTCATTATCAGGATATTGATTTAAAAAGTACAATAGTTTTATTGTTAATTCTAAATATTGCCTATATAGGAACAAGTACACAAAAGAAGGATATCCATTAAGAATATCGCTTATTTTTTCAGGAATATATTTTTCTAAAACAGAATTATTATTTGAATTTGAGAATAGTTTATTTATCAGTAATCCGCATTGATAGTAGGATTTTGCAACCAAACGCCATTGCTTTAATTCGCTAATCGTTAGTGGCTTTGGTTCACTCTGCGATCCAACAGCCTTAATTTTTGGAATCAATTGAAATAATTTATCGCCATTGTTTAGAAATTTTGCCATTATTTTACCCTTATCTCTCCACTCATTAATTTTGGTAATAATTTATCCCTTGTTTCGGATAAACTATTGACAGTTTTTGAATTATTAAAAATTTTATCATCAATTGGCTTGACAATTCCTTCAAATGCTTTTTCCATAAATTTAGTTGACACAACGTAATCATCAGATTCAAAAGTAACGAAGGCATATCTTTTATTCTTTGGTCTTATTTCACTGAACAATATATCATTTTTGTTGATCATTTTTTTTGCTTGACCAGGAAGGTTTTCAATATCTGAATACTCAGAATGTAAAAATTTTCCTTTAAGTACATCACCTGTATTAATAAAAATTATCTTATTTTTAAATTTGTGTGTTTTAGCAGTATTAGCAGATACATCCTCCGCTCTCCCCTTTCTTTCTGTGTTAAATCAAAACCTCTTTTAAATGTAGCTATTTCACCTAAGGTAGCCTCAACCCAACCCTTTGGAATATCAGTCATGCCTCACCTCACGATCCAAAACAAGCGCTTCGGTTCCATTCTCATCGGGTTGAAACTCGCCATCATAGTAGGGATTTTCCGGTAAGTGGTTGACTTTTTTTATGGTTGGTTGACGGAAATTTTCATACCCATTTTCATAGCCGGAGACAATCACCGGCATATCGTCAGGGTATTGTGTTAAGATTTCTTTTAATTCTCCAACTGTAAAAGTAAACATTTTATTATTTTTCATCGGTATTGCCATTTTTATCATTCAATAAATTAGTTTTATTATCCTGCGTCAGGATTTTCATTTGCTGTATAGCTATTTGGTTGAGTTTTACCAGCCGTCTACTTTGTTTATAGCCCTCATTAATAAAAACAGAATTCAGATTTTCAAGATTAGCCAGACAGACCAATTGGCTCACATTGGCAAAATCACGAATATTTCCTTTTTCATCTGGATTTTCTTCACGCCATTGCTTAGCAGTCTTGCCAAACAATGCCATATTCAGCACATCGGCTTCGCTGGCATATACCATACTAATTTGTTTTTTGCTTAAAGTGTCTGGTAATAGGTTTTCTTTGATAGCATCTGTGTGAATACGGTAATTGATCTTTGTCAAGTTGCGTTTAATGTCCCAACCAAGTTGCCTTTGCTCCTCTTCTTTTAATCGCTGAAATTCTTTGATTAAAAATATTTTGAACTTTGGAGAAATCCACGAAGCAAATTCAAAAGCAATATCTTTGTGAGCATAGGTGCCACCATATCTGCCGGCTTTAGCAATGATTCCAATACTGTTTGTTTTTTTTACCCATTGTTTTACAGAGAGAGCAAACCGATTTAATCCTGCTTGATTTTTAATTCCCTCGAATTCGGGGGAATTAAAATCAGGATTGTATATTTCTTCCCAAATACCAAGAAATTCGATAGTATTTTTGTTTCTAAGCCACTTTTCAATAAGCACCAAACCATTTTCAAGATCCCGAACCATATCAGTCAAAGAAATATAATCCTGTTCGTTTGCGGCGATAACAGTTATCTTACTACCTTGTACATCTATTTTATTATTTTTCTGTTTCACAATTTATATCCAATTATTCCATATTACTTTAACTTTTTAAACTGATCGCAATTTGCGACCGGTTGATTTATTCTATTCATTTTTTTCTCTCACTTCTATTTTTTTAGCGAATACATGCACTCAGTGAGTGCATGTATTATGAATACGCACAAACAAACCAGATTTTTGTGCATTATCTTAGCTAAATGCACAGCCTTTGTGCATATCAGTATTAGCTGCATAAAAATCATCGTTTTTTGTGCATTTAAAGTTCCTTAAACAATTCAAATAGCTCTATATTTTTATAAATATACTCTGTGCCTACTTTTTCTTTTTCCAGAATACCGATATCCACCAATTGATTCAGATATTTACTGGCAGTATTTCGGGAAGCTATTTTGTTTTTCTCTAAAATGGCATATTTAGTATAAATTTGTGTAAATAGGATTTCAACTAATTCAAAGCTATAAATATTAGGCAATTTGCCTTTAATTTTCTGTTTAACCTGTTCAAACAGATTAATAATATTAACAACTTTTTGCAGGGTTGAGTTAGCGGTATGTTCAATGGCTTTTAACATATACAAAATCCATTCTTCCCACTTCTGATCTTCAGTTACACCAATCAACAATCTGTAATATTCCTTTTTATAAGTATTGATGTATTTTGAGTGATAGAGAATAGGTTCATCCAGCAAATTTTGCATGGTTAAATATAAAACATTCAGAACTCTTCCGGTACGACCGTTGCCGTCGCTAAAAGGGTGAATTGCTTCAAACTGATAATGCAATATTGCCATTTTAATCAGAGGATCAACTTCAATCCCACCATTGGCATAAGTCAGCCAGTTATTCAATTTTTCAATTAATATTTCTTTGCAACAAGGCGGTGTATAAACAGTTTTAAAATGATTACCAATAAACACGTCATTGTCCCGAATACCATCATCTTTATTTTTTATATTTTGATAGATTTTTTCAATCATATCTATTGAGAATCTATCACCGGTTTTTATCTTATTAAAGGCATCAGTTAGTGCTTTCCCATATCTTAATACTTCTTTGGTTTGCGGATCAGGTGTAGCCGTTGCTGTTAATGCTTTAAATAATTTATCATTTGTAGTAAATACATTTTCAATTGATGAACTGTCTTTTGCCTCCTGCAATGCTAATGTATTGATAAAAATTTTAGGATTGGGTATTGCAGCCATTCGTCCTTTTAGTTCTGCCAAAGCTTTATTGGCCTTATTGGTCTGCTCCAATATCTTGATTGTTCGCCAATATTTTTCACCAGGAAATAGAAGTGGTAAGTCATTGTAGGGCTGATAAGGATCAAATTTCATTTTTATCTACCTTAATTTTATCAAGATTTTTTATAATGATCTTATTGAGTTTCTCTTCTTCTTTGAGAAGTTTATTAAATTCAGCTTTTAAACTGGTAAATCTTTCATAAAAATCAAAATCTTCCTCTTCATCCGGAATACCGACATACCTTCCGGGCGTCATTACGAATTTGTGTTTTTTAATATCTTCCAGCGTGGCAGACTTGCAGAAGCCTTTGACATCTTCATAATTATCGTCAATCTTTTTCCATTCATGGTAAGTGCCAGCAATTTTCTTTGCCATTCACGTTTCCCCTGTCAAGCAATATTAAATATTATTAATACGAGGTTTATCTCTTACCTTATCAGTAATTATTTCTAAATCCGTAATATTGTATATTAATTGAACAGAAGGGTGATGTCAAGGAGAAAATAGCTTCAACATTTAAACAGTATTGAAGACATTTTTTATTGTATTAGTTTTCTAATCTTTTTTATCTAAAAAAATACTATGGGTCTAATTTATGGGACTAAAATTCTCTCGAGGGGAATAAATATCAATAAATGCCAATATTTGCTAATTTTATGGGACTGCCGAAAACTAAAAAAGGGTTCAGACAAACCGCCTAAACCCTTAAAAATCATCCAGTACCCTGAAGAGGATTCCCCGCCTGCCCCCGACCAGAGGGAGGGCGGGCAGGGAACCTCTGGCCGTCGGCTTAATTCTTTAATATACTGTAATTTATACGCTATTCTATTTTTTTATTTGTTATCTATAAATTAAAAAAGGGTTCAGACAAGCTGCCTAAACCCTTAATAATCAACCAGTACCCTGAAGAGGATTCGAACCTCTGACCGTCGGCTTAAGAGGCCGCTGCTCTACCAACTAAGCTATCAGGGCATTGAAAAAGCGGATAAATTTAATACACTGATGGAATAGTATCAACAATTTTCTGAAATAGAAGTATATAGGATTAATGCAGAAATTTATTGCACGGCATAGGAACCTTTTGTAAACTATTGCGTTATAATATTCACAGTGTTTAAAAATAAACGAAGGAGAAAAAATGGCTGTTACAACAATGAAACTGAATGCAACATCTGAAAAAGGATTCAGAACCGAAGTCAAAGGATCACAAACCATGATCATTGATCAACCGGCACCCATGAGCAATAATGACGGGCCAAACCCACTGGAATATTTTCTGGCCTCTCTGCCGGGCTGTATTATTGCCCTGGTCCGTATCATTGCCGCCCAAAGACGCCTGAACATTCGCGCTATCGAAGTGGATGTGGAAGGGGATATCGACAAAGATGTCCTGATGGGAAAATCCCGGGACAACCGCGCCGGCTTCCTGGAAATTCGCTCCCATGTGACTATCGATGCTGACATGAGTGACGAAGAAAAACAGGAACTTTTGGATGAAGTGGAAAGACGCTGCCCTGTGGCTGATGTCAAAGCCAATGGCACAACATTGAAAACCATCCTGAAATAGATCATAATCATTATAAATTATATTGAGGCGGCAATCTTTTATTTAACTTCCGAAGATTTAACAGTTAAGCGAAGCTATAAAACAACT
>CAYYMT010000094.1:0-5643 GCA_964472715.1 uncultured bacterium | reverse complement strand
AAAACCAAATATTCAACGATGATACCCTTTAACGAGAGACTATAATTTGTTAAGAGTAGGCTTTTACAAAATTAATTAATTTAATCCTTGTCCGGCACAAAAAATTCTGGTAATTTTCCGCGATTTTTAGAGATTGATGATCTTCAAAATAACAAAGAGAGAGAACAGGTTTTGGAGGTCCTAACCTATTACCGGGAGAGATTGTGTCAAAACTATTTAAAAGAAGAATCGAAGCCATTGTCTTTTTGGTGATCTTTTTGTCCTTTTTCGGCTTTTTATCCTATCAGATGGGAATCAAAAATCTGCTCTCAACAGTGATGAATACATCCCACGATCTGCTATTGAATACAGTGTTTTACCTGTTAAGCATTATGGTGCTGGCCAGCGCCCTCGGTGATCTGATGATCGAATTTGGTGTGGTGCGATTGTTTGAAAAACTATTAGCGCCCCTGATGCGTCCGCTTTATAATCTGCCCGGCGTTGCCTCTCTGGTTGGTCTGATGACCTTTTTCTCTGACAATCCGGCAATCATTTCCTTTGCCAAAGATGAGCACTATAATTCCTACTTCCGCAAACATGAGCTGCTTTCCCTGACTAATTTTGGAACTTCTTTTGGAATGGGGTTAATTGTAGTGACCTTTATGATCGGACAGAATTTTTTCACCGCTGCCATGGTCGGACTGGTGGGCGCGATTATCGGTTCCATCATCTCCACCCGGTTAATGCAATTATTTCTGAAAGGCAAACTGGATGACGAGGATTTCGATTCTTCCAAGGCCAATGAGGATGAAATCTCACTGAAACATGACAAAACACTATTCCTGCGTTTTATTGATTCCATTTTGGATGGTGGCAAGAAAGGTGTGGAACTGGGACTGGCGATCATTCCCGGCGTTCTGATCATTTCCACCATTGTGATGATCATTACCTATGGCCCGAAAGACCCGTCCGCCGGTTACCAGGGACTGGCGTATGAGGGCTATCCCCTGCTCCCCATGATCGCTGATAAATTTTCCTTTATCTTCAAATTCCTGTTTGGCTTTGAAAATGGTGAAGCGGTTGCCTTCCCAATCACATCTCTCGGTTCTGTGGGTGCGGCTTTGTCGCTGATCCCATCCTTTCTGGAACGGGGCATCATCGGCGGCAATGAGATTGCGGTTTTCACGGCGATTGGCATGTGTTGGAGCGGATACCTGAGCACTCACACGGCGATGCTGGATTCCCTGAACTACCGCCAGTTCACATCCAAAGCACTGATTGCCCATACTGTCGGCGGATTATTTGCCGGAATTTTCGCTCACTATATTTATCTGATATTTGCGTAGGACTGTTTAAAACTGATATTGATTCTATTTAGTTTTCAATTCATTCTTAATCTGGGTCGTGGAAATATCCCGGGTTCGATCCAAATAGACCACTTCGCAATGCTCTTTTAATTCATCGAATTTTCCCTGCCAGTCATTGCCCATGACAAACACATCAATATCATGGTTCCTGATGTCATCAATTTTTTGTTCCCAATTGTGTTCAGGGATCACCTCATCAACATATTTAATTGCTTCCACAATTGCAGCCCGGTGTTCATAGGAATAGGTACACTTTTTCCCTTTAATGGCATTGAATTCATCGGTAGAAACGCCGACCATCAGGAAATCTCCCAGCGCTTTGGCCCGCTGCAAAATTCGCAGGTGTCCATAATGAAAAAGGTCAAAAGTGCCATAGGTCAATACTTTTTTCAAAATTACTCCTCAATCGGGTTTACAAAAAATTACCCTTGAAATATAACAGTCTTGTCAAAAAATAAACATTAAAAAATCTTTGCAGAAAAAAGTTTAAGGTTGTAATCTTGGCTGAAATCGATTACAAAAACAATTATCGGAGTACACATGCAGGATTTGATCAATGAATTTCCCCATCGCCGCTATAATCCATTAACCGGCGAATGGGTGTTGGTTTCCCCCCACCGCACAAAGCGCCCCTGGCAGGGAAAACAGGAAAAGAATACGACCGACAGACGACCACAATATGATAAAAACTGCTACCTCTGCCCCACCAATCAGCGGGCCGGCGCCCATCAAAATCCGGATTACCAAGAGACCTTTGTCTTTGACAATGATTTTGCGGCGCTGCTGCCTGATAATGAATTGCAGGATGACCTCACATCACCCTTTTTCAAAACCAAAGCGATCAAAGGCACCTGCCGGGTCATATGTTTTTCACCCCGTCATGATCTGACTATGGCGGAAATGCCGGTTGATCATATTCGTAAAGTGATTGACCTATGGGCCGAACAACTGGCCCACCTGGGAAAGAATTATCAATGGGTCCAGATTTTTGAAAACAAAGGCACTATCATGGGCTGTTCCAATCCTCATCCCCACGGTCAGATCTGGGCGGGAGATGATTTACCCGTAGAAGCGGAAAAAGAAGACCGTCATCAGAAAGCCTATTATACAAAATACAATTCGCCCTTACTGATTGATTATCTTGATGAGGAATTGAAGAGTAAAAAACGAATTGTGATTGAGAATAAGACCTGGCTGGCGCTGGTTCCTTACTGGGCAATCTGGCCCTATGAAATCCTGCTGCTTCCTAAAAATCACGTTAAAAAATTAAATGATCTGACAGACACCAGGCGAGAAGGCCTGGCCGATATTCTGAAGCGGTTAACCACAAAGTACGACAATCTTTTTGAAACTTCCTTTCCCTATACCATGGGCTGGCATAACGCGCCGTTCAATAACAGCCTGAATGATCACTGGCAACTGCATGCCCATTTTTATCCGCCCTTGCTGCGCTCAGCAACAGTGAAAAAATTCATGGTAGGCTATGAAATGCTCGCCGGGCCGCAACGGGATATCACCGCCGAACAGGCCGCGGAAAAACTGCGGGCATTGCCGGAAAAACACTTTCGTGAATAATTTTTATTTGACGTACACAGATTTTTATAAAATGACAGGGATAAAAATATTTCCTATTGTTAAAGAAAGAAGTGGATAATTTTGCAAATAAACCTTTGCGCATATTCATTTTCTGATAAATTTTTGGGTAAATCTAAAGGTCGTTTCTTTTGGGCTCGCGGAGATTTTAGTTTACACGGATTTTTCCCTATTGAAATTGTCGTTAAAAAATATGGTATAAATAATTTTTAATGGGTAAAGATATAGAAATTTAAAATAATATCTTCCTACTGATAGGTTTCTTTGTTCTTCCGGCCTTATAAAAATTGCCGTTAAAAAATTTAAATTTTCAGGCGTTAAAGATTTCATACTGTTTGAGCGTGCGATTGCATAAGTTTTATCCCTGTAAATTCACAAGTAAATTTATAAAACTTTTGTAAAGTCAAAAAATTAACCTGAATAACTTATCCATATATTCCTGTATAAATCCGAGGTCGTATAGTCTTATCTAAGATTGCCCCACGCTTTTCTTAGTCAACTAATTCCGATTCCGGATTATCATTCCCTTCCGGCAGTTCAAACTGTTTCGGCCGGTTTTCAATCACTTTTTCCAGCCATTCCTGCGGATAGCCCTGCTCAACAATCCGGCCCTGTTCATTTTTGATATATCCGTCATTGTACTTCATCACCAGGTATTTGCCCAGATCCTGCCATTTCCCAACAACATTCTCAGCATGCATCACCGAGTAATCCGTCAGGTATTTGACCATCAGCTCTTTGTCAGATTTTAATAAAGTCTGCGCGGTTTGTTCTATCGCCGGCTGAAGAGCAAAGAAATCCCCTTCCAACTTTTGCTGTACCGCCTGAATATCCTGCAACATATATTTATACTTGATATTGGCGAAATTGGAGACAAAATTGAAGGCCCACCAGGCAGACTCCCAGGTAAATTCACGAATATTACCGATAGTGTAACTTTCCGGCAGTTTATTTATTGAGCAATAGAAAGGCACATAACAATTGGTGTAAGTATCATCCATGCCATACCAAAGCACTCCGCCGATTTCATTCGGAAAATGGGAACGGGATTGCGTCACAATGGAGAAACCAGTCTGCTGCGTAGAAATCGGCCGCTCCCAGACATACTTTTTATCTTTCACTTCCCATTGCATAGGCCGCCAGCGATTGGGTGTACCGTAAGGGCCGGCGTCAATGCCCTTTTGCATATCATAATCTGTTCCTTCGTAATGGTCACGCATCAGCCTGATAACATCCTGAGTGGATAATTTTTCATCGGGTTTAATGAATAAGGGATAATCGTCCGCCCCTTCGACACTGCGATGATAATCCGGTGACAATTTCAGTGACGGCGCGGCGCGTCTGAAAACCGACCATACTCTGGCTGAGGCGTACCGCCGGTTACTGGGCGTCGGCGGGCAATAAACATCATTGAATCTGAATGGTCCGTCAGTCTTGGGATCATAATATCCTTTTTCAATGGCAAAATCTATCACATTGTCAGAATAAAGGCAGTTCTCCGGGTCATTCATTGGGAATTCACCGATGACCGCTTTATTGGCATGGGCACAGATTGATCCGTCCGGCACTTTCCTGGCAACCCAGATTGCACCTTTCTCCCCTTTACCAGGACCGATCATCTCAAGTATCCAGGCTTCTTCTGTGTCAGCAATGGAAAAGGATTCACCGGTGGAACGGTATCCATATTTTTCCACCAAACCGGTAATGACATCAATCGCCTCCCGGGCGGTTTTGGCCCGTCGCAGGGCAATGTGCATCAGTTCCCAGTAATGCATCAATCCGTCAGGGTTCTGCAATTCTTCACGGCCACTGAAAGTGGTTTCACCAATGGCCAGTTGGTATTCATTGATCAGTCCAATTCTGGCATAGGTATGGGCTGGCCGTGGAATTTTACCACGGATATTTCCGCCCCAGTTTTTCAGTACCAGGGAATCGCCGGGCGCGTAATCAGCCGCCGGTTCCCGGTCTAAATGGGCGTGAAATTCGCCGTCACAGGCATAGGTGATCATAACCGATCCGTCAACCGAAGCACCTTTTGACACCAATATGGATGTACACGCGAAACTCAGGCTTACTGCAATAAATAATAACAATACTGTTCTGATAAAATTTCTCATTTCCCCTCCGTGTGTTTGTTGTCACAATAATTCCCGCAATATATAAAAATTTTGGAAAAGAATCTATAAAATGCTTAATATTCACTAAAACTAACAAAGGAGATAATATGAGTACATTAATTGTTTATATGACCAAACACGGCGCTACCCAAAAAAATATTGAAATTTTAAAAAATCATTTGACTGACAGTGATATTGAAACCTGTAATCTAAAAAAATCAAGCTGCGATCCGGAAAAATATGATAACATTATCCTTGGCGGCTCCATTCATGCCGGTGGTATCCAGGGAAAGATCAAAAAATTCTGCCAAAATAATGAAACTATTTTACTGTCTAAAAAACTGGGGATATTCATTACCTGTATGGAAGAAGGGGAGGAAGCCGAGCAATATTTTTCCAAAAATTTTCCGGAAAAATTGCTTGATCACGCCCATGCCAAAGCCCTTTTTGGCGGCGAGTTCAATTTTGAAAAGATGAATTTTGTGGAGAAAGCCATCGTCAAAAAAATCACCGGCTTTGATGAAACTATCAGCCATATTGATGAGAAAACAATCGCGGACTTTGCCAAAAATTTTGAAGCCTAAACA
>CAYYMT010000093.1:0-14672 GCA_964472715.1 uncultured bacterium | reverse complement strand
AAATTCGAAAAATTCGCTGACAATGGATAATTTACTCATTTATTCCTCTTATTTGGAACGCGGATTTATAATCCGCATCTTTACTTTTTCACAAATTGCGGAATAGAATTCCGCGCTCCCGCATAATTTTAATATTGTTTCTCACTGCTTTTTGGGTCATACTCTTTATCTGGGCGAAGTTCCCAGTAAGATTGTTTATCCGGTTCTATTTTACGGTTCAGTAAATCCTTCCGCAATAACCGTAAAACCAATCCCACCGGTGTAAAGATCAGATAAAAAACAAGGCTGAGTATCACCCGTGTCATAATAAATCCCAAAACCGAGGCAAAACTCATCCAGATGATATAAAAAGGTCTCAGAAGTACCGGCAAAATTAATCCAAATGCACAAAAGGCTATACCGATTATTCCAACTGTCATTGCATAGTCAGATCGTCGCAAAAACAGCACTAATCCAACGAGAATCAAAAATACACCGATTGTGATTCCGAATTTCCGGAATTCCTTTTTGTTATGGTTAGTTGCTATTTGTTTTATTTCTTCTATCATATTCCCTCTGAAACCTTGCGAACCTGAAACCTTGCGAATGGTTGAAAACCTTCGCAATGGTTGTTTTCAGAACTCCGATTACCAACCATTGCGAAGGTCGTTGGCCATTCGCAAGGTCTCAAAATTAATCCAACTCAAATTCAGCCACTGCTTTAATGTCATGGTCTTCACCCTTTTGATCTCTTTTATTCAGCAGATAATTTCCCAGCACCAGATAATCCATATTGGTGCGCATAAAGCAATTAAACGCATCTTCCGGCGTACAGACGATTGGTTCCCCGCGCACATTAAAAGATGTATTGATCACTACCGGGCAGCCGGTTTGATCCTTCACTTCTTTGATCATATCGTAATAATTCGGATTGTCTGCTCTGGAAACTGTCTGCAATCTTGCGGAATAATCCACATGGGTCACTGCCGGAATCGATGAGCGTGGAATTTTAAGTTTTTCCAGTCCGGTTTTCGAATTATCCGCTGATTTACGCAATTCTTCTTTCACATCTGCCACCAGCAGCATATATGGACTCTCCCGATCAATTTCAAAGTAATCGCTTACATCATCGGCCAATACTGTCGGCGCGAAAGGCCGGAAACTTTCCCGAAATTTGATTTTCAAATTCATCACCGATTGCATCTTTTCTGAGCGGGCATCGCCGATAATACTGCGGTTTCCTAAGGCCCGCGGGCCAAATTCCATTCTTCCTTTGAACCAGCCAACGACTTTTTGGTCTACAATTAATTTTGCGGTTCGTCTATTGATCTCGCTGTCACTTAATTTTTGGTAAGGTATATTATTTTCATTCAGAAAATTTTTGATGGCCTCTTCTGAAAATGAGGGTCCCAGGTAAGAGGCTTTTTGGGTGTCTTTCATGCCATCAGCATTTCGTGGATTATCCAGATATTGATGCCAGGCAAAGAGTGCTGCTCCCAGAGCGCCACCGGCATCTCCGGCAGCCGGCTGGATCCAGATATTGTCAAAGGGACTTTCCCGCAATATCCGGCCATTTCCCACACAATTCAGCGCCACACCACCGGCCAGCACCAAATTCGTCATTCCTGTTTCTTTATGAACATGATTCGCCATTTTCAACATAATCTCTTCCGTCACTTCCTGAATAGATCTGGCCAGATCCATTTCCCGCTGCGTGATCTTGCTTTCCGGTTTTCTGGGCGGACCGCCAAAGAGTTTTGCGAATTTCCGGTTGGTCATTCTCAGACCGGCGCTGTAACTAAAATATGCCATGTCCATCTTGAAGGAACCATCATCCTTCAGATCAATCAATTCCTGCTTGATCAGATCTACATATTTCGGTTCTCCGTAAGGCGCCAGTCCCATGAGTTTGTATTCACCGGAATTGACCCGGAATCCGCAAAAATAGGTAAAAGCCGAATAGAGCAAACCAATGGAATGGGGAAATTTCATTTCACCGATAATTTTCACGCTGTTATCTGTTCCTACTCCAAAACTGGACGTGGTCCACTCGCCAACCCCGTCCATGGTCAAAAAAGCTGCTCCCTGAAAAGGCGATGGAAAAAATGCTGAAGCGGCGTGTGACTGGTGATGTTCAGGAAAGAGAATCTTTCCCATAAAATCCAATTCCGTAGCAATCAAATCCTTGATCCAGAGTTTCTGTTTGAGCCAGAGCGTCATGGCTTTGATAAAGGATCGAATACCAATCGGCGCATAGGTGAGATAGGTGTGTAGGAGCCGGTCAAATTTCTGGAAAGGTTTATCATAAAAGGCGACAATATCGAGGTCATGTGTAGAAATTCCCCCTTCTGCCAGGCAGTAATCAATGGCATTTGTCGGAAAACCAAAATCATGTTTCTTGCGGGTGAAGCGTTCTTCCTGGGCGGCAGCAATGATCTCACCGTCTACAATCAGAGCGGCAGCACTATCATGATAAAAGGCGGATATTCCTAAAATTTTCATAGGTCTATATTAGCCATTAGACCACAAAGTTCACAGAAATTTTTTATTGTGAATCATTAACGGGATTTTTGAATTGTATTTTACCCACTACAATAAATTGTGGTGTTATTTTGAAATTCTTTCAATCGCAGGGCTGTAATAATTACTAAAATTCAAGGTTATTTTAAATTTCACTGAACAGGATCATAGAAACTGTCTTCTACATTTTTATCAATCCCGGACTACAGCGATCTTCCCCACCGCGCTCTCGCCCTCTTCGGTATAGACCATACAGAGGTAAACTCCGCTGCTGACCAATTTACCATTCTGATCGCGGCCGTCCCAGAATCCCTGGATGCCGTTGATCTCCCCGGCTTTAGATTTTAATTTCCGAACAAAAGTGCCGTCCAGCGTCATAATTTTGATTTCACTGGCGGGTAGAAGCCCTTCAATGACCAGATTTTTACCGGCGGGAATTCGAAAAGGCATGGGGAAAATATTCAATTCATCAAAGGATTCCCGGGTCACGGAAAACTGAGATTTTAAAACTGAAACACCTTTTGTCGTCGACATGACCACCAGCCCGTCCTCTTCCAAAAAATCAATATCCAGCACTTCATTGGACAACAAGTCGGAATTATCAATGGTGTATCCCTCGTAATTATTCAGCCATAAATTGTCCCAGGTGTATACCAAAACACCGGAATTAGATGTGGTAAACCATTTATTGTTCTGGCCGTCAACTTTCACGACATTTTCCTTTTGGAAAGAAATATTGGAATATTTGGGATTCTGATCGATGCGGGTAAAATAGCGGCCGCCACTGAAATCAGCATTGACTTCCGCCTCCTGAATCCCGGCTGCGGTGGTTAAAAACAATACACCATTGTGGTCGAAAGCCATATCATATATTTTATTGGAACCGATACCCTGCATGGTTGTGAGTTTATACCAGGTATCATCGGATTTATCAAGCAGGGTATTATTATAATCCAATATCTGGATTCCCGCTTCTTCCTGCCCGATCCAGACGCGGCCGTAATCATCAAAGGCAATACAGGTGGGATAATAATCGAGTTTGTAGCCTGATTCCGGAATACTAAAATGGGTCCAGGTATCATCGTTCTGAATCACCGCGATAACATTGTCATTATCCGCATATTGATTGCATATCCAGATATTATCACATTCATCCATAGCCATTCTGCCGATTCCAAAAAAATGATCACTGCCCGCTCCAATTCCCTCTGATGTGGCCAGATGCCCGTCAGTGGTATCAAAGAGTGTGTATTCGCGTATATTATCAGGATCAAATTTCACCAGGGCGCCTTTTCGGCCGTGTTCAATATTAGCGCCATATAATGATGCGAACAGATAACCATCGGATCTCTCAATAAGGGAATAGATTCTGCCGGTGGGTGCAAAATGTATGGTATCCGCCGCAAAATAATTCCAGTCAAAATCAGTGTTAAACTTATTTTCCCTGTCATTATTCCGGACAATATTTTTCCAGCCCTGATCATGCAGAATTGAAAAACCGAATTTTGAACCGGTGACGATTTGCCTGTCCGACAGCACACAAACAGCCGTATTGGTATTGCTCAGTGAAGTATTGGGAATATATCGCGCTGATTTGCCATCTTCAATCAGATACAGGCCGTTTTTTTGCGGACGCCCGATAATCATGTCAGCTGTTTGCAGGGACTGCATCACCGCTTCTGTGGTTTCCTGATCATGATTACCCTCGGAATCCACATTATATAATCCACGCTTTGTCGCGGCAAACAATTTTCCCCCATCCTCCTGTAGATGATTGATATCGCCGGATAGATTTTCCGAAAACAATACAGCCTGGTGCCCGTCATAAACATAGATATCATTGTCAACGCCAAACAGAAAATTATCATCAAATTCAACAACATTGGTAATATTGATGTCCGAATAAACCAGTTTCCAACTATCGGGATTTTTCAGATCAGCCGTTGCCAGGTCGGCACACATCAAATTGGTGGAAGTGGTGATATAGATTTGATCACCGGCGATACTGAGGGCTTCAATTTTTTCAAAGGTATGGGGAAAATTAAAATAGAAATCTTTGTACGCATAATTTCGGTTGGTATCGAATTCCAGCAAACCCCAGTCCGTATTGACCTGGCAAATCACAAACATTCGATCCTCCGAATAGGCAAAATCAGTAACAGCAGTCAATTCCTGGTTCCAGGTGCTGCTGTTAAATACCTTTATCACAGTATTTTTTTCAGGATCAAAAATATTGATTTCGCCAACCGGTGAACCGGAGCCCACCCAAAAATTTCCCCTGGCATCTTTTCCAATGGTTTCCAGGTTAATTCTTGAGAGACCGCTTTCGGCGGTAAAGGTTTGAAACTGTTTGCCGGCAGGATCAAAAAGCACGATTCCACCGCCTGATGCAAAATAAACCAATCCATCATTTTCAGCCATATCCGTAAAATTCAGCGTGGATGTATAATGTTTCCATTCATTGACCCGGCTCTGGCCAACAAGGATTTGTATCATGATTAAAACTATAAAAATGACAGGAATTGATTTTTTTCTCATAACGGGGGCGGCCCTTTCGATAATCACTTGATTTGTTTGTGCAAATTCATCATTTCTACAGCAGTTAACGCGGCATCCCAGCCTTTGTTTCCGGCTTTTGTTCCCGCGCGTTCCAGGGCCTGTTCAATGGAGTCTGTGGTCAGTACACCAAAAACCACGGGAATATCCGCTTGCATAGCCACCTGGGCAATTCCTTTTGTGGCTTCATTAGCCACCATGTCAAAATGTGGTGTGGCCCCGCGAATGACCGCGCCAATACAGATAATGCCGTCGTATTTTCCGGTGGCGACGATTTTCTTCGCCACGGCCGGTAATTCAAAAGCCCCCGGCACCCAAAAGATATCAATATCATCTTCAGCCGCGCCATGGCGTTTCAAACAGTCGATTGCGCCGCCATTGAGTTCTTTGGTAACCAGGTCGTTGAATCTTGATGTTACGATAGCAACTTTACTACCGTCGGCTTTTAATTGTCCTTCATATACTTTACCCATAATTTATTCCTTTCCTTGCTCATTTTTATCATTTTCCAAAATCATATGCCCCATTTTATCCCGCTTGGTTTGCAGGTAATATTTATTCTTTTCCGTGGCCGGAATTTCTATGGAAACCCGTTCTGTAATTTCTATTCCATAGCCTTCCAGACCAACAATTTTTTGGGGATTATTGGTCATCAGCCGCATTTTATGGATACCGAGGTCTGATAATATTTGCGCTCCCATGCCGTAATCCCGCAGGTCTGCCGGAAAGCCCAGTTTCACATTGGCTTCCACAGTGTCATAGCCTTCATCCTGTAGTTTATAGGCGTGGAGTTTATGTTTAAGTCCGATGCCGCGGCCTTCCTGACGAAGGTAAAGCACCACTCCCTGGCCTTCCTTTTCGATCATTTCCATGGCCCGGTGGAGCTGGTCGCCGCAATCACAGCGGTGGGAGCCCAGCACATCCCCCGTAAAACATTCGGAATGGACACGCACCAGAACGGATTCGTCTTTTGTCCACTTTCCCTTGGTCAATGCCAGGTGTTCATCGCCGGTCAGGTCATCAACATACAATTTCAATCCAAAATTTCCATACTTCGTGGGAATGTTGGCGTCACTGGCACGGTGAATAAATTTTTCCGTGCGGCGCCGGTATTTGATCAGGTCTTCGATGGTGATCAGTTTTATGTCAAATTGTTCGGCAATCTCGAATAACCGGTCCCGCTTCGCCATGGTTCCGTCTTCATCCATTACCTCGCAAAGAACAGCCACCGGTTTATATCCCGCCAGCCGTGACAGGTCAATAGCCGCCTCCGTATGTCCGGTACGGCGCAAAACCCCACCCTTCTTGGCTACCAATGGAAAAATGTGGCCCGGTTTTCCAAAATCTTCCGGTTTTGCATTGTCATCGGCAAGAGCCTTGATCGTGGCATCTCTGTCGAAGGCTGAAATACCGGTGGTGGTACCCAATTTATAGTCCACACTAACCGTAAAAGCTGTTGATAAGTGGGAGGTATTTTTCTCCACCATCATGTTCAGGCCCAGTTCATCGGCGCGCTGTTCAGTCACTGCCACACAGACCAGCCCACGGCCTTCCTTGACGATAAAGTTAACATTTTCCGGAGAAGACAATTCCGCCGGAAAAATGAAATCTCCTTCATTCTCGCGATCTTCATCATCCACAACCAGGACCATTTTCCCGTTTTTCAGGTCGCCAATTGCTTCTTTAATTGTGTTAAATCTCATCTCTTCCTCTATGGTTTATAGCCCCAGGTTTTCATTTTTTGTGTAATGTCCGGGCTATCTTGATTTTTAAAAAAATTCTCAACATACTTGGCGAAAATATCCACTTCAATATTCACCGGATCACCAATTTTTTTCCGGCTCAAATTTGTCTCTGCAAAGGTGATCGGTATAACGGCGATGGTGATCGAGTCATCATGTTTTTCCGCCACTGTCAGGCTGATACCACTGATGGCAATTGAGCCTTTCGGGACGATATATTTCATCAATTTTGCGGGAATGATAATCCGGATCTCCGCAGAATTATGAAATTTCGTGATTTGTTTAATGTTCCCTGTGCCATCCACATGGCCCTGGACAATGTGTCCGCCGAACCGTCCCCCGGCCGACATGGCGCGTTCCAGATTGACAGCACTGCCGGTTTGCAATTTGCCCAGAGTGCTTTTCCGTAAGGTCTCATGAACTGCCTGAACGCGAAAATGATTGTCCGAAAAATCAGTCACACTGAGGCAGACGCCATCAATACTGATGCTGTCGCCCAATTGCACATTTTCCAAAACTTTTTCAGCAGAAATTACCAGTTCCTTACCATCTTTATTAGTATGAATACTTTCTATTTTGCCGACTTCTTCGATCAATCCGGTAAACATTATTTTAACCCTCCTCTCAACAGAATATCAGGGCCCATTTTTTCCGGTTCATCCCATTCCAGTTCAATGGCCTCATCCAATGTTTTCATCATGCCACTAAAACCAAAAACCCCTTCACCAAGAATTTTGGGGGCGATGAATATTTGCAATTCATCCACCAGGCCGGCATTCACCAGTGAGCCGGCTAACTGACCGCCGCCTTCGCAATAAATAGAGGTGATTCCCTGCTCTGCTAATTTCTCCAGGGCCTTCTCTAAATCTACCCAACCAAAATCATCGGCAGGTGACTGAATGACCTGCAATTTCCGCTTCTCCAATTCCTTTTTCTTTTTCTCCCGTCCTTCAACAGAAGTGACCAGGATTGTGCGGTTGCGGTATTTATCATTGACAATTTTCAGTTTATAAGGAATGCTTAAGGTTTCATCGATAATGATACGATTGGGAATATAGCCGGTGAGGTCCATTGGCAATAGCGACGGATCATCTTTAACCGCTGTACCCGATCCCACCATAATGGCATCAAACAGTTTCCGCTGTTGATGCACAAAATTGCGGGCCTCCGATGATGTAATCCATTTACTTTTGCCCTGTGAGTCAGCAACATAGCCATCAGTAGTAAGCGCCAGTTTCAAACTGATCCAGGGCCTTTTCTGCTGTATATGTTTGAAAAAGCCACGGTTCAACTGTTCAGACTCTTTTTCCAAAACACCGGTGACCACGTCAATGCCCGCTTCCCGTAATTTTAGTACACCGGTGCCATTAACTTTTGGATTTGGATCGAGACATCCCACCACCACTTTTTTGATTCCGGCATTGATAATCGCTTCTGTGCATGGAGGAGTTTTGCCATAAAATGAGCAGGGCTCAAGATTTACATAAATCGTAGCGTCCTTAGCATTTTCCCCTGCTTTTTTAATAGCCAGGGCCTCGGCATGAAGTTTACCATATTTTTCGTGGAAGGCTTCGCCGACGATGTGGCCGTTCTTGATTATCACGGAACCAACCATTGGGTTAGGGCTGGTATACCCTCTTCCCTGTTGGGCCAGTTCCAGGACTTTATGCATCAGTTTTTCATCATTAGACATAAAAAAATCCCGAATTTTCTTCGGGACAATCTGTCATTATCAATCTTCTCTCATCCGGATTTTTACCGTCGGTACCTGGTTTTCACAGGATCAGTCCGGCAGTTGCCGGATTCGCGGACTTTAACCGCCGATTGGGAATCTCACCCAGTCCCGAAGATTGGTGTCAATTTAATACCAATAATCAGTTTTTGCAAGAATTGAAAATGATTGACAACAAAATGTTCTTTTGCTTTGTCTTCATAAAACAGTAAATTTTTCAACATTTAAATTACAGGACTATTTTGATACTTAAAACCATACCGCCGTCACAGCACCTGACTCCCTATATCAAAGAATTCTGGTGGCTGGAGAATGATCAATGCGATTACAGTGAACTTGTCTATCCCACGGCTGAGCTGCAAATCTTGTTTCATTACCGCAAGCCCTTTCGTAAACCAAACCAGTCAGGCACTCTGAAAACCCAACCACAAATGGCAGTTTGCGGCCAAAATCTACTATCGGGTGAAGTGATCTCAGAGAAAGATTCCGGTGTTATCGGGGTTGTTTTCCATACCCACAGTGCCCATCCCTTTTTACATTTGCCTGTGGACAAACTGACAAATCTTGAAGTAGAGGTAGCGGATATTTACAAAGATTGGGAAACTCATGAAAACCGGTTTATGGACTACAACTCGCAGGTTGACAGAATCAAACTGATCGAAAAATTTCTGTCAGGTAAACTGGAGATCAAAAATCCTGTCCATTTTAATATTGTCCGCGAGAGCATTTCTGACCTGAAGCAACACAGTGGCCGGTATCCTGTCCGGGAATTAGCCAGAAAATATTTCCTCAGTGAGCGTAGTTTCGAACGGATTTTTAAAAAACATGTAGGCATCAGCGCCAAAAAAACCGCTGATATTTTCAGGTTCAACCAGTCTGTCACTTTATTGACAAAAGAGCATTCCGTAACCGAGATCAGTTATCTGTCAGGATTTTGTGACCAGGCTCATTTTATCAATAATTTCAAACAGTTCATGGGAATGACGCCGAAACAATACCGGAAATTGATTTAAAAAAAATGCAGCGGACAATTCCTATTGTCCTGTTCGTTGAAATATAAAATAACCCAAATTTTAATTATTATTGTGCTTTTAGGACAGCCTTGACAAAGGGGGTCGTGAAACTGATGCCAATACAAACAATTTATTCACTTCGATCATTATTTTAACACCCACCTGCACCTCCCTTTTTAGGGAGGACTGATTTGGGCCGTGTAAGGGCTTCGATCATTCTGTCCTGAGCAAAACAACGGATTGTCAAAGCGTGTGAGACTGTCCCAAAAGTTCCGTTGGGAAAAAATGTAGCGGACAATTCCTATTGTCCTGTCCGGTGAAATAAAAGACAACCCTGAATTTTAATAATTATTGTAGCTTTTGGGACAGCCTCTTATTATTGTTTAATCCCTTCGGGATTTATATAAAATTTTATATGTCTTAAATTTAATATGCATCCTTGTTCTTCCGGCATTATAAAAATTACCGTTAAAAAAATAACTGACATACAAAAAAATTGTCGGATTTTTACAATTTTTCAAACCCCGGCCGGTCTTATATTTGCTCCAAATTAACAAAGGAGTAACAATGTCTCAAAAATTAAAACAAAAAGCCACAAATTATCTGGAACATCTGTGCAATACCATCACTGACCGGTCTGTGGGAAGTTATGGTAACCGTAAAGCAGGCAGTTATGTCGGTACTACTTTCAAATCTTTGGGTTGGGAAACGGAAATGCCGGGATTTGACGTCATAGACTGGCAATCCAATGGCGCCAGTCTGACATGCAAAGGCGAATCATTCAAAATCCATTCCGGCCCCTATTCCGGGGGATGTGACTTTAAAGGGAAATTGCTGGCAGCCAAAACCCTTCAGGAACTGGAAATCCTGGATGCAAAAGGATCGGTTCTGCTTATTCATGGAGAAATCGCCAAAGAGCAACTGATGCCCAAAAATTTTGCCTTCTACAATCCGGAAGAACACAAGCATTTGGTATATCTGCTGGAAAACAGCCATGCCGGCGCCATTATTTCAGCCACCGGCCGCAATGCAGCCCTGGCCGGCGGTGTCTATCCTTTTCCACTGATTGAAGACGGGGATTTTGATATTCCCAACCTGTTCATGACAGAAGAAGAAGGTCAAAGATTACTCAGGCATGTTGGTGAAACCGTCAATCTGAAGTCGGATTGCAAGAGAATTCCGGCCAAAGCTTATAATCCAATCGGCAGAAAAGGTACAGACCCCAGGAAAAAAATCGTTGTTACCGCCCATATTGATGCCAAACCAGGTAGTCCCGGCGCCATTGACAATGCCACCGGTGTCACTGTACTCTTGCTACTGGCGGAATTGCTGAAGGATTACCAGGGCCGGCACCAGGTTGAGTTAGTCGGTTTCAATGGCGAGGATTATTATTCTACCCCGGGTCAGATGAATTATATCAGATCAAAAAAGGGGAATTTTGAGGATGTCCTATTGAATATCAATATTGATGGCGCCGCTTATAAAGAAGGTCCTTCAGCCTTTTCCTTTTATGAACTGCCGGAGATAATCAAAACAAAAATGCAGGAGATCATAAAGCACACACCGGACATCGTGGAAGGAACTCCCTGGGTGCAGGGTGATCATTCAATTTTCCTGCAGTTCGGCTGCCCGGCCATTGCCGTGTCATCGCAATGGTTTATTGAAAATATTGAAACACAGTCCATTACCCATACAAAAAAGGACAACCTGTCAATTGTGAAAGCTGGTAAAGTAGTCACTATTGCCGAATCAATAGCAGATTTAATCCGTCGGATCGCCTGACGATAATGAATTCGCAACTGTTCAGATATCATTTTACTGTAAAAGAAAATTCCTATTGTCAGTTTTTGGTTTTAAAATGGCGCTATCTGATCTTGAAAAATCGGAAAATTTTCAACTATGAGACCTGAGCAGTTGCTCAAATTTTACTTAATACAATAAGTATCAATATATTCCAAAAAATCCTCATCTTCTGACTGTAGGATCATTAAAATATTAAAGGAGCCGGAAAATTTTCGATTGTAGGGTACGCCTTCCATCATATCCTCAATTTGCACCAGTGTCATATTTCCTTTCAGGCTTCCGATAATTCTGATGGACAAAGGATTTTGATTTAATTGATTATATTGAGTAATTTCCGCAGACTCAATGTTAAAATCACCGTCACGGGAAGTGCCGCTAACCAAAGAATATTGATTATAATACCCGATGGCTACACTCCTTGGAATCTCATCATCCGGGGCAATAGGTAACTGAGATGATAAAATATCATAAGTATTAAATTCTATAGCAAGTGTTTGATATTCACTCGTCATCGTAATACCTCCTCCCATGTGATTCAAAAATCCAAAACTGGTACTGTCATTATAGGCAACAAGAGCCGGTTCACCTTCGATCTTAAAAACAGAATGACCGCAAATACGGCATTCAACAATTCCGATAGCATCAGGTTCAC
Source organism: uncultured bacterium (assembly GCA_964472715.1). GTDB lineage: Bacteria > Fidelibacterota > UBA2242 > UBA2242 > JAFGTP01 > JAFGTP01. The sequence goes on along the minus strand of CAYYMT010000093.1, from coordinate 2,675 downwards.
CAAAGGGTTCTGAATCATCAACTTTTTCCAAAATCGCTTCCGGTGCATTCATTTCGATCAGTAATTGTTCCACCGGCATGGGTATATTAAGCCGGCGTCCGCCTACAGATTCGTCAGTTGGTGATGCATAATCGAGAATATAATCTTTTATCTGCTCAGGCAAAAGATCAGGCTTAAGGGATTTTAAAACTCCGGCAGTTGCAGCAACCATTGGCGCGGCAAAAGAATTACCATCGGAAATCTGGATAGTGTTAGCGCTGCTTGAATCCAGCAAAGCCAGTTTTTCATTGGGCGCCGCAATATCAATCAAACTGCCATAGGAACACCAGGGACTGGCTTGTAAGGGATCACCAAATTTTGTTCCGGAAACGGTTATCACGTTGGGAAGTTGGATGCCTGCCGGCGCATCATTGAGTTGCGAAATTTCAAATTTTTCATTTGCGGCGGCACAAACAAACAATACTTCCGGAAAACTTCGAAAAGCCCATTCATAGATGCCTCTGGCATACACACAATTCTTAAGATAATTTGTCCCCTCAATAAATCCACCAAAGCCATAACTCATATTAATAATATCAACATCATCCATGGAACAGGCTAAAAATAACATCTCAATATCTTTTATTAAAGAAGCATTATTATTGTTATAAGAGTACACTTTAAGTTTGTCCTCTATAAGCGTGGAAGCAATACCATTGACACCACCGTCACCATTATCAGCAGCAATTACTCCGGCAATTTGAGTTGCATGTTCTGTATAGGCCAGATTTGCATTAGGGGCAGTGTCCTTTACCTTTACTGTTACATCATCAAATTCCCGTGTTTTATTTTGTTCTATTTTACAGTCAAAAATGCCAATCACCACTTCGCTCAGGTTCATATTTTTCCTGACGTGGCCCATTAATGGTATGGCCGGAAAAAATTCAATTTCCCGGTAAGCAACCGACTGGTCTTCCGGTAATTTATGATTATCAAAATTCTTTTTGCAGTAGGGTTTCACAGATAATAAATCACGCCTTTCGGCAATGGCATTATAGGAAACTAATTCAATATTATCCATTTCAGACAGTTCATCAATTTTGTCATTTAATTCCTGCTCATTATGAAATGCATATTCAGCCTGAAACAATCCCAGGGCCGGGATCTGACCCACTAATTCTCCGCTGGAGTTGATAATGGTCAATTCCGCACTTTCCGGTTCAACATCTTCACTGAACCGTATTACAACCTGATTTCCCACAACTTTCAACCCGCTTTCAACCCTTATAACCTTTTCTTGGTCATAGGCTTTAGTGTAAACATCCTCGTATTCTTCCTTGACGGGATTTTTAGTGTCTTTCGAGCAGAAAGAAAACAGAATTAAGGAAAGGATCAATACCATTGTAAACAAATAAGATATTCTTGCTTTTTCGATAAAAAATTTACTCAACATGATTCCGCCTCGTAATATATTAATATAACAGTACAAAATATTCCTACCATTATCAATCTTAATTTTGGTTCTGTCATTGATAATAATTGACTCTTTTCTCTGTCAATTACCGTGTACAAATCATGTCTACCCCTGGACACATAAAATCCTAAATTTAATTTGTTATCCGTACTGATGTGGAAAACGCAAAAAACCATAAAACCAATCCCCTATTGCTGACGGGTTTAACTGAAGGTTGGCATTGCAATTCCAATAAGAAGATGTGTTAACTTTAGATTTTTGTTTTTAAAGCTCGCCTATTTTCTTCAAAAAGTTTTCGTAAACATTTTGAGAATACCATCTACCCCTGGAGATCATTTCATCCAATAAGGGCTTAATTTGGTCAATGATCCCGGCAGCTTTTGCATTGAGAAGAATGGATAAGGTCCGTGTAACTTTAAGATCAGAATTTTTGGCAATTTTATATGCTAGATTTTCATCAATGATAACTAAATCTGCGTTAAGTTCTTTGGCAAGAAGAATGGTTTCACATTCTCCTGAGTCAAGTTGATTTAACAGCAAGTCTTTATAAAGTTCTCCTCTGACAGTCTCAACCCGAATAAACTTCATATCGATCTCTTTATTTCCCCAGCTCTCTTTTGCTTTAATTTCTTCATATACTGCTTGGGGGACAATTATATCACCAAATAATCGTTCAAGGATATCTATTTTCTGAATGGAAGCCAGTGAAATTATTGGTGTTGTATTCGAGACTACAATCATTATAAGTCTATTCCATCAGCGTCTTTAATTATCTCATCTAATTCATCGGAGTTATAATCAAAGATATATTCTTTTTCTTCATTCAGTTTTTCGATAAAATCTACCTTGTTATATCCAGCAAGATCTGCGGCTTTTCCGAGCGATAATTTTCTTTTGCGATATAATGTTAGTGCCGAAGAAAATAAAATCTCTTTCGTAAAATCTTCCTTATCTTCTTTCAGGGATAAAAGAATATTTTCTTTTACAGGAATTGTAATGTCTATGATTCTTTCTGACATATTGTACTCCAATGCGAAAAAAACTTCTAACTGACTCTTATAAAAGTTAGTGCAAATAATTACGAAAGCAAACAAAATTTCTGCTATATGTATTCTTTAAAACCCGGTTTCAGATTATAAACTGGTGTGAACAACTTCAAGATGAAGCCAAAGAAACATGTATAAAAAAAATAGATTTACATAATTTATAAAAAGCATATAAC
>CAYYMT010000092.1:9341-14850 GCA_964472715.1 uncultured bacterium | reverse complement strand
GGGAAACTTATTTGCAAAAATCCACTCTTCCGAAGGTTTTAACCCTTAAGCAGAGGATTGAATTAAGGTTTTTCCGGAATTATCAAACATGGAACCCGCGGAAAGTTTTTGTACTATTGTCATTGTGAAAGCTCCCTAATTCTTTTAAATTTATGTAATTCAAAAAGAGGAGAGGCCAGATGTTTGAGGAAATTCGCGATAGCTTTCAGGGTGAAATATTTACAGACAATATCCACCAGATACTATATTCCACCGACGGATCGGTTTACCGGGAAAAACCATTAGCCGTATTGCGCCCGAAAACCATTGACGACATCCGCCTGGCAATCCAATATGCATCGGATAACAAGGCGCCTATCATTCCCCGAACCGCCGGAACATCGCTGGCCGGCCAGGTGGTGGGCAAGGGAATTGTTATAGATGTTGGCCGTCATTTCAATAAAATTATTGAATTGAATACCGAAGAAAAATGGGTCCGTGTGGAGCCCGGCGTTGTATTGGATGAACTCAACATGTTTCTGGCTGACCACGGCCTCTTTTTCGGCCCGGAAACCTCCACCTCCAGCCGCTGTAAAATGGCCGGTATGCTGGGCAACAATTCCTGCGGATCGCATTCCATCCTCTACGGCTCCACCCGCGACCATACCCTGGAAGTGAAAGCCATTCTCGTTGACGGCAGTGATGTACATTTCAAGCCTCTGACCCAACAAGAATTTGATAAAAAATGTGCTCTGAAAAATTACGAAGGCATACTTTATCGTAATATTAAAGGGATTTTATCTGATCCGGAAAACGCCGCAGAAATTCGCAAAGAATATCCGCGGCCGGAACTGAACCGCCGGAATAATGGCTATGCCCTGGATCTGCTGCTGGAATCAGAAGTATTCAGCGACAGGGATGAAAAATTTAACTTTTGTAAATTGCTGGCGGGCAGTGAAGGAACATTAGCCTTTACCACAGAAATCAAACTCAACCTGGCGCCCTTGCCACCAAAGCATAAAGGCGTCGTATGCGCCCATTTCAAAACCATGGAAGAAATATTCCGCGCTAATTTGGTGGCGCTTCAATTCAATCCCGGCGCTGTGGAACTGATTGATGACAAAATTCTCAATGCCACCAAAAATAGTATCGGACAAAGCAAAAACCGGTTTTTTATTCAGGGCGATCCGGCCGGTATTCTGGTGATTGAGTTTGCCCGTGACAGCCGTGAAGAACTGGAAAAGTTGGCCCGGGATGTGGAAGCAGCCATGAGAAACGAGGGCATGGGTTACCATTTTCCCCTGGTGCTGAATGAAGATGTCAACAAAGTCTGGGACTTACGCAAATCCGGCCTCGGTTTGCTGTCCAATATTCCGGGATTGAAAAAAGCCGAAGCCTTTATTGAAGACACGGCGGTCATGCCGGATGATCTGCCGGAATATATGGCAGAATACCGTAAAATTATGGATGACCACAATCTCGATGGTGTGTTTTATGCTCATATCGGGTCCGGTGAAATCCATCTTCGTCCATTGCTGAATCTCAAAGATCCCGAAGATGTGGAACTCTTTCATACAGTTGGTGAAAAAGTTGCTAAATTGGTAAAAAAATATCGCGGTTCCATGAGTGGCGAACACGGTGATGGGCGGTTGCGTGGCGAATTCATTCCCATCATTATCGGCGAAAAAAATTATAATCTCTGTAAGCAGGTTAAAGAGACCTGGGACCCGGACAATATTTTCAATCCCGGCAAAATTGTGAACACACCGCAGATGAACCGCAGTCTGCGCTATGAGCGCGGCTCCAAACTTCGTGAAATTGACACCATTTTTGACTTTTCAAATACCCTGGGGATTCAGGCAGCTGCCGAAAAATGTAATGGTTCCGCCGACTGTCTGAAATCCCACAAAATCGGCGGCACCATGTGTCCCAGTTATATGGCTACCATGGATGAAAAAAACAGCACCCGCGCCCGGGCCAATATTATGCGGGAGTATCTGACCCGTTCAAAAAAGGAAAATCCCTTTGACCACAGGGAAATCTACGAGGTCATGGACATGTGCCTCTCTTGCAAAGCTTGTAAATCCGAATGTCCCTCTTCCGTGGATGTGGCGAAACTAAAAGCGGAATTTTTGCAGCATTACTATGACGCCAACGGCATTCCATTTCGGTCATTTTTAATCGGAAACATTGCCAAAGCCTATGCCCTGGGATCGATCCTGCCGCCTGTCACCAATTATTTCCTGAGCGCGAAATGGGTCTCGAAAATATTGGGGTTCACCACCAAACGCAGTGTCCCAGGTGTGGCGCGCCAAAGTTTGCGCCGGTGGTATAGAAAAAATAAGCGAAACGGGGAATTTCCCAACGGCAGAATCTATCTCTTCAGTGATGAATTTACCAATTTCAATGATCCCGATATCGGCGTGAAAGCCATTCGTTTATTGACAAAATTGGGATACGAAGTTATTATACCCAAACATATTGAAAGCGGACGATCCTATCTTTCCAAAGGCATGGTGCGCCGCGCGAAAAAGATCGCCAACAAAAACCTTCGTATGCTAAAAGATTTGATCAGTGAAGAAAAACCTCTGGTAGGAATTGAGCCATCGGCAATACTCGCTTTTCGGGATGAATATCCGGAACTGGCTGACAAAGATTTGGTTGATGATGCCAAACGACTGGCAGGCTGTAGTTTCCTCTTTGAGGAATTTATTATGCGCGAACTGGCAAAAGGCAAGATCAACCCGGAGGACTTCACCGATCAGCCGCAAGCCATCAAAGTCCACGGACACTGCCAGCAAAAAGCGGTTGCCTCCACACAGCCAATGGTAGATATGCTCTCCATTCCGAAAAATTATCAAGTGGTGGAAATTGAGTCCGGATGTTGCGGGATGGCAGGGGCTTTCGGATATGAAAAAGAACATTACGAACTCTCTATGCAGGTGGGGGAGCTGGTCTTGTTCCCCGAAGTCCGCAAAACACCGGCGGAAACCATTATCTCAGCTCCGGGTACCAGCTGCCGTCATCAGATCAAAGACGGGACAGGCAGGGATGCCTATCATCCGGTGGAGATTTTGTTTGATGCGTTGAAATAGATGAAAAAGGGTTTACCTATGAAAAAGATTCCTTCCGACTTGGAGATATTAACAAAATTTTTTTAATGATCCTTGTGAGAAATTGTATACCAATTTAATAGATGGCGAAGCGATGTAGTAAATATATTAATTTATTATTTTTTCAACAAGTTACTAACTAGTTTCTTTCTTTTTTTTGGCCTTATAAAAATTACCGTTAAAAAATTCAAATTTTCAGGCGTTAAAGATTTCATACTGTTTGAGCGTGTCATTGCATAAACTTTATTCCGTAAAATACTCATTAGTAGATGATTGATTAAATTATTTACATCAGAAAAATGAAGCGAGTTTATGAAATCTAGCCTGTGAATTTGAATTTTAGGTAATTTTTATATCCGGCAGTTGCCGGAATATTTTTATTACTTTTTTTATCAAGAAAAAAAGTAAAGTAAAAACAATAATTTAAATCAAATACATCGGTTTAAATGGTAACATATAGAGAATAAGTCAATTACCAATAAACTCAAAAATCATTTGTATTTTTTTACAATTGAAATTAAAAAATTGAAAATTCATGAATTATTCAGGTTAAAATTGTCTTTGATTTCTATCCGGTAGAAAAAAATAAATACCTTCAACAGACAAAAATGGGAATTATCTATTAGTTTCGACTTTGAACATAATCAAATTATTCGGATCGACCGAATAATTTGATAAACAAGCAGGATGCGTGTTCTACAACCTACCAACTTCCGAAAATCGTCAGGATCATGGAGTTGTATTGCGCATTTTTTTCTTCGACTTTCTAATTGCGGATTAGTCAGTCTAAGCCTGATTTTTAAAAATCCGCGCTCCACATAATCACTCATGGCAAATAAGTCCATTTCCTGACCAGCAATTCCCCACCTATTTCAATACGGATAAAATAAACACCTGCGGGATTTTCATGAAATGGAATCGCAAGCGAAGTATTGCCGATTGAGGTTTTCTTGCCGGCAATCTTTTTCACCAGTCTCCCCTGCAGTGAAAAAATATTGATCTGATAAGGTGTGTTGACCTCTGCATTGAGTGATAAATTCAACCGGCTATTGCCCGGATTGGGAAAAATATTGAAATCAAAGTCAGCCGGAAGCTGCTTATCATGAATTTTTGTGCTTGATGGCGATAGGCGAATAAAGGCTATGTTCATCGGATCAATAAACCCTTTCAAAAAGCCATTGTCAATATCAAAGGAGCCATAGTCCTTATCAAAAAGTCCTTTTATCTGATCGTGCTCTTTTACCACTGGTATTGTCAGGGACAATGAATCGGTTTGATGGGTATTGATAATAATGATTGTGGAATGCTCGTCTGTGATCCAATGACCGTAATAGCAATTTGCCTTTGGGTTGAATGTGATAAATTTGATATGATTCAGTAAAACCGGTTTGATCCTGTTGACTTTAGCCGCGGTTTGCTTGACGGCTCGCCATAATTCCGGTTGTGAGAAGCAGAGTGACCGGTCAGGCTCCGCCAGACGGTCATAGTAAGTATAATAAAGATATCCGTCCACACCGGCAACAATCGCCAGCCAGGTCATCAGTTGCGCCTCTTTTGGTGTGGGCCAGCGTCCCCAGTCATGGCCGGTGAGTTGCCAGTTGAATAATTGCAAATCAACCACCACTGGTTTGTTATAAGGTTCTATAGCCGATAGCGTTGTCCGCATATCCCGGTAAACCTCATCAATGGGTTCTTTTCCTACCGGATAGGACTGCATCTGCAATACATCACAATATTCTATCCGCTCCCGAATTCGCCCAAATCCGTAATCATTCCAGCAGGAAAGGGCCATGGAATGGGTGGTGATATGGCTGGAATCAATTCGTTTCGCCTGTTCATGGTACATTTTGATCGTATCGGGATGAACACCATGGGAATCATCCACAATATACCAGCCCAGCAAAGATTCTTTATGCTGACAGGTCTCCATTACATTGAGATGAAAATCCTTCCACTCATTATTCTGCGCGCCATCGTAGATCAATTTCATACCACGCTCATTAGCTCTTTTAAAATGATTGTCCCGTTGCCATTCCTCCCCCATGGCCGAGGTTTTGATCACATTAAAACCGCCCGCGCTGAGGGAATCAATGGTTTCCATTTTATCGCTATAGGAAGAGGAATAGGAATCGGCAAAAAAACCCATCACAAAAAAGGGCTCTCCGTCAACAATCAACTCTCCCTTATCACTTACATAACTATCAGCCAAACCAATACTTAGAATTAACAGTGAGAGACAAATATATCGTAAAAAAATAACCAATCTTATCATGTTGTAAATTAATAAATATCGGAAGCTAAACCAAAACATAAGGATGAAAGCTATTTCATTCAAAAAAACAAATAATTGACCATGCAGCCACAGATTTTAAATATTTTGCAGTAAAATTAAAAAAAACAGGAAAATAGCCGATAAG
>CAYYMT010000092.1:0-9241 GCA_964472715.1 uncultured bacterium | reverse complement strand
CAGATTTTAAATATTTTGCAGTAAAATTAAAAAAAACAGGAAAATAGCCGATAAGATAATTTATAGTAGTGTGAAGAAAAATATTTCAACAGTCTTTTAATCATTCTGAGATTTAATTATGAGTATGCTTAAATCAATACTGACCGATATAAAAAATAACTTGTATTCCATTGATAATCAAAAGAGTAGAGAATTGTTATTTACTTATAGTTTTGAACCTGATCAAAATCTTAGAAAATTAGCAAAAATCACTGCCTTGCGAATTCATGAAAAAGGCATAAAATATTTAAAAATCGGTCTCTACCTCAGCGCTTTTGAAGATGAAAATGCTTATTATTTTTTCCGTGAAGCCCGAAAAATATTTGATAATATCGAAACCGATGAGGCGGAACAAATTTATAAATTTATCAGCAGTGAAGATGTGGAAACAGCAATATTTTTATTGGGCACGGATCATGATGACCACAAGGAAACCTTTGAAGCCTTTCGAAAGTCAAAAGAATTTTCAGAAATATATGCTAATTACGAAAAAATAAGAAAGCAGGTTCTGCAAAAGAATTATACCAGTTATAAATCCATTACCCGGCTGATCAAGATCATCCAAGATGAGACTATTAACAGCTTTAAGGAAAATCTAAAAAATTATAAGATCGGTTACAGTATAATAGAAAATAACAAACGCAAAGAACTGGTGGAACTGAAAGAAAAATTAAAGCAGGCAAAAATCAGCACTATTAACAGTCGACTACACAGGTTTTTAACCAAAAATGAGATCGATATTTTTGCTTCCGATGAAATGATCGATAAGTCAATTATTGAGAGTAAAAAATTTGCTGTCAGGGAGAGTTATCAAAATCTGCTTAAAGTGGTCGAGGCCCAGAAAAAATCCGGTGAAGAAATCCCTGTTCAAACAAAAAAACGACTGGCGGAAACTGTCCAACGCTATAATGACCAACTCATTGATATTAATAAAATTGAGCGGGAATACAAGACTGTAGCCTCTGCGGAAGATACAGCCTATGACAGAAATCTGATTGCCCAAACAAAAGAGTTGGAGAACGTATTTGAAAATAAGCATAAAGAACTCAAGACGGAACACAAAGCAAACCTGAATTTTCGCAGAGCCTTTTTTGAGACCATTCGCACAAACCAGATCGCCACACTTTTTGGGAAGGGATTGGTGCGTGTTTTTGCTACCCGCCGGGATAGTTATAACGAATCAATCCTCTGGAGCGCTTTTGCCCGGATGGAAATTCAGGAACAGGACTACAAGGATTGCCCCGGTATTCGTAATTGCTTTCAACTGATGAAAAAGAAGATCATGACCATAGATAATAAGACCAATCGTATGTTTGAGCATCCGGAGCATATTTACCAGGAAATCGAAGCGATCCAGAATAATGTCACTTAAAATTTAGCTTTTAATCTTTAAATATCCCTTGCAATCAATTATATTTTTTTTACAATTAGTTTCTTTTTTAGACAACTAATACCTTTTTTATGCAACAAAACCCAGTAATTTTCGAAATTACACAAATTTTGGAGGCGCTATGACTATCAACAGACGCGATTTTTTAAAGATCAGTACGGCAACATCAATCAGTTTATGGCTGGACACCATTCTTAAACCTTTGAGTTTAGTGGCCGGTGAAATCGATAAATCCATTCCGGAAATGGTCTATCGTCAGTTCGGTACCACCGGCAAAGAAGTATCGATCCTCGGGTTTGGCGCCATGCGTCTTCCCTATGAAGAAGGAAAAGACCCTGAAGAAGCGGTAAAAATGCTGGTGAAAGCTTATGAATTAGGAATAAACTATTTTGATACGGCGCCTAAATATGTACAGGATAAAAGCGAAGAAATCGTAGGCATGGCCCTCAAGGAAATTGACCGGAAAAATAAAACCGTTAAGAATCCTCTTCCTTATTACTGGACTTCCAAATCCGGGTTAAACCTTGGCGACACCACGGCTGATGAGGTTATGAAAAGAATTGAAAAATCCCTGAAGCGACTGGGTAAGGATAAAATTCCTTTCTATCATATGTGGTGTTTCATGGACATTGACCATTATCAACGGGTCATGAAAAAAGGCGGCGCTTATGAGGGCGCGGTAAAGGCCAAAGAACAGGGGTTGATCGATCATATTCTTTTCTCCTCTCATGCTACCGGTGAAGAAAACGCCCAAATTATCAGTGACGGCGCCTACGAAGGAATGCTGGTGGGCTATAATATAACCAATTTTCCCAGACAGGACCAGGCGGTACAGTTGGCACACAAAAAGGGTATGGGCGTACTGGCCATGAATCCTCTGGCCGGCGGACTGATCCCCAAAAACCAGGATTATTTCGCTCCCCGCCTGAAAGCTTCAAATACCGACATGACGCTGGTGCAGACCGCCCTTGCTTTTGTAATGGGACAACCGGAGATCACTGTGGCGCTGTCAGGTATGCAAAAGGAAGAGCATGTTATAGAAAATGTTAAAACCCTCAATTATCTGAAAATATTCAATGATAAAGAATTAGTGGCTTTGAAAAAGAAATATCTTCAGGATATGGAAGGTATTTGTACCACCTGTGAATACTGTAATATTTGCCCGGAAGATATTCCCGTTCACCGGATCATGGAAGTCTACAATACTTACATTCTCAAAGGCAAAGAAGACTTTCAGGGCCGCGCCAACCGGCTGAAAGAACACCAGGATTTGGATTTTAAAGCGGAAATCGAAAAATGTATTGAGTGCGGATTGTGTGAACAGAAATGTACCCAGCACCTGAACATTATCGAACGGTTTGAGGAAATCAACACAAAATTACTATAAAATTATAGAGGAGAATTCGTTTATGACTTTGGATCGTCGCGATTTTTTAAAACTGGGTGCCGCATCGTCAGTCGCATTATGGCTGGAAACATTGCTTGGCCCGCTGAAACTGGTGGCCAGTGAAATTGATAATTCTATTCCTGATATGGTATACCGCTCTTTTGGCAGTACCGGAAAAGAGCTGTCCATACTCAGCATGGGCGGCCTGCGCTACCCATATAATGATGGCGATCCTGAAGAAGCGGTTAAACTCATTGTTAAGGCTTATGAACTGGGAATAAACTATTTTGACACCGCCCCTAATTATGTTGAAGATACCAGCGAAGAGATCACCGGCCTGGCAATGAAGGAAATTGACAGGATCAATGCCGGCAAGAAAAACCCTCTCCCCTATTATTGGGGCACAAAATCCTCCATTGGTTCAGACAAAACTGCCGATGATGTCATGCGACGTATCGAAACCTCTCTGAAGCGCCTGGGCAAAGACAAAATCCCCTACTATTTCATGTGGTGCTTCAAGGACCTGGACCATCATAAGGCAGTTATTGAAAATGGCGGTCCCTATGAGGGCGCGCTAAAAGCTAAAAAAGAAGGTTTGATCGATCATATATTATTCTCCACCCATGCTTCCGGCGAAGAAAATATTGCCATGCTGAATGATGATGTTTACGAAGGCATGTTGATCGGCTATAATTTTACCAATTTCCCCAGACAGGAAGAGGCGATTCAACTGGCTCATAAAAAAAATATTGGTGTTCTGGTTATGAATCCTCTGGCCGGCGGACTGATTCCCGGAAATCAACAATTTTTTGAAAAAAAATTGAAGGACTCCGGTACAGATATGTCACTGGTGCAAACCGCACTGGCTTTTTGCATGGGACAGCGGGAAATCAATGTGACCCTGTCAGGAATGGAAAACCAGCAACAGTTAATGGAAAATATCAAAACCCTGAACTACCTGAAAGTATTCGATGACAACAGGCTGGCAGCATTAAAAGACCAATATCTTGAAGGACTGGAAGGAATCTGTACCACTTGTCAGTATTGTAATATTTGTCCCCTGGAAATTCCGGTATACCAGATCATGCGCGCTTATAATTCCAAAATTCTGGATGGCATGGGAAAATTTCAGGAATGGATAGATTGGTACAAAGATAAACAAGGCGTGGATGTGAAAGCGGAAATTGAGAAATGTATCGAATGTGGTATATGCGAGAAAGCCTGTACACAAAAACTGGATATTACCGGCCGCTTCAAGGAAATTGCCAAAGAGATATAAGATTAAAAGGAGAGAGAGAAATGTCATTAAATCGCAGGGATTTTTTAAAACTGGGTGCCGCTTCATCGGTGGCCCTGTGGCTGGAAACCATTCTGGAACCACTAAAATTAATGGCCGGTGAAATTGATAATACATTGCCGGAAATGGTCTACCGCCGTTTCGGAAAAACAAATATGGATCTTTCTGTTCTTGGAATGGGCGGCGCACGGTATCCTTACAATGACGGCGATCCCGAAGAAGCGGTCAAACTCATCTCCAAAGCCTATGAATACGGCATCAATTATTTTGAAACCGGGCCGGAATATGTCAAGGATAAGAGTGAAGAATACCTGGGGCTGGCGCTCAGGGAAATTGACCGGAAAAATAAAGATGCAAAAAATCCCCTTCCCTATTACTGGGGCACCAAAAGCGGGCTGTACCTGGAAGACCACACTGCCGATGATGTGCGGCGGCGGATTGAGACCTCCCTGAAACGGATCGGCAAGGATAGCGTTCCCCTCTATCACATGTGGGCTATTATGAATATGGATCATTACAAAGAGGTGATGAAAAAAGGTGGCCCTTACGAAGGCGCTTTGCAGGCCAAAAAAGAAGGACTCATCGATCATATTATCTATTCCACTCATGCGTCCGGCGAGGAGAATATTCAGATCATCAATGACGAAGTTTTCGAAGGAATGCTGGTGGGCTATAATATCACCAATTTTCCCCGCCAGGAAAAAGCGGTCAGGCGGGCGGCAGAGAAAGATATGGGCGTCCTGGTCATGAATCCCCTGGCCGGCGGGCTGATCCCCAGAAACGAGGACTATTTTAAAGAGCGTTTGCAAAATTCCAACACCGACATGTCGCTGGTGCAGACCGCGCTGGCTTTTGTCATGGGGCAGCCGGAGATCACCGTGGCGCTGTCGGGTATGGAAAAAGAAGAATATATCGTGGAAAACATTAAAACCATTAATTACCTGAAAATCTTCAAACAGAAACAACTGGCCGGTCTGAAAGAACAGTATCTGGAAAATCTGAAGGGAATCTGTACCACCTGCCAGTACTGCACCAATAAATGTCCGGAAAATATCGCTATCGATGCTATTATGCGCGCTTACAACTCCTATATTATGCAGGGCAAAGAGCGGTTTCAGGCCTGGGCCAGATGGTACAAAGGCACCGAAGGAATTGATTTCAAAGCGGAAATCGCCAAATGTATTCAGTGCGGTAAATGCGAAGAGGTTTGTACCCAGCATATTGATATAATGAGCCGGTTTGATGAGATCAAAACAGACTTATTGGAAGGGTAAAAAATTTCTGGAGGAATAGAAACCTCCGAAGTTTTTAAAACTTCGGAGGTTTATGACTACATTAAACCTTGATTCTAATCCTTACACAGCTTAGACTAGTTCTATGGGAGGTACAAAAAATTACCGGACAAATCTGATAAAAGTCTTAGGCATTGTTCAGGGGGTTGGATTCCGGCCCTTTGTCTATAAGCTTGCCCGGGAATTAAAATTGCCGGGCTATGTCCTGAATGATTCTGAAGGGGTGAAGATCCATTTGCAATGCGATGATTCTTCCCTGCGGGATTTCCTGCAAAAATTACAGGCAGAAGCCCCGCCACGCAGTCACATCACAACCATTATTACGGAAAAAATTTCCAGCGACCGATCCTTTGATGATTTTTCAATTCAGTTCAGTGACGGCAGCAATGCCAAAACAGCCCAGGTATCGCCGGACCTGGATGTCTGTGAAGACTGCCATGATGAATTATTCGACAGAAGCGACCGGCGCTATCTCTATCCCTTTATTAATTGTACCAATTGCGGGCCGCGGTTTACCATTACCCGGGACATTCCCTATGATCGAAAAAACACCACCATGCATCCATTCAAAATGTGTGACACCTGTCAGGCTGAATATGATGATCCGGAGAACCGCCGTTTTCACGCTCAGCCTAACGGATGCCATGAGTGCGGGCCGCGTCTTCAATTAGTCAATAATTCCGGTAAAGAAATAATGGCCGGCACAGGACCGGAAATTGTGCATCGCATTTTTAGTGAAATTTCCGATCATATCGATAATGGAAAGATCATGGCGGTCAAAGGGATTGGCGGATTTCATCTGGCCTGCGACGCGCTCAATGAAACTGCCGTCAGAACCCTGCGGGCACGCAAATATCGCGAGGACAAACCCTTTGCTGTCATGTTTTCGAATATTGAACAAATTGCAGGATGGTGCGAAATCAATGACCATGAAAAACAACTGCTCACCGATGTTCAGCATCCGATCGTGTTGTTGAAAATCAAAAATCCGGTGGCGGAATCCGTGGCCCCGGGGAATCATTACCTGGGATGCATGCTTCCTTATTCACCGGTTCATAATCTGCTGCTGACCTACTGTGATCGTCCTCTGGTTATGACCAGTGGTAATAAAAGCGATGAACCGGTCAAATATGATAATCAAGTGGCGCTGGATCAGCTGGGTGGAATTGCCGATTATTTTTTACTGAACAATCGCGATATCAATATCCGCTGTGATGATCCCGTCATCAGGAGTTATAAAAATGCCCCTTATCCAATTCGCCGTTCCCGCGGATATGTGCCGGCAGACCTGGAGTTGGATTATTCTTTTTCCGAAGAGATCCTGGCCTGTGGCGCGGAGCAGAAAAATGTTTTCGCGCTGGCCAAAAACCAACAGGTCTATTTGAGTCATCATATTGGCGATCTGAAAAATTATGCGGTGTTAAAAGCCTTTGAAGCCGGGATTGAACACTTTCAGACTATATTTGAAATAAACCCTGAAATTATTGTGGTCGATAAGCATCCTGACTATCTCAGTAAACATTATGGAATAGGAATGTCACAATCGCAAGGAATGAGATTGGTCAAGGTCCAACATCATCACGCTCACGCGGCGGCTTGTATGGCGGAAAACCAATTGAATGAGCCGGTGCTCGCCCTGGTATTGGATGGCACCGGCTATGGCGACGATGGCACTATTTGGGGTGGCGAACTACTTCGTTGTGATTATAAACAGTCACAACGGATCGGACATTTGCGACAGGTGAAGATGCCCGGAGGTGACCGGGCTGTACGGAATATTGGCGCCATGGGGTTGGCTTACCTATATGAAATTTTTGGAGAAGAAACACGCTCTTTGGATTTACCTTTTTTAGCCAGGATTGAGGATAAGGATCTGGTGCTGCAAATGCTGAAAAGAGAAATCAATTCGCCGGTTACTTCCAGTTGCGGCCGGTTATTCGACGGATTTGCCGCTATTGCCGGATTTCGCCACCGGGTAAATTACGAAGGCCAGGCAGCCATAGAATTCGAGCAGCAAATTGGTTCTGACACTGATGCCGACTATAATTTTAATATTAACGCCAATGGCGAGTGTGATATTCTGGACTGGGAGCCGGCAATCAGGGGGTTGATTTTTGATATTCATAAAGGTAGCAATTTTACAGAAATTTCAGAAAAATTTCATAACGGACTGACGAAGGCACTTTATAAATTATTAAAAAGGGCGCGAAAAAAATATAAGATTAATAAAGTCGTTCTCTGCGGCGGTGTGTTTATGAATTTATTTTTATTGAAAAACCTTGAAAATAAATTATTAAATGATAATTTTAAGGTATACACGCACAGGAAAGTGCCGGCAAATGACGGAGGGATTGCGTTGGGCCAACTTTTTATCGCAGACCATCTGATTAATAAGTAACAATTAGTCACACTCACCTGGAAGATGAGGGAGAAATTATGTGTTTAGCCGTACCGATGAGAGTCAAAAAAATATCCGGAAACAATGCCATCGCGGAAGTAAACCAGGTGGAATATGATGTCAATGTCACCATGATGGAAAATTTAAAAGTGGGTGATTATGTGATTGTCCATGCCGGATTCGCCATTGAGATTATGGACGAAAAGGAAGCACGAAAAACCCTGGCCCTCTGGCATGACATGCAGGCATATAACCGGAAAAACAGTTAATTTATGCAATATATCAGCGATTTTAGAAATCCCCGGGATTCAAAAATATTATTGGATAAAATCCATCGCTTATCCGAAAAAATTAATCAACCTATTAATATAATGGAAGTCTGCGGCGGCCATACCTATGCGATTTTTAGGTTCGGAATCAACAAGGCGCTGCCGGAGCGTATCAATCTGATCAGCGGGCCGGGTTGTCCGGTTTGCGTAACTGACCAAAGTTATATTGATGAGGCGATTGAATATGCCAAAAATCCCAAGGTCATTATAGCGACCTTTGGTGATATTGTCAGAGTACCCGGCAGTTACTCCAGCCTGAGCCGGGAAAAATCTCAGGGCGCGGCGGTGGAGATCTGCTACTCACCCATGGAAGCGCTGACCATTGCGCAAAAAAATCCGAATAAAGAGGTGGTCTTTCTGGGGATCGGTTTTGAGACCACAGTCCCTCTGACCGCTACTGTGATTATGGAGGCAGCCCGCCTGGGAATATCCAATTTTTCCGTTCTGTCATCCCACAAAACTATGCCGAACGCATTGAATACCCTGCTGGATTCCGATGAGGTTGTTGTCAATGGCCTGATCTGTCCGGGGCATGTCTCGTCAATTACCGGGTTTTCTATCTATGATTATATTGTAAATGAGTTGAAAATCCCGGCAGTAATCTGCGGCTTCGAATCCAATGATATTTTGCAGACGATTTTGATGATCCTGAAACAGATTGCCAATAGCGAAGCAAAAATCGAAAATCAATATGCCAGGGCGGTGAAACCCCATGGAAATCTCAAGGCGCAGGCACTTATTGAGGAGGTGTACAAGCCGGTTGCATCGCAATGGCGTGGCATCGGTGAAATCCCTGATAGTGGTCTGGAACTGTCAGATGAATACAGTCAGTTTAATGCAAGGGAAAAAATCAGTGTTGATATTCCTGAAAAAAAGATTATCAGCGGATGCATCTGTGGGCAGATCATGCAGGGAATCAGGAAGCCGACGGATTGCAAGCTCTTTGCATCCGCATGTACACCACAAACTCCTCAGGGTGCCTGTATGGTGAGCTCGGAAGGCGGCTGCGCGACCTACTATAAATTTCGGGAATAGGATTATTGAAATAGATGAAAACTCTGCAACCCCGTTGGGGTTGGTCTCATGGGATGTAGCTGTTTCATAGGGTT
>CAYYMT010000091.1:0-15154 GCA_964472715.1 uncultured bacterium | reverse complement strand
CGTCCCGGTCCACCCGTTGTCGAGACTCGTGGTCGTGGTCCATGCGGTGTCGGAGGGGTAGTCAGATGTGTCAAGGATATCTACCCACGCCGACCACGCTGATCCGTTATAGAGTCTTGTTTTACCTACCGATGGACTAGATTGCTCATACGCCGTTTGCCGAATGCGAGCGTTCCCTGCACGATTGATATGTGTTACAACCCACGTACCCGGACCCGGAGATGTACCGGAACCGGAAGCGCTTTCCCAAAAGTAAAACCCTGTCTTAGTAGCGTTGTCGTCTATATCGGTCAACTGCTTAACGTCGCCCCCCAACCCAAATGCCCCCACCTTCATCAGCCTGTCCGCTGTCGTGTCGGTGAGAGAGGTTTGGACGTTCTCTGCCGCAGCACTACCCAATGACAGCCTGCGGGTCACCCCGCTACTGTTGAGCCCAACCGCAGACGCCCCGCTTGTAGGTGCCTCTTCTGCAATATCGTCCATCTGTGTACTCACAATGCCCTCCATACGTCATACGCGGGGTCAATACTGCCCCCGGTGTGGTCTGTTATCTCTGTGCCTGTGTGATCGAGTAACACGCTCGCCGTTTCGTTCTGTAGCTGTGCCCCGTTGACCTGTGCTGTGATGTCAGTTCCGTCCCACCCAATGAGCCAATGCACGAACGCGGAGGGTACGATATAGACGTCATTATCAGCCCCGCGAATCTGCACGTTGTAGGTGTTCTCAGTCTCCCGCGTGATGACGATGTTCCCATTATCAAAAACGGTCCCCGAATCAACAGACGCCCAAAACGACAGCGTCCACGCTTCGCCTGAGTCTGCAAATAGATACTCACTGAGAGACGTTGTTACTTCGCCGGTCCCGTCAAATGATCCACCCTGACCGCTGACTCCGGGAGCTATAGTGACATTTGTCCCCGTGCCATTGTTGCTCCCCGAGAGGTCGAATATGGTAGTAGGGTCTGAGTCGTTACCGTCAAACGGGAACCACAGCTCCAACCCTTCTGTTGGTACTGATATCGCCCCACCCTCGAAGTGCTGCGGCCCAACCGCGCCAAGCGTGATGTTGTTCGCAAACACTGCGTTTGCAGCAATGTCACCCACCCCCGTAGGTAGCGCCTGAGCCGATGCGACAGAACTCCACGCGCTCACGTCTCCAAGTTTCGTTCTACGCCTGACCCGGTAGTAGTACAGCTTCGCCTCTGGTTCCTCTGTTGTACCGTCAAGGGGTAGCTTTCCATGGGTCAACGTTTCAACCGGCCATTCTGTAAACGCCGGGTCAGCCGCCCCGAGGCCGGTGGCCCCGAACGTCAGCGCAAACCAGTTTGAGTTATCCTCCGATACCTGCACCTCGTAGAAGTCGAAGTTTGTCAGGTTCGGTTGCCTGTCCCATTCGAGAGCTACCGAATGCTGCATCGGGTAGGCGAAGAGTGTCGGCTGAGTCGGCGTTGTAGTACCGGGATTACTCGCCCCGCCGCTTGTGTTGTTGTACCCGTCATCAATGGTGTCGAGTATCTCGCCGGTACTCGGAAGGTTACCAACCTGCTCGTCAAAGTCGCTTGCCGGTTGGTGCTCTCCCTCGGCGCTTGTGGTCTCCGGTGTGTACTCGGTGATAGCCTCACACACGTACTTATACAATGTGCTTAAAGTCTTCTCGCTTACTACTTCCTGAGTAACAATAGAGGCCCGCTGGTTGATCCCAAGATTATCATTGTCTATGTCAACGAATTCACCCGGTTCATACTCAGTTTCAGAGAGTAGCTGATACTGGAAATCTGAGAACTGAAAGTACCGCTTGAGCCCCGTCGCTAGCTTCTCCGCATCAGAGGATTGGTAGATATCCTTTGCCTCTATCTCAAGGCGCTCAAGTGATGAACTCCAATTCTCAGACCGAACAACGTTCATTTGATCACGATAGGTTACATCACCCGTAATCCGAAACCGCGTGAGGTCAACGCTTGAACCCGTCGCGTTCTCAAGCTCAACCTCTGCCCGCTTAAAGTTGTTGGTAAATGTGTTCTGCGTCAGCGTCCCCGGAGCGTAGTCAAGCGACGGAGAGGTGACCTGTATGATGTCCTTCCCACCGTACTCATAGTCAGCGTAGAACGGACGCGCCGAGTCATTACCGGGGTAGGTGTCACCGTTCGCAAGGGTGACGTTCATATCTGAAGTACTTGTCCCGCCTGTGGTGTCCTTGAAGACAATGGCCCCGGTCTTTGTCTTCTGCGTCCACCACTTCACCTCTACACCATCGTACTCTTCGAGCACCTTTGTCAGCTCAAGAGTGCCCCGCGTGTTCGCATCGCTGAATACATTAGAGGTTGAGGTGGTAGCCGGGAGGATGTCCCACACGGTGAACTCACCGGACATGTTGATGTCCCACACGTAGCCGAACTGAAACAGTAGATCAGTGATTGCTTGCCAATAGGTTTTGCTATCTACCCCGTCAACGTTGACGTACAAGGGAATGGTTCTGTCTATGTCAGACACGCTCAGCGTCCACCCGCTGCCCTCTTGCGTGAGCAGTTGATGGACAATCGATTGAGAGGTATTAGACGTGTCTATAACCTTGTAGTTACTCCACGCGGCAGTAAATGCCATCTTCTTCTTCAGCCGCTCGGAGTAGTCCACACACTCGATCTTGAGTGGCTTTATCTGTTGGTCGGTGCGAATCTTGAAGTTGTGCCGCACTTCCCCGGTGAAGTAGTCAGCCGAACTCTTGTGTACCCTGATTTCAACATCATCATTGGTCAACAGATTGTTGATGACAGAGGTGTCGCGGTGCATCTCAAAGGTGAGACTATTAGCGGTGGGCTTGAGCCTGTTGTGTTTCCTCCACACCCGCCGGATGGTATGAGTCAATACCTTGTCGGTAACATCAACCCATGAACCCGCTGGAGTGTACTTTAGTTCTACTTGCCAGCTCATGCGCCCAACGCCTCCGCTGCGTATATCTCATCCCGAACCATCAAGGAGAACTGACGGAACCCGTCCTCTCCAACTATCGCATCAGTGTAGACTTCCATGTTGATAGTGATGTTCCGACCCGTGGTGTAACTCGCGCCCGCCCCACTGTCTCCGGTGCCGGTGTAGTCCTCGCCCGCGCTTGTCACGTCCCCGAGGCTGATCTCTCCGAGTAGATTAGAGCTAACATCAAACCCTTTGAGCTTCCCGATGTTCACACCGGCAAAGCCAAGCAGAGCGTTTATGGCGCTGATGAATATGTTGATTGCGCCAATTATCGTGTTGAACACACCGCCGAAAAACTTGATAATAACGTTCCCTATGTGCCTGAATACATTGTTGTACAGCCACACGAACACCGTTGCCAAAGCCTGAGCCGCCCGGCCAACTATGTCGAACACTGGAACAAGTATCTTCCCGAGCAGTTCACCCATGGTGAAGAAAACACCAATCAGGGGAGCGAGAGCCTCGTTAAGCGCCGGGCCGATTACAGAAAGCATCCCGTCAAACACAACCTTCAACGGGTCGAGTATTGCGGCAACAGAGCTGATCTGAGACCCGAACTCCATCAACGGACCGAGGACGCCACTAAGGTCTATCCCGGTGGGTGACTTGGGGTCTTGTCGATCAAGGGCGCTCTTTGCCTTGGCCATTTCCTTGTCAAGGTCTTTGCCGCCCCCGGCCCCGCCGGAAGCCATGCCCGCGTCTGTCTCGGTAAACGCCTGTCCGAACTGCTCAACGGTAGACGTGGTGTCTTTCATCTTGCCGTTGATGAGCTTCAGTTTGTCGTTGATGAGCTTCAGTTTGTCGTTGAAGTCCTTTAGTCCAGCCGCAGCTTCACCAGCCGGGCCACCGCCCCCGGTCTGCCCCGGTAATCGCGTCTCTTGCTCTGGTATCGCGGCAACCGCAGCCCGGAACTCTTCAAGTACCCCGGCGAGCGTTTCCTGTTGCTGCCGAAGCCGTTCAAGGTTTTCCTCTGCCGCCCTGCGTGATCCAAGACCACCGCCGCCGAGGAAGTCACCAATCCCCCAGTTTTCAAGTTTGTCCTCAAGCTCTTCTATCTGGTTGTTGACATACCCAAGGGAACTCTCTGCGGTCGCGAGGCCGGTCTGCGCTTGACCGGAAGATATGGTTCCCCCTCGAAGCGCTGCGGTCAGCTGAGCCAATAGCTCCACATCGTTTGCTGCTGCAAAGTAGTTGTTCCACGCCGTGATACCCTTTGTCAGCTCTTCACGTAGTGGCATCAAAGCACCACTGACAAGTGATCCAAGATTCTCTTTGAGGTCACCAAACGCATTGTTGAACTGTGAGATTGACCCGTCTACAGATTGAGTCATCTGCTCAGCGAGCCCGTCAAACTGCCCAGCGATTAGCTCAACAGCTTCACCCGCCCTCAGTTGCTCTTCGGTGAGGTCCTTCACCTCCGGGATCAACTCGCCAAGCTCTCCCGACAGACCACCAAAGGTTTTGTTGAGGTTGCGGACCGCAGAATCAAGACTCATCCCGGTGGCCGCTGAGAGGTCAGCCGCCGCGCTTATAACAGCTTGTATCTCTTCTTCAGTCCTACCGAACGAGGCGAGCATACCAGCGAACGAGATAGTTACCTCATCGCCTACGGTTGTCACCTGTTGGAGTTCAGAGGCGAACCGCTCAAGCCGTCTTACAGACCCTTCGTTGAGGTATGGGTTATTGGAAGCAGCCGCCGCAAGCTGACGCTCTGCCCGCTCTTGGGCCGCGTATGCCTGTACAAGCTCGCGCCCAACGTCCTTGATCTTCGCACCAACGGCAATGATAGCGCCAACAGTAAAGGCTTTCTTGAGAGTATCGCCTACCTTCTTGGCAGAACTCTCCATGTCCTCCATGTTGCGAGAGGCTGATTGTGTGGCCCTTTTTGATTCATCCTTGGCCTTTATCTTGTAACTAAACTCATTTCGAGCCACGGGCTTTCTTCCTTTGTTTCTCGAACTCAGCTCTCAGCCGGTCAGCGAATACCACTTGAACTACTTCCACCGCTTGCATTGTCCTCGCCGGTTGCTCCAAGAACCCGCCGGAGTATGGGAGCGCGATCAACCCCGCCGACTCTCGGTCCATGGACACTACCGAAGCCCTGACAAGCGGGCTCCATTTCTTCGCATACTCTTGATTCCACGAAGAAACGCGCCCGCCGTTTATCAGGTCCTTTGCTACTTCCCGGAGTTCTTGGCGCTCCGCTTGGCTAAAGGGAGGCTATTGGCCCACTCAGTCATAACGTGCACCGCTACAGTAGAACTTGAGGTCAGCGCGTCGGCCACCTCTTCCTTGCTCGCCATCTTGTCCTTCTCGCGGTAGAAGTTGTGCTCAACTATCAGGGTGGGCAGTTGCTCGAAGAACTTGCTCGTGTCCTGAGTCATGGCCGCAGACTCTTGCCCGGTCAGCTCCCGGACATCCACATACAAACCTTCCCACGCCTCGGCGAGTTCTGGTTCATCATTGAATGCGTCAGCCGGATAGATTCGGGTCTTGAAGTAGCCCTTTGTCTTTAGATCATTCAACAGTGCTGGCATGGTTCCCTCCTTAATGCCACGAAATACCCCGTGAGAGCCGCGAGGATTGCTCACACGCGCCTCACGGGTCTTGTCTTACCTCTTAGGTGATATACTTGCTATCACGCCCGTCACGGAGCGTTATAGTAATCGGCGACTCCCCGCCCGTCTCAACCGCCCGCATTGACATACTCATGGTGATCCTATCAGGACCGCCTACATTCGGGTTGGCCTCTGTTATGTAACAGTTGGGTGCCTCGATGGTCAGTGTGTACGGCTTGCCGGTCAACACGTCCTCAGTAGAGGTAAACGTCAGTGTCAGACTCGCAGTAGCCCCGCCTTTGAACTTGTTTGTTCTCGTGGTGTCGGTGGCCGATGAGTAGAGCGTATCAAGGCTGAGCGTTATATCCCGCTTCTGTGGCTCTATCTCTTGCATCTTGTTCGAGCCGTTCAGCGTGAACAAATCGTTCTCAAGGTTGTTCGAGTAATCGAGCGTGAATGACGTGACATCGGCATAGTCTGAACTGTCTATCTGTAGACTACCATCAACGAACTGGAACGGTCTCTTCGTGCTCGCCGACAGTCCGCTATTGAGCGCGTCAGACTCTTCATCATACCCCCGGCTTGTGAAACTCGCCCTCAGATAGTCTTGCGTCTGTGCGCTCAAAGACATGCTGTCGAGCTTAACCCCAGTGTAGCCAACTACACCGACTATGCGGTCAACCACAATAGTCAGCTTCGGGAGACTCGAAGAGACGTTCGCGCTCATCGGGGTAAACACATGGTCATACACCGCCGAGCCATCAACAGCGTCAGCGTCAGCTTCAGCCCCCATCAGCGCCGCGAGGAACAGACCGATGTTGTCAGGGTTGACAATGATGTCAAACCCGCCCTCGGTCTTGATCCCCGATATGTCCATCCTGTCGGTTGTTCGCGCTCCGGTGAGAGCGTCTGACTCCATGTACATCGGCATGTAGTTCAGACTCTCGGAGGTGAACTCCACTTGCAACGTAGGCGCAACAGCGGTACTCCAATTGCTCTGTGCGCCTGCTTGTAGTGTAGCGTTGTTTCCGCTTATTACACCCATATTGGCTCCTTTCCTTTAAGTAGGTATTTCCTGCATAACGTTGAATGCTACCGTAGCAACAGATATCCCGTTGTCACTCGTCGGGTAGTAGGTAATCGTCATCCCAGCGGTGTCAACGTCAAAGCTGCTCACAGTGTCTCTATAGTCACGCAGCGTCTGCCGGAATGCTTCTGTATACCGTAGCAGTCGCTTGCGTTCATTACTCTTCTCATTCATCGCAACCACTGCAATGAATGTCATGGTTGCGTTAGCCCACCCCGCCGCGATGTGTTCAATGTTCAGGTTCTCAACGAACAACTGAATACGAGGATAGGTCTTCGCGGTGTATGGGTCGGTGTCTGATACCTCAACCTCACGAATAGCCCTCAGGCTCACCCCGTCAGACTTCGCATCGTTCACCCCGGTGACATAGGTCCCCACGTTGTCCCTGATAAAGCTCTCAACGTTTGAAACAAGGTCTTCAATGGTGCTGTCGTAACTCATAAGTACCTACGCTTCCACGCTTCAAACGCGCCCGATGCTATCCGGTCACTCAAACCCGAACGGAAGAAGTCCTCTATGCTCTTACGGGTGTAGTGCTTGCCGGGTATGTTCACCCGACGGGAATGAGCCGGTACAGTAAAGGGCCCATTCTTCGCGTCTCTCCCAAACACCTTAGAGCGCGTATGCGCCCTCACCTGTACCACACCGGCAAAGCCGAACTCATGCACCGCCGCGTAGTTCACATTAGAACCTGCGCCTACCTCTGCGTACTCACTACCCGCGGTGTCACTCCACACGCTATTAGCAAGCCGCCCGGTCCGTCCGTTGCCGCCGGAGAGAATCCCCCACCGGCCCCGCTTGAGGTCAACCGATACCCTCGATTCAATACGCTTGCTGAATCTCTGAAGAATCAGCTTCTCAAGCTCTGGAAGCTTATCTTTCAGCCGCTTGATGACATCTTCTGATCCCTCGTCAATCTCAAGTGTGTACTCAACCATAGCGCCTGTACCTCTGTAGCACCCGCCCCACCATCGGGGGAAGGTCTTCAGCATAGGTCAACGATACATCACCGCGAGAGTAGGCAGTCATCCCCTCGTGGCTCTCGTTTCTCACCTGATAAAGATGGGAGAGCATGTGAAGCGCCGCCATCTTCAGGTCATGTGGAATGGTGGTATAGCCCCCGTTGTAAGTAACCTGTACTCCGTACTTTCGCCAGAACCGACCGCCGACATACAGCACCCGGCCCATCTCACCGTCTACGAAAAGAGACGCCGCCGGTATCTGCGTCTGTGCGTCAAAGTCATAGTTACCATCGAGCCGTACATCTATTGTCTCGTTGGTTGAGTTCACGGGATAGGTATTGAGGTACAGGCTGTCAGACCCGTTCCCATCATACACCTCCGTGATATCCCGCGCGGCAATCACCCGGCCCGTGTTTGTCTCAAACAGTTCTGTAACAGCCTGCATGAGGAACCCGAGTACATCATCCTGATCGGCATCGTCTATGCCTAAGTAGGTCTTTGCCTCGGAGAGGTCTACTACGAAGTATTCGCTTGTGTAGGTCATTTAGAGAACTCCCCGACACTGCCCCCGGCGTCTATCTGGTAATGAATATCAAACTCAAGTAATCGGGCATCTGCCCCGTAGGTATCCTCATTGTCTCCGTCATAGACAACAACAAAGAAGTTCTCGGCGGGCGTACCGTCTGGTACAGCGTTCTTTACCTTGTCTGCGGTGAGGTAGCTACTTGCCATCTGTTTTCCTCATGCTGATATGGATGTTACCCCCGCCGATTGTCTTCTCTTCAATCTTGAACTTTGTGGCATACTCATAGCTGTACTTCCCGCCGAGGAACGTGTCCGGGTCGAAGTAGTCAAAGCTATGCTCTGTCAGGTGCCATTTGTGCGTAGGGTCAATCCATGAGTTAATGTGATTGAAGTGTGGCGTTCTAATCTTGAGAACCCCGCCCGGTTCAAGCACTCGCCACGCCTCTTGCACCATGGCAACCACGCTATCCATGTGCTCCACCACGTCCTCTGCTATCACCTCAGAGAACTCACCATCCTCAAACGGCCACGGGATCACATCGAGGTCGTGCACCACGTCCGGGTTCGCCCGGTCGTTGATATCAACATGAATGGTGTTGTCGTGGCGTATCTCTCCACATCCTAAACTCAACCTCAAGCCGCAACCCTCCCGGTTACATACGGAGTAACCTTGTCCAAGAACTCCCGCGCCGATCTATCCCACGTAATCCCGCGTACTATCTCCCCTGCCTTGTATCCATTCTCAAACGCTTCCTTCTGCCTGCCGTAGACAATGCGCATCTTGCGTACCATGTGAGTAATGTCGGGATTAGCCGCCGGAGCAGAATGGTAGACATAGCTCTCTCCGTTGTCCCTGCGCTTCATCGCATCAATGGTTTTCATTCCGTGCTTGATCTCATAAGCGTACTTGTGAGGCACCCAATCACGCATTGCCGACCAGTTGGTATACAGAGCAGGAAGCCCGGTTGCCATCGCCTCATGCAGCGTCAGCCCCCAGCCCTCGCCCATCGAAGGGAACACAAACGCATGAGCTGAGTGATACAGCCCTATCAGCTCGTAAAGCTCTATATCCCTGTTATCAAAGATGGTCCGCGCTTCTGGGATACGGTAGTACCGCTTCTCGGTGTCGGGCTGCGTGGTCTTCAGGTATAACTCTACATCATCCCTGATGTCGGGATAGTCCTTTAAGAACTTCTCCCACCCCACACAGATATGCTCATATCCCTTACGGGGGTTACTCGCCCCGACCCAAAGGAAGCGAAACGGCTCACCGTTTCTCTCTCGCTTGCGAAGCTCAAACTTCTCAGGCTTCACCCCTTCCCACACAACCTCTATGGGTCCGCTGTAGGACTGGGCAAAGAGGTGCTTGTTATGATGGTTTGGAACCACCAACATATCAGCACCATGTAACTTCTCCGGCCATTCATCGGGAAGTCGAGCCATCTCATACATGGTGTATAAGACATTGAACTTCCCCTCTAATGGCTTAAAAGACGGGGGCGTGGTAATGTGAACCGCAACATCAGCATCCTCAGACATAACAACCCCGGCCCGCTCAAGCGCCGCCTTAAGGTTCTTCTGATGCATCGTATAGCCGTAGCCGTTGCCTCGCATGTTGTAGTTTGCGGTCCAACAAATCTCCATCGCCCCTCCTTGTAACGGGCAAGGCGGGCGGGGGCCGAAGCCCCCACCCTATGCCCTATGATTAGCTACCAGCGGTAACCACACCAACAAACTTGTTCGGCAGAGCGTTCGCAAACGCAACCCGAGTCCAGAACACGTACCGCACATAGTGCTGGGCACTAAGGCTGTAGGGGTCCCGGAAGAGCGTCAGGTTCGGCAGCCGAGTACCGACCACCATTCCCTCAAGGTCCCCGAACACCGCCATTGCAGCGCCCGCCGCATCAGCTGGGGCGTCCTCGATCTCCTCAACAGGATAGCCAAGGAACGTACCCGCAGCGGTACCAGACATATCAGGAATGAAGTACTTGCGACGGTTGGAGTCCTCAAGGTTGTAGAGGTACGTCCACAGCGCAGTTCGTCCAGCGAACCATGCAGCATTACGGCGGTCAGCCCGGTTGATCTTGCCAATGGCGTTGATCACGTTGCCCGCAAGCACTTCGCTGAAGGAAGTAGAGCCAGAGTCAAACTCTTCGCTCTTACCGTAGCCGAGGAAGATGCCAGATACCGGGTCGCCTTCTCCGGCGAACACTGCCGAGTCAATAGCCTGACCGTAGGCCTCGGTGAACTGGTCGAGCAACAGCGCGGCGATCGGGGTCTGAGAGTCCATCTCAAGATGCATCGCCACATCTGCATACCCGTCGAGGTCCTTAGCGGTCAGCTCTGCAACGCTGAAGGTCGCCGAAGTCTCCGCTGCCTCTGCGGTCTCATCGGTGTACCCAAGAGAAACCTTTGCGTTCTCAGTCGGAATACGCTCATAGTCAGTCTGCATCTGCACAACATTCGCCCGGCGAAGTGCAACACTGTTCAGCCGTGCATACGCCATGAGGTCATGCGTGATGATGGGATTGAGGTATCCACCGTTTGCATCGGTGTTCGTCATATCCTTTTGGATCGGCGAAGAGTTCGACATTGCCGCCTTCTGCATGTCATCAAAGGCCTTCAGGAGGTCCTTAGTGCTGTCCTGCTCGGCGAGCTTTGCAGCCTGCGGGTTACCCTTGCGCCCCTGAATCTCAGCGAACTTACGGTGAGCACTCACGATACGCGAGTCATCCGAACCGCCCTTCACCTTCACGTCAGGCTCAACGGCCTTATTTCGGACATCCTCGGCGGCCTTTTCCTTCAGCTGCTTCAGCTCCTTCTCCATGGCCTCTACGCGCTCGCGCTCGGCCTTCTCTTCCTGCTCCCGCTCGATCTCCTTGCGGGCCTGCTCTGCGGATTCCTTGCGGATAGCCTCAACATCAATAGTCTTCTCATCAGACATAGTATTCTCCTTTATTCTGCGCTCGTCTTTGAGGAACGTGTCTTGTCTTTCAGCTTCCGGGTTAGACTCTTTAGCCTCTCGGCTCTCTACGTCTTCACCCATGTAGCTCTTCAAGGCTGACACATTCAACCCGTTAGACTCCGCGCTTCTAATCACGTTTGCCATAGGGTTAGCGGGGATACTCACCGCGCTAACTTCCAATAGTTCCCACTCACTCCACGTAAACTGCCCCTTCCTGTCCTCGCTCTTCCTCGGGATAAACCCTATGGAGAAAGAAGACATGAACCCGTTATCGTAGAGGCTCTTCACCTCTTGACCCATCGGGGTGGGGGCCCACTCAACATCGAGCTCTATCCTGTCTTCACCAACACGCCCGCCGACGGCCTTACCAACCGGGGCTTCATTGCGCCTGTGTTGCCACAGAATGACCGGGTTGGTCTTCATGAACTGATCAAAGTTCTTCACCCCTCGCGGGTCAACAACCTCACCATCCCTGTCTACGTCATTGGTGGTAGCAATGATGCGCGTTGCTTTCGCGTCGTACTGTGCCTTTAGTGTGCTCATAGTTCACCTTCATAAATTGGCTCAAGGATACACCGGCAGTTGATAACCTCTCCGGGAGGGCCGCCGGGCTCAAGCGGGTACTGTAGGCCATTGGCGAACGTGTCGCCCCACTCAACCACGCCCTGACTCTCACAGGCTAAGTGTGAATCCCTCGCATCGGGCGCTGCTATCCACCGCTTTGCCACAGGCACTGTCTCATCCATTGCTCTATGCCGGGCCTCGCTGTGGGCGGTGTGTACCTCGGTTCTGGCAATAGAACGCGCCCGGCTTTGTAGATTATCAATCGAGTGGTCCAGTCGTGACCGCAGCTCCCTGATGGTCTGCTCTTCGCTCAACCCCTGCTCTATAGCATCGCCTACAATGTTGCGTATCTCTTTCCGTGCGTTATCGGTGATCTCTTTCACCATCCCGGCCCGCTGGGAGACAAGTTCGAGCACCGCCTGGGGTGGGTTATCGAAGTCTCTCGATACGCCTGTAATCTGACTCCACCCAACCACCCCGGCCTCAGTGAGGAATTGCATGATGATAGAGGCAACCTCGCGCGTCTCCACAGCATCGTCTATGTCATCAACCGTTATGGTGATGTCCTTACTGATGCCTTTGCTCTCGGGTAGCTTCTCCCTCAGTCTACGCTGTACCTGTCTGAAGTAGTTCTTTAACTTTTTCTCTAATTTACTGCGAAGCGTTGCTACCTCACCGGTGGCATTCTTCCACTTGATATGATTGACCGCCCGCGTAATCTCTCCAACGTCTAAAGCCCCTTCCTTCTGGTCAGGGCCGACAAGGTACTCTTTCCTCTGCTCAGGCTCTTCAATGAACATCACCGGCCCGGCTACTGGTTTCGGCTCATCCCCGCCCGGTATCTCATCAAAGCCAAGCCCCAAGCGTTCATTGATCATGTTGAACGGAACGCCCATCTTATACAACTTCTCGGCGGCAAGTACCGTTTCAGTGTAGTTGCTCTGTAGCGCGTCTATCTGTGAGGTGTCAAAGGACATCTGCACACCGTATTCACCCAACAGCTGATTGTTTAGCACCGCCTCAATGTTGTGCAGATACGGAATCACAACATCAGTCCACATGTACTTACGGGCCTCTTTCGCGCTCGCGTACTTGCTCTCCTTCTCAAACCCGATGATGGCCGGGTCAACACCGTACACCGCGCAGATATCGTGCAGCGTAAGGTTGAACTGCTCGACAAACTGAGCATCCCTCTGTGAGAGCCCTATCTGCGCAATCTCGGCATCACCCTCAAGCAACACCCACTGATGGGCGTTCTGTGCTCCCTTGCGGGATTCTATCATGTCGTGCTTCAACGCTTGCCGCTGTCGCTCTGTCAGCCCCGAGGGGGCGCGGAAGTATCCGCCCGGCGTTGCGTCGTTATCGAAGAACCGCTTATTAAACTGCCTCGCGCTCCACTCTGTCTCATTGGAGAGCCGGGCGGCGTTCAACGGAGAAAGGCCCTCGATATCACTCCACGGGTTTACATACCGGTCGTATATCGTCTGCTCCTTCTCTACGTTCTTTCCCGATATCGTCCACCCCCGCCAGTCGCGCTGGTCGTGCCATGGTTTGTACTTGTCGGGCTGGATGGGCTTCAGGTAGTCAGGTACGCCGGTGCTCATCTCTTCTGAGATATGTATCAGCACCTGCCCGCGAAGCTCCCGAAGTATCACCCATGTCTGTAAGAACTGTGGCCACGTCAACGTACCAGTGGGTTGCATGAGCCTGTCAATCACCGGGTGTGATACCTCTGTATCTGTACCCGCCCGGTAGAACTTCACCGGCACCGAAGACACGCGCTTGCTTATCGCGTTGATCACAGAATAGATAATGGGCAGTTGCTTGTACTCGTTCTGCAAGCTCCCGCCCTCGGCTCCCTTCAGGAACCCAACCGGTGGAGAGCGCAAATCAAAGTACGTGTCGCTGACGCCCTTTGTGTTGTTTATAAGTAGGTTTTTCAGCTTCATAGTATCGAAATACTCGGAGCAATCGCGCCATCAAGCTGCATCACCATGTATCGTAGTGCGTCCATTGCGTGATCACTCTCCTTCACCGGCTCTTCTTTGCCATCTTTCCACCGGTAGATGCCCAACTCTTTCAACAGGTTTGTACACCGCTCATGTATATAGAGCCGCGGCTTACCATCCTGTTGCACTATCAACCGCCCCTTTACCTTCTGGATACCTGATAGAACGTCTTTCTTCGCCTTGATGGTGGTAATGTCATACCGCCTTAGTTCTGCGTTGTCTTGGGCGTCGTGGTCTGCAACCGTCCACTCCACCGGCCCGCGCGAGAGTATCTGGTCAGCGTGGTGCTCTATCAGCTCTCGTCTCTGGTAATGCTCATCATAGATGTACAACCGCCCGTCCTCATCTATAGCGCCCCACAGAGCAACGAAAGGATTCGTATACCCAAAGTCGATAGCACGAACACGCGCCCAATCTTCGGGTATATCATGGGTGAACGTATGTACCCCACGGCGGAACTCGTTGTATATCAGCCCCTCAAAGGCTACGAACTGACCGTGTAGCTCTTGCTGTGCAAACTCGCCGCTATAGCTTGCCTCAAGGTCGGCTATGTACTCAGCCGGTAGATGGACGTTCTCAAGCGTTGAGGCATTGATTAGCTCGTAGTTCTTATCATCCCCGGTCCACCGTTCGTATACCCAATTAAACCCGGAGGGCGTCCCCGTGATCCACGCTGACGGCTTACCAACCCGCAACCGCCCGAGTATGATATCCCACACCGCCGGTTTCTGCATCGCGGGCTCATCCACCCACGCCCACGTAAGATTAGGCCCGCGCAGTCGGTCTGGATTGTCCCCGGTGCGAAACAGAACACGGTGGCCGCCGATATGCCCCTCTTGCTCGTTCTTGTTGAAGGCAAACTCAACACCCGCCTCTCTCAACAGACCGAATAGGGTATGCTGTGTAGCATCCCTCAGCATGGGGTATGTAGGGGCCACCACCATCCCATCGCCGTGTTGCGCCATGAGTAGAGACTTGATAGCCCCCACCGTGGTCTTCCCTGATCCCAGCCCAGCTATGAACGCCGGGTACTTGGCCTCACTCGAAAGGAACTTGGCTTGCGCCGGAAGCGGGTGAAAATCAATTCCCATCGGGCATTACAACGCGAATGAACCCAGCGTCTCCGCTGTGCTCTACCTGTTGCTTATCGCTCCAACCGAGCTGCTTGAGGCTGAAGATAGCCATGGCCTTGTCAATCTCGCCCTGCAAGCCCTTGCGCTCAAGGTTCGCTTCCTTCTTGTCTATCAAAACCTTTATAGAGTCCGATAATATATCAAAGTCATAAACGTGCTTTGATGGAACACCGACAGATACACACCACTCTTTAAGAATGGGTATATCTGTATTGGAGATATAGTCCTCAAGCGACTCAAGAAGCTCGCCGAGGTATTCATCTGTGTACTTCTTTGGTCTACCGGCCATCTATTCCCCTATAACCACAATCTCATAGAAGGTGCGCACCTGTACGCTGTCCTTATCTAAGCCGTAATCTACCCACTCACCATCGTAGTACCA
>CAYYMT010000090.1:15377-15620 GCA_964472715.1 uncultured bacterium | reverse complement strand
TTAATTTACTTTTTATAAGAGTAGAATATCAATGATTCATTTGAAAAACATTGATAACCCGCCTCAGATTTTTCTAAAACCGACAGAAGGCATTTTTCAAAATACTTTTTAGATTGCCTGTTTACCCGAAACTGGGCGCCCAAATGTGATATTCCTTTATATAAAAATAAGTTTTGCTTTTATTTATTTTGAATTATATATAATTTTTGTAATACAATCAATGTTTATTTAGTTTTGTTTTTT
>CAYYMT010000090.1:0-15367 GCA_964472715.1 uncultured bacterium | reverse complement strand
GAATGAGGATATGTTGAAGAAACTTTTGTTAATTCTGATAATTTATTTTGGTTTGGCCGACGCCAGCCTCTACAAAAATTACTTTTACAATCTTTCGGGTGCGATTGATACCATTTTGATTGTGGATAAAAAGCAGCAGAAATTATATGTTTTTGCAGAAAATCATGATCATCAGATCAATGAGATCGATGAATTCCGTGTCACTACCGGGCGGATATCAGGAGACAAAGAAAAAGAAGGCGATCTGAAAACACCGGAAGGCATCTATACAATCATTCGAAAATTAAATGGCAATCGCCTGCCGGATAAATACGGTCCCCTGGCATTCGTGCTGAATTATCCAAATTATGTCGACCGGCTCAACAATCGGAACGGGTCCAATATTTGGATTCACGGCCGTAACGAACAAATCAAAGACCGGCAGACAGAGGGGTGCATCTCACTTGAAAACAGTCACATTCTTGACCTGGCCAAATATGTCACCATCAATCAAACCCAAATCGTCGTCCTTGATAGTCTTGACAAGGATTCACTCGCTGTTATGAAATACCGCGATAAACTCAGACAATTTGTTGACAACTGGGCAATCAGCTGGAGCAATGGCGATCTGGAAAGCTATTTTTCTAAATATTCGCAAAAATTCCGGGAAAACGGACGCTCCTTCCAGGCTTTTAAAAACCGTAAACAACAGCTGGAAAAAATTTACAAATGGAAACAAGTGAAACTGGACTCAATTTCTTTTATTATTTCCAAAAAAGAGGCCCACGCCCACTTTCAGCAAACCTATATTTCGCCACGGTTTACCAGCGTTGGTGAAAAAACATTGACTATTGTTAATGAGGATGCCGGTCTGAAAATCGTAAAAGAAGACTTTCATCGCACCGGACAACGGATCAACACGATTGATGAGATTACCGAATTTCTGGATAATTGGGAAAAAGCCTGGGAAACTGTTGATGCCGATCAGTATATTCGTTTTTATGATGAGAATTTTGAATCCGAAGGTCGCAACCGTGACTGGTGGTACCAGGACAAAAAGGATAAATTTACAAATATCAATACAATCAATGTAAAAATCTCCAATGTTAATAATTACAGTATGAAAGAAGACCAGTGGATTGTCAGATTTCACCAGCGCTATACTGCTGACAATTACAAGGATTACGGTATAAAAACAATGGTAATTG
Source organism: uncultured bacterium (assembly GCA_964472715.1). Lineage (GTDB taxonomy): Bacteria > Fidelibacterota > UBA2242 > UBA2242 > JAFGTP01 > JAFGTP01. Next base: position 14,180 of record CAYYMT010000090.1, on the reverse strand, counting down.
AAAAACAGGATGACGGTGGTTTTAAAATCATCAATGAATTATGGAGGGCGCTGCGATGAAATCAAAGATATTGATTTTTGTGCTGTTAGTTACGGCCCTTTTGTTCAGTGATGAACCGAAACGGCCTTCCATGGTTCACAATGTTTATTTTGAAGATACAGAAAACGAATTAAATGTCTACCGCCTCTATGGCCGCAATGACGGCAATACCATATTTATTCTGGGAGGCATTCAGGGAGATGAACCGGGTGGATTTTTATCGGCAGACCTTTATCCCAATATTGTGCTGGAAAAGGGAAATCTGATTGTGATACCCCGGGCAAATTTCCATTCCATCATTAATAATAATCGCGGAATCAACGGCGATATGAACCGCAAATTTAAAAAAGCACCGGTATCAGACACAGAAGGCAAAATCGTTGAAATCATCAAGCGCTACATGGGTGAAGCCGACCTCTTTTTGAATCTCCATGATGGCTGGGGATTTTACAGTGATACTTATATCGGCCCCGGACGCAATCCCAATCGCTTCGGCCAATCCGTTATTGCCGACGCATCCACTTATTTTAATGGCAGGGACACCCTTCGCCTGGAAAAAATCGCCCGCACAGTGCTGAAAAAGATCAATCAAAAAATCAGGAATCCCAAACATAAATTACATTTTATGAACACAAAGACCTTTGAAAAAACCTCTGATTTTCTGGAGATGAAAGCCTCGGCAACCTATTATGCCCTGACAGAATACGGTATTCCGGCTTTTGGCATTGAAAGCTCCAAAAATCTGAACACTCTTGAGGAAAAGATTCTCTATCACAACTATGCGATCAATGAGTTTATGGAATATTTTGATGTCAATCCCGAACACCCGGCAATCATTACCCAAAAACCGGCCCTTAAATACCTTATCGTCACTGTCGATCAGCAGCGAAAAGTATTAAAGGACGGCGAAAATTTGATTCTGAATAAAGGGGATAAACTGGTGGTGAATGAAATTATTGCCAATTGTGAACGGGGATTGAGTTGCGACGTTCTGGGCTGGGGAAGTGATCATGATATCAATAAACCTGTGACCATTACCAATGATAATGTGATATTGGTGCGCAAGGACAGTGATGTCATCGGTAAAATAACTGTCACCGTATCGGGTGATAACAATGACCGCTTCGCTTTTTTATTTTCGGTAAATGGAAATGAAAAAGTGGTTCTGGCGGATGAGTATCTTGATGTCAGCCGTGGTGACCGTTTTACAATCATAGATATTTTATTAAGAAATGGTAAAAGTTCTCAATACCAGGTCAATTTAAAAGGATTTGTTCCGCCGGATCACGGGTCCAATCCCGGCGAGGACAGGGGCCATTTAGTAAACACCCTGGATTTGTACTGGAAAAAATACTCACTTTACGGAGAAGGTAAAATTTATCCAATCGTCGTAACTGCCGGAAGTCACGAGGTTGCCCGTGCTTTTGTGAGGATAAATGACTGAAAAAATAAATGAAAATTGCACTATATCAACATTTTAAAATGTTTTCGTTGACTTTATTGTACGATGGCGTTTAAATTCTACGGCTTTTTAGTGTATTAACTTTAATACTATTTGAGGTGGTTTTTAATGTTTAAAAAGACAAGTATTCGGTTTGTAATTATTGGAATTATTTTAGTGCTGGCGGCATATTCACTCTATTGGAGCGGAGCATACCATTTCTTATCAGAAGAAAAAAAGGAATCTCTGCGTGAAAGTGGCGAATTGGCTGCAATTAAAGAAAAAATTCTGCATTTAGGTCTGGATCTTCAGGGCGGTATTCATGTTGTAATGGAAGTTGATGTTCCCAAACTGTTTCTCTCATTGGCGACGAATAAAACCAATGATTTTGAAGCAACAATAGAAACTGCCAGAAAAGAAAGCGAAGCAACGGATCGTGATTTTGTTGATGTTTTCGCTGAACAGGTCGCAAAAAATAACATAAAACTGGTAAGGCATTATAGTGAACTCGGTTTTGAAAATGACAAAATCATCAGCGAATTGAGAGATGAAGCAAAGGATGCCACCAACCGGGCTATGGCGGTGATCCGGAATCGTGTGGATCAATACGGTGTTTCGGAACCCAATATCCAGAAATCGGGACAATACCGGATTATCGTTCAGTTAGCCGGCGTCGAAGACCCGGAAAGAGCGAAACAGCTGATTCAGAAGACAGCCCTGCTGGAACTGATCCTGATGAAGGACCCGCAGGTAACCCAGGCCTTTATCGAATCAGTTGATGACTATTTGAAAACCGGTAATATTGATTTGGCAAAAGTTGATACAACCGTTGGGGAAACCGATTCCACGGTTGAGGAATCCGACACAACTGTTGCCATTAACGAAGCCAAAAATAAATCTGTAAAAATCGACGAACTGCTGGGCACTCAAAGAGAAGAGCAAGATACCAGCGAAGACGGAGATTTACTGGTGGATGAATCCCTTTACCAGGAAAAACCCTTTTCATCCCTGTTGCGATTTATGGGTGAGATGATTGTCGTGCCGGAAGAAAATGTGTACGCGGTCAGGAAAATTCTGGCAGACTCCAACGTTGTCAAATTACTGCCTTTTAACTCACAATTATTGTGGGGCGCAAAGCCCATTACCAGAACCCTGGACGAAGGCGGATCAAGGAATTTTTATAATCTCTATCATTTGGAAAAAGAAGCCGGATTGCAGGGAAAATATATTGTAAAAGCCAGTGCGACCCTTGGATCGGGACAAAATTCCGGACAGCCGATTATCAATTTTACATTGAATAATGAAGGCGCCCGCAAATTTTCACGTCTGACCGGCGCCAATATCGGTGAACGACTGTCTATTGTGCTGGATAACAAAGTCTATATGGTACCCCGCATTAATTCAAAAATTCCCAACGGACAAAGTGTGATTGAAGGCTTTTCAAGTTTGGCTGAGGCCAAGGACATTGCCATTGTGCTGCGCGCCGGTGCATTGCCTGCGCCAATCAGGACCATGGAAGAACGGACAGTGGGTCCGACTCTTGGAAAAGATTCGGTTGTACTGGGTACAAAACTCGGTATTATCGGTTTCCTGATCGTAATTATCTTTATGGCTTTTTATTATAAAGGCGCCGGCTTGTTAGCTGACGTAGCCTTGTTGCTGAACCTATTTCTGGTCATGGCGGTGCTGGCTTACTTCCGCGCAACTCTGACCCTGCCGGGTATTGCCGGGCTGATCCTGACGATTGGTATTGCGGTGGATAATAATGTATTGATCTTTGAACGTATCCGGGAAGAACTGGATAAGGGTAAAACAGTAAAATCGGCTATTGATAGTGGCTATGGCCGCGCATTTATTACGATTCTCGATGCGAACCTGACAACGATTTTGTCAGCCCTTATTTTGATGCAGTTTGGTACCGGTCCGGTGAAGGGTTTTGCAGTAACATTATTCTGGGGTGTCGTGGCCAGTTTCTTTACTGCTGTTTTCTTCACCAGAACAGTGTTCAATTACAGGACCGAGAGAAAAGTAATCGAAAAATTAAGTATATAAAACAGGGATATGACAATGCGCATTTTACAAAATACTCATATAAATTTTACAAAATTTGCTAAAATAGCAGCAATAATTTCAGTAGTGTTCATTCTTGTTAGTTTAATTTCCGTGTTTGGTCTGAGAGGCCTGAACTATGGGATTGATTTTACCGGCGGAACACTCCTTCAGTTGAAATTTGACAAAGATATTTCCAGCAGCGAGATTCGGTCGGATCTTGAATCTGTGGGATTGGAAAAAAGTGTGATCCAGCAGTTAGGCGACAAAAATGAATACCTGATCAGAGTTGGTGAGCACAGTGGCGATGCCCAGGAAATGGTCGAATCAACACTTCAGGATAGGGATAATCCCTATGAAATTTTAAAAACAGAAAAAGTCGGCCCGAAAATCGGAGCGGAACTGCGGAGAACCGCGGTCAAAGCCATTTTATGGGCGATTTTCTGGATTGCTGTATACATTTCTTTCCGGTTTGAATTCCGGTTTGCAATCGGCGCTGTGGTGGCTTTGGTTCACGATGTGCTGATTACTTTGGGAATATTTTCCTTTATGCAGTTTGAAATATCGGTGTCGACGATTGCGGCCTTTTTGACGATTGTCGGTTATTCACTGAATGATACCATTGTACTTTACGATCGTGTTCGTGAAAATCGCAAGAAGAATAAACGTCTGGATATAACCAATCTGGTAAACAACAGTACCAATCAGACTATTTCCAGAACAATCATTACATCATTGACGACATTGGTGGTTGTAATTGTATTGGCATTCTCCCAGGGCGAAGTCCAGATTTTTGCCTATACCATGATCATCGGTGTTATTGTGGGCACCTATTCTTCAATCTTTATTGCCGGACCGGTTATTATTGAGTGGGAAAAAAGACTGCAAAAACAAAAATGATAAATTTACAATTAATAGATTTAACAGGTAGAATGCTCCCGACTTCGGGGGCATTTTATATTTTTAGAAGGGTGATATAAATGTCAGTTGTATCAATACTAGGCGCGCAATGGGGTGATGAGGGCAAAGGAAAAATCGTAGATATGCTCTCGGACAATGTTCACTGTGTCGCACGGTTTCAGGGCGGAGCAAATGCCGGCCATACAATATTAATCAGGGATGAAGAAACAATTTTACACCAATTACCCAGCGGTGTGATGCGGCCCGAAGTAAACTGTGTACTGGGCAATGGCATGGTGATCGATCCCGTGCTGCTGATGGAAGAGATCGATATGGTAGAAGACAAAGGCCTTTCCGTTCGTGACCGTCTCTATATATCTTACCTGGCCAATGTCGTGACACCTTTGCACAAAGAATTAGACAGCCGCCTGGAAACTTCACTGGGAAATAAGGCCCTCGGTACTACAAAAAAAGGAATTGGCCCCTGCTATACCGACAAGGTTGCCAGGAAGGGGTTTCTGTTCAAAGACCTTAAAAACATGGCACGGGTAAAAGCTGAATTGCAACAGAAAATCAACCACTGTGTTGAAGAAAATTTAATTAGTTCTGAACAGGCGACAGACCTGGAAACAAAAGCTGTTGGATTTTATGCAGCAGCTGAGAAAATGTATGCTTACGCTGCTGATACCATAACCATGCTGAATGACATGATTGGTCAGGGCAAGAATATTTTGGTTGAAGGGGCTCAGGGTAGTTTACTTGACATCGACTTTGGAACCTATCCATTTGTAACCAGTTCCAATACCGTTTCCGGTAATATATCCACAGGCCTGGGTATCGGTCCGACAAAAATCGATGAAGTGATCGGTGTTTATAAAGCCTACCAGACCCGTGTGGGGGCCGGCCCTTTTCCCACCGAACTTTTTGATAAGGAGGGTGAAAGGCTGCAAACTGTTGGCGGCGAAATCGGCGCGACAACAAAACGGAAAAGACGCTGTGGTTGGTTCGACGGTGTACTTGCCCGCTATACCAACCAGATCAACGGGTTCACATCCATTATCCTGACCAAACTGGATGTGCTGGATTCTTTTGATGAAATAAAAATCTGTACCGGTTACAAAAACGGACAGTTCCCGGAAGATAACCTGGAAGGCCTGGAGCCGGAATACATTACCCTGCCCGGCTGGAAAACCGATATCAGCACGATTAAAAACTGGGAAGAACTGCCAAAAAATACACAAAAGTATATTGAAACAATTGAAAAAATTGTTGGTGTGAAAGCCGGTGTGGTCTCAGTGGGTAAAGAAAGAAGCCAAATTATCAAAAAAAAGTAAACAATATTTGAAAAATATAAATATTTGTTTATATTCTCAAACTTGGATAACTGTAACAATTTATTAATAAGAAAACAAATTGCGATCAGATATAACAGAATCAAATAAAATACCCGGCGACGTTGAGGTGGAAAAAAGTATTCGTCCCGCTTCCCTGACAGAATTTGTCGGACAGAAGAATGTGGTGAATAATCTCGAAATCTACATCAGGGCCGCCAAAGAGCGTGGCGAACATCTAGACCATGTTTTATTATTCGGCCCTCCGGGGCTCGGAAAAACAACGCTGGCCTATATTGTGGCTCAGGAATTAGGTGTGAATATTAAAACCACTTCCGGCCCGGTTATCGAAAAAGCCGGTGATTTGGCCGGAATGCTGACTAATTTGTCTTATAAGGATGTCTTTTTTATAGATGAAATCCATCGTTTGAATAACATTGTGGAAGAATATCTCTATTCCGCCATGGAAGATTTCAATATTGATATTGTAATTGACAAAGGGCCCAGCGCGCGTAGTGTCCAACTGAATATTGATAAATTTACACTGCTGGGGGCAACAACCCGGCTGGGACGATTGACCTCCCCGATGCGTGACCGGTTTGGCGTTATTCTGCGCATGGATTATTATACCGAAGAAGACCTTTATCAGATTTTAATGCGGTCCGCCGATATATTGAATATTGAACTGACATCCGAAGGCGCCGGTGAAATTGCCCGCCGTTCCCGCGGAACCCCCCGAATCGCCAATCGAATTTTGCGCCGCACACGGGATTATGCCCAGGTGAAAGGCAATGGCATCGTTGACCGCGCCACCGCCGATAAATCCCTGCAATTACTGGATATTGACAACAATGGGCTGGATAATATGGACCGTGAAATTTTAAAAACAATCATTGATAAATTTGACGGCGGCCCGGTGGGATTGAACAATTTAGCCGTCGCACTGAGCGAAGATGCCGAAACTATTGAAGATGTTTATGAACCTTTTTTAATACAAAAGGGCTTTTTACAGCGCACCGCCCGCGGCCGCAAAGCAACTTTTAAAACCTACCAATATTTAAACAGAGAAAACACAAACAACAATAAACAAGCAACATTGTTTTAATTTTAGGAGAAAGCAAATATGAGACTTTCTGATTTTGATTATGAATTACCAGAAGATTTAATAGCCAAATATCCTACCAAAAAACGGGGTGATTCCCGATTGATGGTACTGGACCGTAAAGAGGAATCGATAGACCATAAAAAATTCACAGATATTGTGGATTATCTGCGTAAAGGCGACCTGCTGGTGGTCAACAAGACCAAAGTATATCCGGCCCGATTGCAGGCGGTAAAAGACCGGACCGACGCAAAGGTGGAACTCTTTTTATTGCGTGAATTATCCGATAATCTGTGGGAAGTCATGGTGAAACCGGCGCGTAAAGTCAGAATTGGTAACAAACTGAATATTACCGATGACCTGCAGTGTGATGTTATTGACAATACCGTTTCCGGCGGCAGAGTCGTGCGGTTTAAAGATGCCACCCAGGATGAAATATATAAAGCAATTGATGAAATGGGCGTGACCCCATTGCCTCCCTATATTGACAGGGAACCCACTGAAGAAGATAAAGAAAAATACCAGACAGTCTTCGCCGAAAGACGGGGCGCGGTGGCGGCGCCGACAGCGGGTTTGCATTTTACCGACGAAATTATTGAAAAATTAAAAGCCAAAGGCGTCAGGGTCGCCAGTATTGTTCTGCATATCAGCCTGGGCACTTTCAGCCCGGTGACCGTGGAAGACCTGTCACGCCACCGAATGCATTCGGAATATTATGAAGTAAGTCCCGATGTAGCCATCATGATCAATGAGACAAAACAACGGGGTAAGCGGGTTGTTGCCGTGGGAACTTCCGTGGTCCGTACCCTGGAAACCGTGTCGGTTTCCGGCTTTCAGATCACACCACGAAAAGGCTGGACAGATAAGTTTATTTTTCCACCCTATGATTTTAAAATGGTGGATGCCATGATCACTAATTTTCATCAGCCCCAATCCACTCTGCTGATGCTGGTGTCATCTTTTGCTGATCCGGATTTTGTCAAAAAAGCCTACGAAGAAGCGATTAAAGAAAAGTATCGCTTTTTTAGCTATGGCGATGCGATGCTGATTAAATAAATGAAATTTGCCTCGGCAATTATAGTGGCTGCCGGCAAAGGCAGCAGAATGCGGTCTGATATACCAAAGCAGTTTTTGACTTTGGATGGTCGGACTGTTTTATTTCACACCTTGTCACAATTTCTAAAAGCCGACAGGGTTTCGGAAATAATTCTGGTGATCGCGCCGGAATATCTCGATTCCCAATGGATAAATAAATCTCTTCCTGCCAGAGCCGGAAAACCTGTCAGAATCGTTGCCGGTGGTACAACCCGTCAGCAATCTGTCCAAAAGGGACTGGCGGCGATTGACCACAAAAGCGACACCGTGTTAACACATGATGGCGTACGATTATTGATCCAGCCGGACATCATTAACGCGGCGATTGAAAAATGTATGGATCATGACGGCGTAATTGTCGCTGTTCCGGCTACGGATACATTAAAAAAAGTTGCCGGCACACGGATCCTTGAAACCATTGACCGCAAAACAGTCTGGCAGATGCAAACGCCCCAGGTATTTAAACGGAAAGTGCTGGAGCAGGCCTTCCTTCATGCCGATAAACAAGGTTTTGTGGGTACTGATGAGGCCTCGCTGGTGGAACAAATCAGTAATGACCTGCAGGTTCTGCCGGGACGAAAAAGCAATATAAAAATTACTGTTAAAGAAGACCTGGCAATTGCCAAAGCAATTATGGAAAATTATGCGAATTAAAACCGCCATCGGACAGGACAGCCACCGTTTTGAAGAAGAACACACGGAAAAACAATGTGTGATCGGTGGGATTATTTTTGATGATGTGCCGGCGCTTGCAGGCAATAGTGACGCCGATGTGGTGCTCCATGCCATCACCAACGCGGTTTCCGGGATTACCGGCCGGAATATTTTGGGGGAAGTTGCCGATAAGATGTGTCGTGAAGGAATTACCGATAGCCGTGACTATCTGAAAGTCGCTATGGACGACCTGGTGGATTATGAAATATCCAATATATCCATTTCCATAGAAGGCAAACGGCCAAAGATTTCCCCGAAAATTGAAGCCATGAAAGAAGCCATTGCCGGCCTGTTAAGCATTGACAAGAGGGATGTCGGGATTACGGCGACTTCCGGTGAAGGATTAACCGCTTTTGGACGCGGAGAAGGTGTGCAGGCTTTTGTGATTTTAACAGTAGTAAAATCTTGAAAAGGAGATAAATTGAGCGAAATAAGAACACGTTTTGCCCCCAGCCCCACCGGCTATTTGCATGTGGGCGGATTGAGAACAGCTTTATACAATTATTTATTTGCAAAACAAAATAATGGAAAATTTATTTTACGGATTGAAGACACAGACCAGAACCGCAAGGTGGAAAATGCCGTGGAAAACCTGATTGACTCATTGCAATGGGCCGGTCTGGAAATTGATGAAGGCAAAGGCTTTGGCGGCGACTATGGTCCTTATGTGCAGTCGGAACGAACCGAACTCTACCGGAAACATGTACAGGAATTACTGGACAAGGGCGAAGCTTATCCCTGCTTTTGCAGCGCGGAACGGCTGGCAAAGGTGAAAGAGGAATCCCCAAATTCAGGATATGACGGCCATTGCCGAATCCTAAGCAAAGAGGCGATAGACCAAAAAATTGCTGCCGGCGAAGCTTATGTGGTTCGTCAGAAAATTCCGCGCAGCCACGATGTGGTTTTCTATGATATTGTTCGCGGAAAAGTCACTTTTGCCACAAAAGAAATCGACGACCAGGTATTACTGAAATCCGATGGTTTTCCCACCTATCATCTGGCTAATGTGGTGGATGATCATTATATGAAAATTTCCCATGTGGTGCGCGGCGAAGAGTGGCTGATCAGTACACCGAAGCATATTCTGCTTTATGAATCCTTTGGCTGGAAGCCCCCGAAATTTGCCCATCTCTCATTGCTGCTCAACAGCGACAAAAGCAAATTGTCCAAACGACAGGGCGATGTTTCGGTGGAAGATTACCGGGAAAAGGGATACCTGAAAGAAGCACTGATCAATTTCCTGGCATTACTGGGATGGAATCCGGGGAATGATGAAGAATTATTTACCATGAAGCAACTGATCAAAAAATTTTCCCTGAAAAAAGTCAGTAAATCCGGGTCCATCTTTGATGTGGAAAAACTGAACTGGATGAATGGCCAGTATATTAGGGAGCTTTCTGACGAAGAATTTATAAAGCGGGCGAATCCTTTCTTTCCCAAAGATACCGGCCTGGAAGCGGATAAGATCAGCGCTATACTGAAACTCTTCAAGGCCAGGATTGAACGTCTGGATGAAATTCCGGCAAAAGTTGCGATATTTACTCAGGAGTTTCCACCATTGGAAGAAAAAGCTGAAAAAGCCCTCAATGATGAGATGCTGACAGTATTAAAATTTATGGCCCGGGAATTGGCGAATATTGAAGATTTCAGCGGCAAAGCCTTTGTGGATACAATTAAAAAAGCACAAAAAGAAACCGGGGTCAAAGGAAAAAATCTATGGATGTCCGCAAGAATCGGTATTTCCGGTCAGGAACATGGCGCTGAAATACATCTGATCGCCGATATTCTGGGCAAAGAACTCTGCATAAAACGAATTGATCATATCATCGATGAATACAAAGCCCAAACAGCATAAAGTTATTTCCAACGCCAAAGTCAACCTGGCGCTGAGAATTACCGGCCGTTTGGATAATGGGTATCACACCATCAGCACGTTGTTTCAGGAGATTGATTTTCATGATGACCTGATATTCACGGAATCACAGTCCCCTGAATTTACCGCTAATATGCCCGGCCTGCCATTGGATGATGACAATCTTTGTATTGCCGCGTACAACAAACTGAAACCCTTGCGGAAAATCGATTGTGAATTTTCTGTTCATTTGGAAAAACGAATATTTATGGGTGCCGGTTTAGGCGGCGGTAGTTCCAATGCGGCGGCAGTGCTGAAATTTCTCAATCAGGCCTGGAAAATTGGACTCAGTGACAAGGAACTGGAAAAAATCGGTTTGGATTTAGGGTGCGATGTTCCATTCTTTATAAAGGGCGGAACCCAGGGTGGTAATCACCTGGGAGAAGACCTTCAGCCCCTGGATTTTCCTCTGGATTATGCGCTTTTGCTGGTGAATCCCGGTATTCACATATCAACCCCCTGGGCTTATAAAAAATTTTCCTTGACTAACAAAAAAAATAACTATAAATTTGCTGGTCTTTTGAATAACAATGTTATTCAATGGCAGATGTTTGAAAATCAATTTGAAAAAGTAGTTTTTCAATCATATCCAGAAATCGGAGAGATAAAGAGCAGACTCTTGAAGCGTGAGGCGCTTTATTCCGGTTTGTCGGGTAGCGGATCGACTATGGTTGGAATATTCGAAGACAAGACTCAGGCAGAAAACGCTGCCGGAGATTTTGAGAATTATTCTACGATTACTTCCCTTCCCGTAAGGTGAAGATAAAAATACGGGGATCGTCCAATGGCAGGACTACGGTTTTTGGTGCCGTCTATCTAGGTTCGAATCCTGGTCCCCGTGCATTTTTTATCCACCTCAATTAACCACAAAAACAAGAGTATTATGTACACAAAAGTAAGAGTATTTTCCGGACGCTCTAATCCTGAATTAGGAAAAGAGATCAATGAAATTTTAGGATATCGTCATGCTGGAATTAAAATTAAAAATTTCAGTGATGGTGAAATCTGGATGAAATATGAAGAAAATATCAGGGGCGCTGATGTGTTTATCGTGCAGCCAACAAATCCCCCTGCTGAAAATCTTTTGGAATTATTGCTGATGATCGATGCTGCAAAACGGGCCTCGGCCAAACGAATAACAGCCGTAATCCCCTATTATGGTTATGCCCGTCAGGACCGCAAAGACCAGCCCCGCGTCCCTTTGTCTTCACGATTATTTATTGATACCATTGTAACTGCCGGGGCACACCGGATTGTGACCATGGATTTGCATTCCACCCAGATACAGGGATTTGCAAATATACCCTTTGACCACCTATACGCGAAACCGATTTTTATCGACCGCCTGAAACACCTGGTCCGTGATAAAGAATACGGCATTGTTGTGCCGGATATCGGTGGTATAAAATTCGCCCGCTCTTACGCAAAATTATTGAAATTACCCTTAACCATTATTGATAAAAGACGGCCCGCGCCAAACAAGGCGGAGGTTATGAATGTCATTGGCAATGATAAAGTGAAGAACGCTTTGATCATCGATGACATGATTGATACCGGCGGCACTGTGGTGCAGACTGCCGAGCTGATCAAATCCAGAGGTTGCGATACTGTGACAGTGGTTGCAACCCACGGATTGTTGTCCGGCCCCTGTATTGAAAGATTTAAAAAAGCGCCCATCGACAAGGTTATTGTGACCAACAGCGTCAACATTCCCGAAGCAAAGCGTATTGATAAACTGGAAATTATTTCCGCCGCTCCCCTGCTGGCCCAGGCGATCAATCGAATACACAATGAAGAATCTGTAAGCAAATTATTTGATATATAAAAAAAACAGAATAGAATAAAGGAGAGTATTATGGCAATTTCGAAATTAAAAGCCGAGATACGTAAAAATTTGAAAAAAAGTTTTACAAAGCAGTTGAGAAAAGACGGGTATGTTCCCGGTGTTTATTATTATCACCAGGAAGAACCGATAGCAATTAAAATCGAACAAAAAGAATTGATGGCGGCCATTCGCAAAAATTCCCATATTTTTGATGTGGATGTTGATGGTAAAGTTTACAAAACCATGATCAAGGAAGTACAGTGGCACCCGGTTTCCGACGAACCGATTCATGTGGATTTCTTTGGTGTGAATGAAAAAGAACCGGTGGAATTGAGAATCAAAGTGGAAACTGTCGGTACACCGATCGGCGTCAAAGAACAGGGCGGTCTGGTGAGTCAATCCATGTGGCATATTGATGTCAGATGTCTGATCACCAATATCCCGAACAAAATCACTATTGATATTTCTGATCTGGCAATGGGTGATTCCATTGCTATCAAAGACCTGGATATGGATGAAATTGAATTTGTTGACAGCCCGGAACGCTCAATTGTTTCCGTCATTGCACCGAAGGGTCTCATTACTCTTGAAGAAGAGGAAGAAGCTCTGGAAGGTGAAGAAGGCGAAGAAGGTGAAGAAGGCGTTGAAGGCGAAGAAGGCGTTGAAGGCGAAGAAAAAGAAGAATAATCCGGAACTGATCAGTGAAAGAAAAAATTATCATAGTCGGCCTTGGCAACCCTGGTACGCAGTATGAAGACACACGGCATAATTTTGGGTTTATGGCTGTTGATAAGTTCGCTGAAGTTCATGATATAAGTATTAATCAGAGGAAAGGTTCATATTTGTTCGGAACAGGAAAAATAAAAGACAAAGCAGGCGAGCAGGCCGAAGTTGTCCTGGTCAAACCCCTTTGTTATATGAACAACAGCGGTGTTGCTGTTCGACAGGTTCTGAAGGAATATGAACTGACTTCCGATTCATTGCTAATTGTCTATGATGACATTGATCTGGCTCTTGGAAAAATCAGATTGAGGCCACGCGGATCATCGGGTGGTCATCGCGGCATTGAATCGATCATTGAAAAAATTTCCAGCCGGGAATTTTTTCGGTTAAAATTAGGTATAGGAGACCAGCCCAGAGGAAAACCCTCCGAGGAGTTTGTTTTAGAATCATTTACTAAACGGGAGAGCAAAATTGTTGATGATGTATTGGAACAATCTCTGGCGGTGCTGGAAGATTTTGCATTTATAGAATTCACACAATTGATGCAAAAGTATAATGGCAATCAGGTAACTCACAAACAATTAGGGGAGGAATTAGCGTGAGTTTAACTATTTGGATATACATTAGCATCTTCAGTGGTGTTTTGGCGCTGCTCTTTGCTATGGTCAAGAACAATCAGATCAACCGCATGAGTGCGGGAAATGCAGAAATGCAAAAAATCGCCGGGCATATCAAAAAAGGTGCGCAGGCGTTTTTGAATCGTGAATACAGGGTATTGGCAATTTTTGTACTGGCGGTCAGTATTGTATTGCTGATCTTAAACCGTGGTCCGATCCGTTTCGTGGCCGTCGCTTTTGTCATCGGCGCGATCAGTTCCGGCCTGGCGGGATATATCGGTATGTCCAGCGCCACCAATGCCAACGTGCGGACCGCCGAAGCAGCCCGCAGCAGTCTGTCCAGGTCTTTGGGCGTTGCATTTTCCAGCGGCTCTGTGATGGGGCTGAGTGTTGTGGGACTGGGAATCATTGGCCTGGGTCTTCTGTTTTTCA
>CAYYMT010000089.1:1348-15922 GCA_964472715.1 uncultured bacterium | reverse complement strand
AGAGGACAATTCCTATTGTCCTGTTCGGTGAAATATAAAACAACCCTGAATTTTAATAATTATTGTAGCTTTTTGGACAGCCGCAACGAATTGTAACCAAGTAAAATTAGTAGGCTTCAGTCTACTTCCCGAACTATGTCAATCCACAAGCAAAAAAAGCCCACCTCTTACAAGGCAGGCTCTTTACGTCTATCAGTCTGAAATATTTTACAACCGCCAATTATAGGATGCTTTCACAAACAGGCCGCGTTCCATTTCCATAAAATTTCTGGCATTGACATAGTCACCGTTTTCAAATTCTGTTTTGTCGTAGAGTGAACCATAACCCAGATGCACCACAGTGCCGGGAATATAAGTAAAACTCATCAGCACATCAGTCATCAACTCTTTTTCATAGGCATTGTATTCCACAGTTGTTCGGAAAAACAGATATTTATTGATCTGATAAGTGGTTCTGTTGCGATATATCTGGTAATCGATCAATTCCTCACCGGTGGACCGTTTGTGATACAGAGCGCGGACAATTCTGAATGAGGTTTTGAAAGAACTGGTGGGTTTGAATTCAATCTGTGAATAGATTCTGCTGACATCGGCCTGAAATGGATCATCCTCATCATACCAGGGAGTTCCCTGATCATTATAGGAGATTGAAAACTCCAGCTGTTTTAATAATTGTGTTCGGAAAAACATTCCAAAGCCTTGTTTTTGATAGAGATTTCCGGCAAAAGATTCATTTCCTGTTTGTACATATATGTTGAAAAAGGTGTTGCCGGGAAAACTGAAACTATTGGCGAGGTTAGCATAGTATTCTGTTTGCTGATCATATTTATCATACTGGATAAAATTGTAACTGCTGGGTCTGATCTTCTGCAGCCACTTTGAGTCTAAATAAAAAGAACGCGCTTCCACCGAGGATACAGTTCTGACACCATCCCGGGGAATAAAACCGGTTGCCAAATCAAAATTTTTGCTGATGTCATGGTAACCGATATTGAAATAATATTTTTTGTCACTGTAATTATATTCAAGGTCTGTATTATAGGTTTGATTGCAAGGACCGGATTCACCCTCTTTGGCTAATGAATAAAAGGCGTTGCCTTCTATAGTGTTTTTGCCTTTGAACCGGTACTTGGTATCAAATGCAGCCACCTGGTTATAGCCGCCGTCAAAAAACCGGGAAGCGTACATTCCACCAACATAATTTGAATTTTCCAGCAATCGTTTATACCGGAAGACGCCAAAATAAGCATTCCTGTCAGCGCTGTCACCGGAATATTTGGGTGACTCATCAGCCGCGATCAGTGTTGACAGGGCATTGTTTTCCCCGACTTTACCGGATAATTTGACACCGCCAATGGGATCGATGATGTTCCTGGTGTGAACGGCTGTCTGGATGGCTGACCCGCCGCCGGTTCCGGCAAAATTATATTGTTCGTGTCCTTCCATGAAAAAAGGACGTTTTTCGCTGTAATAAACATTAGATCGGAGGTTTGCGGTGACCTGGCCGGCATCTGCTTCAATCTGGCTGAAGTCAGGATTGTAGGTGCCGTCAAGTGTCAGGGTTGGTGTGATACCGACTTTTGCGGTGACGCCGATATTGGAGCGATTGAAATCTTCCACCATTTTTCCCTGCTCATTGGTCATTTTATAATTATTGGTCACTGATGGTAACACTTCAACACTGCGGTCAAATTTTAAATTGTCATATTCAATGGTTGTCAGTTGTGACAACAGGCTCCCTTTTTCAGGATCAAGGCCGGGAAACAATCCTTTTTCAGATGACCGGGTGATCTGCCGGCCAAACCCAACGCCCATTCTGACCTTTTCACCGGGTTTAAAACGAATACTTTGCAGAGGAATTGACATTTCTATCACATATCCTTCCGGTGTCATCTGTGCAGCCGAATTCCATACAAAATCAGGGGATGAGTCGCCATTGCCGTTGGAATTCATGATCAGATCGCCCTGTACACCTTTGGGATTGACCATGAAGCAATAGGCGTTTTGGCGGTCATTAAAAGAGTCAATGATCACCAGACCATAATCTTCATTGAATATATTATCTCTTTTTGTCAGTGTCGCTTGTATTTTATCCGGGTCCTGGGTTTTACATTCCATGGCAAAATAAAGATTATCATCATCATAAGCAGTGTAAAAACTGGTTTCATCGCTCAATGGTTTGCCAATTTCCGGCGCGAAGGTTTCCATGCCGCTGTATTCCGGAGCGCTTTTCCAGATTGCTTCATTTAAAATACCGTCAACTTTGATTTTTTTATCACACTTGATTGACTTGATCTCGGTAAAACCAAAGAGTAAACCGGCTGTTAACAATAGTGATAAGAATTTAAATTTAGTACCCATAACCAACTCCTTTTCCTTTTTCTAAAACCACACCCTTTAGTTAATTATGGAAAGAAAAAGTTGTCATTTTTTTTAATAATTTATTTTCAGGCCATTTGTCTCCGTGATAAATTGAAAGAAATTTATGTATATTTCGGGTTGGACATTTATTATATTAAGGATACATGAAATCAATATTTGGAGGCAACCATGTCATCAATCAAAAAAAGTTTATTTCTGTTACTTCTGCCGGTATTTTTACTGGCAAGCGAAGTGAAAGAGACTCACATAACAGTCTATAATCACAACCTGGGACTGGTGCAGCAGGTTATGAAAGTGACTATCGAAAAGGGAAACGACCTTTTTCAGATCGAAGGTGTTTCATCACAGGTTGATCCGACAACAGTGCATCTTTCCTTTCCGGGAAGGTCATCGAAAATTCGAATACTGGAACAGAATTATCTCTATGACCTGGTGAATTCCAGTAAAATATTCCAAAAATATATCGGTGAAACAATCACCTGCTATACCAACAGCGGCAATGCTTTTTCCGCGGAATTGTTGAGCCTCGAAGGGGACAACCTGATCGTACGCAAAAATGACGGCGGCATACGAATTGTCAACCGCAAGGAAATATTTGATTACAATTTTCCACAATTGCCCGGCGGTTTGATTCTGAAGCCAACCCTGCGGTGGGAGATGCTCTCTGATTATTCCGGAACTACTGACGCGAAACTGAGTTATCTCACCGGTGGCATGAGTTGGCATGCCGAATATGTTTTGATTCTGGATGAAAAGGACGAGAATGGATCATTGTCATCGTGGGTTTCCCTGGAAAACAACAGCGGCGCCGGCTTTGAACAGGCGAAATTAAAACTGATCGCCGGCGAAATCAATCGCGCCAAACAGGAACGTCAGCGACCGGGTCCTGCCGCCAAGGTTTATGGGGCCACCATGCAGGATATGGCTCAGCCTAATTTTGAAGAGCGTGGATTAATGGATTACCATTTATACGAATTGCAACGGCCGGTGGACCTGAAGAACAAAGAGATCAAGCAGGTTTCAATGTTTGATAATCTGAAATGTCAACTGGAAAAAAAGTACATCTTTTCCAATCACAATTACGCCGGCAATGAAAGTCCGCTGGAAGTGCGCCTCACAATAGCCAACAGTAAGAAAAATAATTTAGGAATGCCCCTGCCCAAAGGAATCGTCCGCATCTTCAAAGAAGACATTGACAAAACCCTGCAATTGATGGGTGAAGACAATATCAATCATACATCAAAAAATGATACGGTCAACCTAACTGTGGGAAAAGCCTTTGATGTAAAAGGTGAACGGATTATTTTAAATCGTGATAAATTTAAGCGGTCTGAGGAAGTCACGGTCCGCATAAAATTACAAAATCATAAGGACGAAAAGGCCGCTGTTATTGTGGAGGAATTACACAGTAATGACTGGGAAGTGCTGGAAGCGTCGGAAAAATACAAGCGAATCTCCAATGCAAAATTGCATTTCACACTGGAACTGGCCGGAAATTCAAGCCACACAATCGAGTATAAGTTCAGACGTAATTGGTAGGATATTTTGGGTGTTAGTGACAAGTATATAAATTTTAAATCTGATCTGCAATACCTGAAGGGCATCGGTCCCCAGCGGGCCGATGTGCTGCGCAAAGAAGGGATTGCCACTGTCCATGACCTGCTTTACCATTTTCCCCACCGCTACCTGGACCGTACCACCGTACTCAAAATTGCGGAACTGAACACTTCCCATCAGGACATGGAGGTGACGATTATCGGCAAAGTGCTCACCGGTGAATATATCAAACGGGGACGGCGCGGATTTTACCAACTCTTAGTCAGTGACGATTCCGGTACGCTAAAATGTGTCTGGTTCAACGGCACAAAGTATATCAAAAAGATTTTTGAGACCGGCGATCCTGTGGCCATTAGCGGCAAACCGGAATTCAAATACGGACTGCAATTCACCCATCCCGACTACGACCGGTTGGACAAACAATATTTTACCAGCCAGAATACCGCCCGGATCATTCCCCTCTATCCCAGTTCCGCCGCTATGAAGCAAAAAGGACTGGACGCCCGGGGATTGCGCCGCATTATGGACGCGCTGTTCAGTCAGTATCAATTAAAAATCGATGACATATTGCCCAGGCCGCTACTGGAAGAATTTAAAATTCTCCCCATCACCGAGGCCTTTCGGCAAATCCATTTTCCCGATGATAGCAATTTGCTGACCCGCGCAAAGACCCGTTTCAAATTCGAAGAACTCTTTTACCTGCAATTGATTCTGGCCATCAAAGCCAAAGGCATAAAAAGCATTCATAAGAAATTCAGTTATGACAGCGCCGGTGAAAAATTGCGAAAAATCTATGAAAAACTGCCCTTTGATCTCACTGATGCCCAAAAGCGGGTGATCAAAGAGATTTGGAAAGATATGCAACGTCCGGTGGTGATGAATCGATTGTTACAAGGGGATGTAGGCTCCGGAAAAACTGTGGTGGCGTTATTGGTGGCCAGCATTTCCGTATCCGCCGGATTTCAGGCGGCACTGATGGCGCCGACTGAGATTTTGGCTCGTCAGCATTTTAAGACCCTGCGGGAAATGGGGAAACCGGCGGGTATCGAGGTGACCCTGCTGATCGGCGGGCAACGAAAAAAAGAACGGGAAACAGTCCTGGCGGCAATTGAAAATGGATCCAGCCAGTTAGTGGTAGGAACACACGCCCTGATCCAGGAAAATGTGGTCATGGATAAACTCGCCCTGGTGATCATTGACGAACAGCATCGTTTCGGTGTGGAGCAGCGGGGAAAGATTATTAAAAAGGGCATGAATCCTGATGTGCTGGTGATGACTGCCACACCCATTCCCAGGACCATGAGCATGACGGTTTTCGGTGATATGGACGTTTCGGTAATTGATGAGTACCCCAAAGGCCGCGGCAAAGTGATCACACGAATTGTCAACAAATCCAGGCTGGACAAGGTCTACCAATACACTAAGGAGCAAATTGATCAGGGCAGCCAGGCCTATATTGTTTATCCCCTGATCGAAAAATCGCAAAAAATGGATTTACAGGCGGCTGAAGAGGGTTACAAGTATTTAACCCGCAAAGTTTTTCCAAAGTATGAAGTGGCCCTGCTGCACGGTGGAATGAAAAATCAGGAAAAAGATGCCGTAATGGAACGCTTCAAAATCGGTGAAGTGCAGATTTTGGTCAGCACCACGGTTATTGAAGTGGGTGTAGACAATCCCAACGCGACTATCATGATCATTGAAAATGCCGAGCGGTTCGGACTGACCCAGATCCACCAGTTGCGCGGGCGAATCGGCCGCGGCGGCAAAGATGGCGTTTGCGTATTAGTGGAGCGAAAACCGTCGGAAAAATCACAACAGCGGTTGAAAATACTGACAGAGACAACTAACGGTTTTGAAATATCAGAGGAAGACCTTAAATTACGCGGGCCCGGGGAACTCTACGGAACAAAACAACACGGTTTCCCGAAAATGAGAATCGCTGATTTCGTGGAAGACCAAAAGATTTTATTACTTGCGCGGGATGAAGCCAGAAAACTGATCAAAGATGATCCCCAGTTACGCAGGCAGCACAATCAACCGTTACGCAATTATCTGCTTGACTATTATTCCGATTATCTGGAGTTTATTGATATTTTTTAAAGGGGAATTTAATGAGTAATGAGACAGAAATAATGTTTAATGGTTTGCTGAAGTCTTTTGTCACCAATGGATTGATAAATTTAGGGGAACAAAAAAACCCGCTGACCGGTAAAAAGGAAGTGAATTTAAACCAGGCCTCTTACAGCATTAAAATGCTGGAGATGATCAGGGAAAAAACAGCCGGAAATCTTACTGAAAAAGAGGATGAAACGCTGACGGAATCATTAACTCAACTTAAAATGCTCTATGTCAAAATAAGTGGTAATTAAAGTTAAAATAGCAAGGATTTTTAAATGGAATTTATTAAAAAGCGAAAATTGAAAATATTTTTAGCGGCATCGACTTTTTTTCTCAGCCTGATTGTTTATATAAAGACAGTTGCTCCGACGGTCTCATTCTGGGATTGTGGTGAATATATTGCCACATCCTACATTCTTGGTATTCCCCATCCTCCGGGCAATCCATTGTTTATTTTGGTTGGCAGGATCTTCACAATGTTGCCTATCGGCAATGATATTGCCTACCGTGCAAATCTGGTTTCGCCGCTGGTGAGTGCATTGTCTGTAATGTTTTTGTTCCTGATAATTGCCCAATTGCTAAAAAACTGGGAAACAGGGAATTCCAAACTTAATAATCTGGTGGTTTTTGGGGGCGCCTTTATCGGCGCAATGACCTTCGCTTTTACGGACAGTCACTGGTTCAATGCTGTTGAGTTTGAAGTGTATGCATTCTCTACCTTTTTAACATCCATTGTGGTCTGGCTGATCCTGAAATGGGAGGAGCAGTCAGAAAATAGCGGGCATGAACGCTACATTCTTATCATTGCTTACATTATGGGGCTGGCCATCGGTGTTCACTTGTTGAATTTACTGGCCATTTTCTTCATTGCCCTGATCATTTATTTCAAACGCAAAAATATATCATCCGTCGGTTGGCTGGTGCTGGACCTGATCATTGGCGTGGCTATTGTCGGTGTTTTGTTTTTGATATTTAATTCCTCTTTTCCTGATCCTGATGAAGCCTTTAATACAATTGCCTTCCTGACCCTGGCATCTTTCGGCGGCATTTATTTTGGAATATGGAAATTATCTTCTTCACCGAGATTGTTGGAACATGTTCAGAATGTGACGATGAGTGTAATCGCCTCGATTACTTTTTTAATTGTTAATAATGTTATCATTCATGGTATTCCAAAAAAAGTATTGACTTTCGGGACAATATCAATACCACTGTTTTTTGCTGTTGTTTTTGGAATCATCATCTGGTCCATAAAAAATAAACGTAATATCATTGCCATAATATCAATATCTTTTCTGTTAATAATTATTGGATATTCTACATATTTAACCCTGTTTATTCGAAGTAATCAAAATCCGCGAATTGATGAAAATGATCCGGAAACTTTGGAATCTTTCATTTCCTACCTTGGCAGGGAACAGTATGGAACACGCTCATTTAGTGATATGTTCGATCGTAAGGTCTGGAAGCCCGAAGCGGCTGATAAGTATGAAGGCAAAGGAGGCCTTTATTATTTTTGGAATTACCAGGTGAAAAAAATGTATATCCGCTATTTCAACTGGCAGTTTATCGGGCGGGACAATGCCAGTGTGGACCCCTTTCAGTTCATTATACCGCTGCCCTTTTTGCTTGGCATTTTCGGCATGCTGACACACTTTCAGCGGGACAAAAAGAAAGCTCTCAGTGTGTTGGCGCTCTTTCTCTTTACAGGATTCATGATCGTCCTGTACTTAAATCAGCCGGATCCCCAGCCCCGCGAGAGGGACTACTCCTATGTGGGCTCCTTTTTCGCCTTTTCCATCTGGATCGGAATCGGGGCCGCCGCTATCCTGGAAACCATGGCAAAGCTAAAAAAGAAAGATCTGCGCCAAGGCCTCACCTGGGCCATGACGATTTTACTGATCATCGCCCTGCCCCTGAATGTCTTGCGCGCCAATTATCATGAACACAGCCGCTGGGGAAATTATGTGGCTTCGGACTATTCCTATAATATATTGAATACCTGTGAAGAGGACGCGATTATCTTTACCAACGGCGATAATGACACCTTTCCGCTCTGGTATTTACAGGAAGTTGAGGGCGTGCGCCGGGATGTGCGTGTGGTCAATCTGAGTCTGCTGAATACCCATTGGTATATCAAGCAATTACAGACCCACGAGCCCCAGGTGGACATCGGCAATATGAGTGAAAAAGCCATTGAACGGCTGACTGTCATTCCCTGGAAAGCCCAGACCATTGAAATTGATCCGCCGAAAAATTCCGACATAGACCCGCTGCGATGGAAACTGGAACCCACGATCATGGGGCGCGGTCTCAGAGTTCAGGACCTGATGATCCTGCAGATCATGCAAAACAATAACTGGAAACGGCCGATCTATTTCGCGGTAACTGTCAGCACTGACAATATGCTCGGACTCAGGCCCCACCTGCAGATGGAAGGACTGGGCTGGCGTTTACATCCGGAAAAGGTGAAATCCCAGATCGATGCCGACCGCATGAAAAAGAATATCATGGAAGTCTACCGCTACCGGAATCTTGATAATCCTGATGTATATTTCAATCCGAATATTCAAAAGCTGGTGGGAAATTACCGCTCCGGATTTTTTCAACTCGCCATCCATCAATTACGGGGTAAGAAATACAAAGAGACAATGGAAACCCTGGAAGCCATGGAAAAATTCATGCCGGAAGAGGTTCTTCCCATCGACAACGATCAGGTCTACCTGCAGCTGGGCATGCTCTATCATGAAGCCAAACGCAAAGCCGGTCTGATCGGTGAAAGTGACCAGGAAGAGGTGGGCACGGATAAAGACCACAAACCTCTGAGCCTGGAAAAGCGTCTGGAAAACCTGATCGCTGAAGCGAAAGAACAAAAAGACATTAACAGTCTTGTGGAATATACCGGTATTTATATCAGCCAGTTAAATAAGCCTGAAAAAGCGGTGGATATCCTGGAAAACCTCAGGTTGGAATATCCTAATCAGCCCCGGGTGCTGGTCTACCTTGTACAGGCCTATGAACAGTTGGAAGACTATGAAAACGCGGTGGAATTGCTGAACAGCTGGCTGAAAGATAATCCGGAAGATAATCAGGCCCGGCAAATGCGTGAGAATTACAAACGCATGATAAAAGATGCTGTCGTTGATACCGTGGAAAATTAGAAATTTGACAGATGACTAAACCTGCTGATGTTTCAGTAATTATTCCTCACTATAATGGTGAGGCCATTTTAAAAGATTGTTTACGATCATTGTACCAATCCACAAGAGTTGCCCTTGAGGTGATTCTTGTGGACAATGGTTCCTCGGACAATAGTGTGAAAATGGTACGTGAAGAATTCCCCCAAGTCAATATTTTTCAACAAAAAGAGAATCTCGGCTTTGCCGGCGGTTGTAATGCCGGTATTCGGAAAGCCACCTCCCGCTATGTGCTCATTTTAAATAATGATACCACACACAAGGAAAACTGGATAGAATATTTACTGGAAACCCTGATAATGGATAAAACCATCGCCGCTGTTCAGCCGAAACTGATCTCCTATCAGAACCGCGACTATTTTGATTATTCCGGGGCCAATGGCGGAGAAATGGATATTTTCGGATTTCCTTTTGCCCGGGGACGTTTTTTTCAGCATATTGAAAAGGATAACCATCAGTATGATGATGAAAGCCGGGAAATTGTCTGGGCATCGGGAACAGCCTTTCTGGCCCGCCGCGATGTAATAACCGAAGCCGGCCTTTTTGACGACACTTTTTTTGCTCACATGGAGGAAATCGACCTGGACTGGCGATTGCGTCTGATGGGATACAAAATCGCTGTCAATTCAAAAGCTGAAGTCTATCACCGCTCCGGTTTTACGCTGGGCGCGGAATCACCCTTTAAAAAATATCTTAATCATCGAAATTCTTTATACATGCTGCTGGCTAATTACAACTGTACAACATTGCTGTATATTTTGCCGGCGCGTATTCTGCTGGACTACCTGGCGGTGCTGGATGCTGTAAGACGCTTTGATATGGGGCGGCTGACAGCTGTATTCAAAGCCCATTTCTGGTGTCTGTTCCATCCCGGAAAAATTTTCAGAAAACGGCAAAATGTAAAGCGCCTGAGACAGCGAACAGATAAACAAATCATGGCGAAATTCTATTCCGGCTCCATTGCCCTGGCTTCTTTTTTATTTGGTAAAAATAAATACTCCGATTTATAACATGTCAACCACTCTTCCGTTTCCCATCGACCACCGATATTACCGGTATTCCCATTACATCAGAAAAAAGTTTGGCGCGAAGGTTTTTCGCATTGGACTGGATTGCGGGTTTACCTGTCCGGTACGGGACGGGTCAATTGCCACCGGCGGATGTCTCTATTGCAATAATGCCAGTTTCAGCGCCGGCGGAAGCACCACGGTTTTATCGGTTCGAAGACAAATCCAAAACAGGCTGGATCAAACAGAAAAAAATAAAAAATACAAGTCCGGGAAATTTCTGGCTTATTTTCAAAGTTTCACCAACACCTATGCAGCGGTTGACAGATTGGAAAAATTGTACCGGGAAGCTTTGGATTTTCCGGAGATCGTCGGACTTTGTATCGGCACACGGCCGGATTGCTTGCCAGATGATGTGCTGGAATTACTGGCGGATATTGCCAAAGATCATTATGTGAGCCTGGAATTAGGTATTGAATCGGTTTATGACAAAACCCTGGAATGGGTAAACCGCGGCCATGATTTCGACACGACCCGTTCCGGGATTGAACGCGCAGCCGCCAAAGGTCTCAATGTCAGCGGCCATTATATTTTTGGGTTCCCCACTGAAAGCCGGGAAGAAATGGTGCAATCCGCCGGAATCCTCAATCAGCTGCCTTTGACCGGATTAAAAATCCACCATCTGCACATTGTCAGGAATACGAAACTGGCCGATCTTTACAAAAGTGACCCTTTTCATTTATTTACTGAGGAGGAATGGGTGCTGTTTGCCGCGGATTTTTTAGAAGCCTTGCGTCCGGATATTGTTATTGAACGATTAGTGGGCGACGCCATTGGTGATACACTGATGGCGCCGGTATGGCAATCACCCAAAACACAAATTTTGGATCGAATCCGGCAAGAATTGAAAGAACGAAATTCACACCAGGGAGGTAAAGTTGAAAACCGGTCAATATGAACTGTCAATTGTCAATGCCGGGTACCTGGCCATGGATTGCGGCGCTGTCTTTGGCGTGGTTCCGAAAGCCCTTTGGCAGCGGCAGGTTCAGTGTGATGAGAAAAACCGGATGCTCATGTCATTAAACTGTCTGTTGCTGGAATCCGGCAAAAGAAAGATACTCGTGGACACCGGCGTGGGCAATGGACTGGGAGAAAAATTACGGAAAATATACAATATTCAGGATAATACATCGATTGCTGATTCTTTGGCGGAAAAGGGATTGAAGCCGGAAGATATCACCGATGTTTTGGTGACGCATTTGCATTTTGATCATGCCGGCGGACTGATGGACCATTCCACAAAAGCGTCTTTTTTCAGGAATGCCCGCTATTATACCGGTGAACAGCAATTTCAGTGGGCGCAATCGCCGTCGCTGATTGACCGCGCCAGTTATAAAAAGCGCAATTATATGCCGCTATACAAGTCAGGCCGACTGCAATTACTGAAGCCCGGTGAGCAACCCTTTGACGGTATTCGCCTTTATCAAACTACCGGGCACACGCCGGGAATGATTACTCTGGAAGTTATTAAAAAGCACAATCCGGTTTATTACTGCGCTGATATATTTCCCACCCATTTTCATGTACCAGGAAATTATATTTCCGCCTATGATCTCCATCCTCTTGACCTGCTGCGGGAAAAACAATTTTTCCTGAAAAAAGTCCATAAAAACAAGGGAATTCTGATCTTCCCGCACGACTCTGTAATTGTCGCGGCATCGGTTGCAAATGTAAATAATGATTACCAAATTAATAAAACTTATAAGACAATCTGAAAAGACGAGATATGAGCGAAAAAGTATTAATATGTGATGATGAAATCCAGTTGACAAAAGTCTTCAAGGCCATTATTGAAAACGAGGGCTATGAATGTGACACGGTTTATAACGGTGAGGACGCCATTTATAAGGTTTTTGAAAAAGAGTATGATCTGATTTTGCTGGATGTGCAAATGCCCGGTTTGAATGGATTTGAGGTTTGCACTGCCATCAAAAAAAATGAGAAAACAAAAGATGTGCCGGTGCTTTTTTTGACAGGATTAAGAGATTATGAAAGCCGGCTGAAAGGGCTTCAGGTGGGAGCCAATGATTTTATTTCCAAACCGGTTGAAGCGCCGGAATTGATCCTGCGGGTCAAAAATATGCTCAAGATCCGGGAATACTCAAAATTCCTTAAAAAATATAATATTACCCTGGAAGCGGAGATTGAAAAGAAAACCGGTGAAATTCGCCGTATGAATGATGACCTGATCCTGGCTAATGAAAGAATCAAGGCGGCCTATATTGATACCATTTATCGTCTCTCCATGGCGGCGGAATACAAGGACAGTGATACAACGGAACATTTGCTGCGGATCAGTTCCCTCTCGTCATTGTTTACATCGATTCTGGGCATGACAGTGGAGGAGGTGGAACGAATGTATTTTGCTTCGCCGATGCATGATATCGGGAAGATTGGTATTCCCAGCGAGATTTTGCTGAAAAAGGGAAAACTTACCGACGATGAATTTACTGTCATTCAGCGGCACACACTGATCGGCGGAGAATTGCTGAAAAATTCTGATTCGGCCATTATCAAGTATGCCGCATCCATCGCTGAATCCCATCACGAAAAATATAATGGCACCGGCTATCCCCGGGGTATCAGAGGCAAAGAAATTCCCCTGGAAGGACGGATTGTGAAGCTGGTTGATGTCTATGACGCCCTGCGCAGTTCGCGGCCCTATAAAAAAGCGCTGACCCATGAGCAGGCGCTGGATATCATAACCAACGGCGATAGTCGTCTGTCCCCCGATGATTTTGATCCCGATTTATTGGATATTTTCATGAAACACAGTGATGAAGTTGAGCAGCTTTTCATCAAGATCACCAAGAAAAAGATTGATTTTAAAACTGTTTTTCACAACAAGAGTTATTTGGTGAATAGTAGTACCCAGTAGAATTTTCTATAAAATGAGAAAACAGACTTTCTTTTCTGTAAGTTTAGGAAAATTGCCGCAACCGGCGGTGATTATGATTATTTCAATATTAATAAAGGATGAATTTAAAATTTGCCGGTAATCAGGAAATCCAACACAGCTATGAAGAGCAGACGGGATTGAAAAAATTAGGATATCTTCTAAAATCAGCGGAAAAGAAAAATAATCAATTTATTGACAATAAATGTGACCAATGGCATATTGTTTGTTTATGCTCATTGGATTTTTACATATACTAAAAATGAAATTAGGGAGATTTTGTAATGCCTGACAAATCAAAACTGAAACAGGAAAAAGAACGATGGGAATCAACGACTGTTAAAAAAGTCACCGATCGTTTTCCGGAACGACAAGAAGAGTTTACAACCGGTTCATGGTTGCCGTTAAAAAGACTAAGCATCCCGGAAGAAGGGGATGCTGAAAAATATATGGAAAAGCTCGGTTTTCCGGGAGAATATCCGTTTACCCGTGGTGTCCAGCCCACGATGTATCGCGGCCGTTTCTGGACCATGCGTCAGTATGCCGGCTTTGGCACAGCCGAAGAATCCAATGCCCGCTACAAATATTTGCTGAATGCCGGACAGACAGGACTTTCGGTGGCCTTTGACTTACCGACCCAGATCGGCTATGATTCCGACGCGCCGGAATCCATCGGTGAAGTGGGAAAAGTTGGTGTTGCCATTGACTCCCTCAAAGATATGGAAATTTTGTTTGACGGCATACCACTGGACAAAGTCTCCACTTCCATGACCATCAATGCGCCGGCTTCCGTATTGCTGGCCTTTTACATCGCTGTGGCGGAAAAGCAGGGGGTTTCCAAAGACAAGATCAAGGGCACGATACAAAATGATATTCTGAAAGAATATATTGCCCGGGGCACCTATATTTTCCCGCCGAAACCATCGCTGCGTCTGATCACCAATATTTTTGACTATTGCTCCAAAGAAGTACCCAAATGGAACACCATCAGTATTTCCGGCTATCATATTCGTGAAGCCGGTTCCACTGCCGCACAGGAAGTTGCTTTTACTTTGGCCGACGGTATTGAATATGTGAAAGCGGCCCTGGATACGGGAATGGACATTGATGTCTTTGCCAAACGCTTGTCCTTCTTTTTCAACGCCCACAATGACCTGCTGGAAGAAGTGGCGAAATTTCGCGCCGCCCGGCGTATTTGGGCGAAGTTGATGAAGGAAAAATTCGGCGCCAAATCCGCTAAATCCATGTGCCTGCGCTTTCATACCCAGACCGGCGGCAGTACCTTGACGGCCCAGCAGCCCGACAACAACATCGTGCGCGTCGCAATTCAAACCCTGGCTGCTGTCATGGGGGGCAC
>CAYYMT010000089.1:0-1248 GCA_964472715.1 uncultured bacterium | reverse complement strand
GAACGGGTAATTATTGGCGTTAATAAGTTTCAAACGAAAAAAGAGATTCCTGACGACATTCTGGAAGTCAATCCGAAATTACGCGAAGTCCAGACCCAAAAAATTGATGAAATTAAAAAAGAACGGAATAATGAATTGGTAAAAGAAAAACTGAAAGCCCTGGAAAAAGGCGCGGCTGATCCAAAGGTAAACCTGATGCCGCTGATCCTTGACGCCGCCCGTGAATACGCGACACTGGGCGAGATTTGCAATGTTCTGCGCAAAGAATTTGGTGAATACCAGGAATCAATTGTACTGTAACGGAAGGGGAAGAGAAATGTCAAAAAATATACGAATACTGATTGCAAAACCCGGTCTTGACGGCCACGACAGAGGCGCAAAATATGTCGCCAGGGCGTTGAAAGACGAAGGGTATGAAGTCATCTATACCGGTCTCAGACAGACACCGGACAGCATTGTCAATACTGCTATTCAGGAAGATGTTCAATATGTCGGATTGAGTTTGTTATCCGGCGCTCATAAAGAATTGTTTCCCGAAGTGGTGAAAAAATTAAAAGAACAAGATGCTGATGATATCATTGTTTTTGGTGGTGGCGTTATTCCGGAAAAGGATGTTTCCTTTTTGAAAAATAATGGCGTTCAGGCGGTTTTTACCCCCGGCACACCGATCAGAGATG
The DNA here is from genome assembly GCA_964472715.1 of uncultured bacterium. Taxonomy (GTDB): domain Bacteria; phylum Fidelibacterota; class UBA2242; order UBA2242; family JAFGTP01; genus JAFGTP01. The sequence goes on along the minus strand of CAYYMT010000089.1, from coordinate 571 downwards.
TGATCGAATTTATTGAATCAACCAAATAATTATTAATCTGGATATCCACTTATGACAGCATAAAATTGTAAGTGGATATCTGTTTTTTTAGAAAATCTTTTTATATGGAATTAGTAAAAAAAGTGCTTGCGGGAGATATTCGCGCGGTGGCAAAAGCCATTTCAATGGTAGAAAATGATGCGGACGGCAAAGAGGCATTTATTGACGCCATCTATCCGGAATGCGGCCATGCCGTGGTCTGGGGCGTAACCGGCCCGCCCGGTGCCGGTAAAAGCACCCTGGTGGACAAATTGATCGACCGGGAATTAAAAAAAGGCAAAAAGGTCGCTGTTGTGGCGGTTGATCCCAGTTCCCCTTTTTCCGGCGGGGCTGTTTTAGGTGATCGCCTGCGAATGCAAAGTCATGCTACCAACCCGAATGTGTTTATTCGCTCTATGGCTTCCCGTGGTCATTTAGGCGGCGTGGCCGGCGCTACCACTGATGCTGTGCGGGTATTGGATGCCGCCGGTTATGATTTGATCATCATCGAATCTATTGGTGTCGGCCAGACAGAAATTGAGATCATCGAGAT
>CAYYMT010000088.1:0-16019 GCA_964472715.1 uncultured bacterium | reverse complement strand
TATCAGCCGGAATGCCATTCTCAATGCGAATTATCTCAAAAATGCGCTCAAAGATGTCTACGAAGTACCTTTTAAAAATCAGAATATGCATGAGTTTGTGGCCAGCGGTGAAAAGCACAAAAAAGAATATGGTGTAAAAACCCTGGATATTGCCAAGCGGCTATTGGATTATGGTGTCCATGCGCCCACAGTTTATTTTCCCTTGATCGTGCATGAAGCCATGATGATCGAACCAACCGAATCGGAGAGCAAGGAAACACTGGACAGATTCATTGATATTATGAAGAAGATCGACCAGGAAGCCCGGGAAAATCCGCAAGTTCTGCACGATGCTCCGGTCAATACGCCGGTTCGCCGTCTCGATGAAGTAAAAGCCAATAAAGAGATAAATTGTCGATATAAGAAATAACGATGTCAATGGGGAATTATGAAAACAGGAAATATCAATTCTAATATTACGGAAAGTTACTTAGGGTTATTAAAAACACTTACTCCAGAAGAAAAGTTGGAGATTATTGAACAATTAACAAATACCTTAAAAGTTGATTTTTCAGATAAACAACAGAAAACTAAAAATTCCTTTGGTTCATGGGTATCGGATAAATCTGCTGAGCAAATTATTGATGAAATTAAGTCTAGTAGAGATTTTAACAGAAAACTTGAGACCCTTTTATGAAATACCTGTTGGATACAAACATTTGTATTTTTTATATGAAAGGAATGCATCATTTAGACAATAAATTGGCCAAAGTTCACTTTAATAATTGTTTTATCTCAGAAATTACTCTGGCTGAACTAAAATTTGGTGTTGAAAACAGTCAACATAAAAATAAAAATCAAAAAGCACTTAATAATTTTTTAAGTAATATTACCATAGTTCCTATTTATAATGCTTTAGATATTTACGCTAAAAACAAGGTATTACTTCGAAAAAATGGATTAATGATTGATGATTTTGACTTGCTTATCGGTGCGACTGCAATTGCTAATGAGATGGTTCTGGTTACAAATAATATCAAACATATGCAGAGAATGAAAAATATTCAAATTGAAGATTGGACCAATAATTAGTAAAAGGATATTATGAAATATAAAAAATCCGGACAAAATTATTTAGTGAGAATAGACAAGGGTGAATTCTTTCCCGACAAGTTGATCGAATTCGCTGAAAAAAATGATATTAAGAGTGCTGCTGTCAAAGGAATCGGCGCTGTTCAGAATCCCAAATTATCCTGTTATTTGCCGGATGAAAAAGACTATGTTGAAAAGGAACTGACCGGTGATTTTGAAATATTATCTTTGCTGGGAAATATTGCACTGAAAGAAGGAAAAGCCTTTCCCCATTTTCATGTTTCGTTGTCTGACCAGGCTTTCAAGGGGTTTGGCGGGCATTTGCAGCGATGTGAGATAACCGGCACACTGGAATTATTTGTGCAACCGGCTGAGATTGAGCTTCAGCGACGATACGATGAGGAAACCAATCTGCAGATATGGGATATTGACTAAGCAGTCCGCCTGGAGTTGTGCTTGAAAAAACGCTTCTGTATTATTATAAACCCGATCGCAGGCAAAGGAAAAACAGCCCGGAAAATACCGGAGTTGAAAAGGATAATTGAAACTCAGGACAAAGGGATTTTTGATCTGTATTTTACTGAGTATCATGAACACGCGATCAAATTAACCCAACAATACGCCCGTGATTATGACGCTGTCCTTGCAATGGGTGGCGATGGTACTGTCAATGAAGTGCTTCGGGGAGTTATCGGAACCGGTACCGTCATGGGGATCATTCCCGAAGGCCGGGGCAATGATTTCGCCCGCAGTATCAGTTTCAGTGAAAATGTACAGCAAACCATTGATACTATTCTTGATTTTCATACCATGGTAATCGATGTTGGAAAAATTGATAATAATTATTTTATGAATGGAGTGGGAATTGGATTTGACGGATATGTCAATATGCGCAATCAAAAACGCAAATGGCTAAAAGGCCCTTTTTCCTATTATTATACACTGCTGGAAAGTTTGATGATGTGGAAAACAATGAATATGATAATTGCTATTGATGGCAAAGAAATTCCGGCTGGTTCCGTCTTTCTGGCTGCAATTGGTAATGGCAAATATTGTGGTGGCGGCTTAAATCTGAATCCCTATGCGGAAATAGATGATCAATTACTGGATATTTGCGTGGTCAATGATATTGGTAAACTAAAGATTATCCGGAATTTAAAACGACTGAAAAACGGCAGTATCAATGACCTTGATGAAGTAACGATTCGCAAGTGCAAAAAAATAAAAATTTTCAGTGAAGATTTGATGCCGGTGCATTATGACGGGGAAATGTATTATCCTGAAAATAACACCATCGAACTCAGTATTGTGGAAAAGGCGGTCAGGATTTTAAGGACATGATAGAGTTGCGCTACATATTAACAATAGTTTTGCTGATGACCGGTTTGCTGGGGCAGGTGCAGGATACAACGCAATCGAAAACAGCATCATCAAATGAATATGCTGATCTGCCAGTGCCGGAAACTACCGGAATAAGGACACTGTTTGCGCCTGATTCCAGCGGCGCCTTTTCTCCAAAAAAAGCATTGGTTTTTTCCGCCATTACACCGGGGCTGGGTCATGTTTATGTCCGCAAGCCTTTGAAGGGACTGATCTATTTCACCGCCGAAGCCTATCATATTCAACGGGCCTGGCATTTTAATAATCTGGCGCAATATGTGGAAGATACCAGGGATAAGGTGGGCCGGGAAAAATGGCTGAGTATGAACCGGCAGGAAAAGAACCAGGCGGTTATTGACAGTACCGGGCAGGATATTGGTATGAATTACTGGCGTCCCAAAGAAAAGCGCAATAAGCGAATTTGGTGGTCGGTTGGTATTTATATTATGACAATGCTCGATGCTTATGTGGATGCGCATCTTTCCGATTTTCCGGAGGGGGATTTGGAATTTATTAATAATACGGCTATAAAAAGCAGAGGGATACAATTTTCAATACCGATAAAGGGGATAAAAAAATGATTAAACAACGGGAACAATGGGGATCGAAACTTGGATTTATTCTGGCGGCTGCCGGCAGCGCGGTGGGACTTGGTAACATTTGGAAATTTCCTTACCTGGTAGGTGAAAATGGCGGCGCGGCTTTTATTTTACTCTATCTGATTGGCGTTTTGATCATTGGAATACCGGCGGTTGTGGCAGAAATACTGATCGGCCGGACAGCGGGCAAGAATCCGGTGGGCAGTTTTCGTGATCTGGGCAAAGGAAATCCCTTTTGGATCGGGGTCGGTTTTCTTGGTGTCTTAACGGGATTTATTATTCTGTCCTATTACAATGTTATTGCCGGCTGGAGTTTGGGCTATATTGTGGAGTCCCTCAAAAATAGTTTTGCCGATCTGGATAATCCCGCCAAGGCCGGTCAACTGTTCAGCCGGCTTTCCGCCGATCCGAAATGGACGCTCTCTTTTCATGCCGGTTTTATGATCTTTTCCGTGGTAATTATTATGTCGGGAGTCCGCAAGGGAATTGAAAAGGCCAGTAAGTTTTTAATGCCGTTACTATTGCTTTTTATCATTGTTCTGGTGATTCGCGGGATTACATTGCCGGGCGCCTCCAAAGGTATAAAATACCTCACTAAAGTTGATTTTTCCGCAGTTACCGGCCAGACTGTCCTGCTGGCCCTGGGACAAGCCTTTTTCTCTTTGAGTCTAGGTATGGGGGCTTTGCTTACTTATGGCAGTTATATGTCGAAAAAAGATGATATCGCAGACTGTTCGGTGAATATTGTGACACTGGATACAGTGATCGCTTTATTGGCGGGATTCATGATCTTTCCGGCCCTCTTTGCCATGAATATGACACCGGAACAGGGGCCGGCACTGATTTTTAATGTGTTGCCTGTGTTGTTCAACTCCATTCCCGGCGGTTATGTTTTCCGGATCATCTTTTTTATTCTTTTATCTGTGGCTGCCCTGACTTCAACGATTTCTTTACTGGAAGTCATTACGGCCTATGCTGTGGACGAATTTAATATTCCCCGTAAAAAAGCCACGATTTTGCTGGCCTTTATCGTCTTTTTATTGGGAATTCCCTGCGCGCTGTCCTTTGGTATTATGTGCGATGCAACCTGTTTCGGGAAGGACTTTTTCAGCCTGATGGATTACCTGGCTTCCAATATCTTTTTACCCCTGGGAGGAATGTTGATTTCCCTCTTTGTCGGTTGGTTCTGGAAAAAAGAGGAGGTCAAGAAAAATTTACAAGAGGGCTCCAATATACCGGTGGTAGTGGTTAATGCCTGGTTTTTTCTGTTACGATATATTGTTCCGGTTGTTATCCTGCTGGTATTTCTGTCCTCAATCGGAATTTTCTAAACTACAATACCTATTAAATATGGTTTTTACCTATAAGATATGTAAATTATGGTTTAAATTTTTGATTATACGAATGACGGATCAAAAAAATGACACAATTGAAATATAAATTAATTCTTGTGCTTTTTCTCATTTCCGGATTGTATGCCGGACAAAATGACCCTGGAGCAGGGACTGATTATTTAAAGTCCTTTAAGCAAAACTGCTGGCGTGAAGATGACCGCTGGCTGGGCTATGATAAATTGAAACATTTTAGTTCATCAATGTATATTTTTATGACCAATTATTATTATCAGGACAAATACACCAAATTATCCCACCGGGCAATTACAAGGAACAGTTATCTGATATCCATCAGTTTTGGAATCGGAAAGGAGATCCTGGATTTTTCCGGAAAAAACAGATATTTCAGCATAAAGGATTTAGTTATTGATATTTCCGGTGTTGTTGCCGGCAATATCATTGTGAATAATATTAAATGAAAAAACTATTCGAATATACAGGCTGTATTCACGGCCATTCTATTTACTCAGACGGAAGTGGCAACTATCCCGAGATCATTGACTACGCCCGGGAATGCGGATTGGATTTTCTGATGATGTCCGACCACATGACCTTACGCGGAAAACATGAAGGCTTTGAAGGCTGGCATGGAGGTCTATACCTGAATATCGGGTATGAAATTCAGGACCCTGAAGATCAGCACCATTACCTGGCTTTCGGTATCAATGAGGTTCTGCCCAAAACCCTGGAACATCAGCAGTATATCAAAGAAGTGGAAAGCAGGGGAGGGCTGGGAATTGCGGCCCATCCTTTCGAAGAACGTGACGCCAAAAATTCTCTGCCCGGATTTCCGCCGATTTCCTGGACAACCCTGGATTATCCTGAGATCAAAGTCATTGAACTCTGGAACATGATGTCCCACTGGATGGAGGAAACAACTTTACGGAATAAATACTGGAATGCCATGCGGCCCCGCAGTTTTGCCACTTTCCCGAAAAAGAATTTGTTACGGTGGTGGGATTCGGCCAATCTGAAACGCAAGGTGACCGCTGTCGGGTCCGTGGATGTGCACTCAACCAAAGTCCGGGTTTTTGGTATATTCACCAAGGCGATTTTCCATTACAAAATCATGTTTAAGTCAATACGCACCTATCTGCTGACTGACCGGGAATTAACGCCGGACAACTCCTCAGAGGATAATAATCAAATCATTTTTGACACGATAAAAACCGGCCGTTGCTATATTGCCAATATCAAGCGTGGCGATGCGGCGGGATTTCGATTTTGGTTTGAAAAAGACGGGAAACGCTATGAAATGGGTGCTGAAATTAGCGGTGAAAAAGCGCTTTTGCGGGCGGAATTGCCGATGACAGGATTTATCAAGGTCATTCGCAATGGCAAGGTTTGCCATGTGGAAGAAACCAATCGCCTGACCAGGGAGGTTCCTCCGGGAATCTATCGTCTGGAAGTGGAGCGGAAAAATCGCGGTTGGATTTATACAAATCATATAAAATTAAGGAAATAACAAAAATATGTGCGGAATTGTCGGAATATATAATCATGAGGAAGCGGCTACTTTGGCTTATTTAAGCCTATATGCCCTTCAGCATCGCGGACAGGAAGCATGCGGCATTGTATCCTATGATGGTAATTACAATCATCTGGAAAAGGGCAAAGGCCTGGTTTCCGATGTTTTTGCTGATAAAACCAGATTGGAATCGTTGACGGGAAAAATGGCTCTCGGGCATAATCGCTACTCCACCCACGGAGATAAATCACGGCGAAATATTCAGCCCCTTGTCTTTAATTACCAGGATGCTTCAATCAGTATTGTCCACAATGGCAATCTGGTTAACCTCGAAGAAATAAAAAAAGAACTGGAAGACAAAGGGACCATTTTGCAAACCACTTCCGATACCGAGTATTTTATCCATTTATTCGCCCATGCCAAAGGCAATAATTTCGAAGAAAAGGCCCTGGAAGCGTTGAAACGGGTGCGCGGCGCCTATTCAATTATCATGATGTACAATGACAAAATGATTGTTGCCCGGGATCGCTACGGGCTCCGTCCTTTATCGATGGGAAAATTGGATGACGGGTATATTTTTTCATCGGAAACCTGCGCCTTGGACCTGATCGGCGCTCAATACGAAAGGGATGTCAAGCCCGGTGAGATGCTGGTGCTGGATAATGGCGACCTGCGAACCTACACCATTGCCAAAGAAGAAAAGCACCACTGCATTTTTGAATATGTCTATTTTTCCCGTCCCGACAGCAAGATTTACGGGTGCCCGGTAGATAAAGCCCGCCGTAAATTTGGAAAAACCCTGGCCCGGGAAAGCCCGGTCACTGATGCGGATATTGTATTTTCCGTACCCGATTCCAGCAATACAACCGCCATTGGTTATTCACAGCGGTCTGAAGCCCGTTACGAGATCGGCCTGATTCGCAATCATTATATTGGACGTTCCTTTATTCATCCGTCACAATCCATGCGCGATTTTTCTGTCAAACTAAAGTTTAATACTATTGATGGTGTGATCCGTGGTAAAAAGATTGTAATCGTTGATGATTCTATTGTGCGCGGTACGACCCTGAAAAAACTGGTCAAACTGATCAAGAAAGCAGAACCCAGCGAAATTCATATCCGTATTGGTTCGCCGCCGGTTAAATTTCCCTGTTATTACGGCATGGATTTCCCGTCACCGGAAGAGTTGATCGCCAACCGGAAAAACCTGAAGGAAATACGTGACCATTTGGGCGTTGACAGCATTAAATACCTAAGTGTGGAAGGGATGATTGATTCGGTGGAACTGGATAAAGAAAACTATTGTACTGCCTGTTTTACTAACGAATATATTGAGAAAATAAAAACAACCGGAGAAATTGCATGATAAAAATTCCTGAAAAAGTATTGAAACCGTTGGACTATATCTATGTTTTACGGCCTTCGTTATTCTTTGCAGTCTGGATAATCACCCTTGCCGGTTACGAAGCAAGTCATCTTTTTTACACGGGACAAAGCACCTGGTTCAAAACCAGTCTGGATTTCAGCGCTTTATTTACTTTTACCTTAATTACACTGGCCAGTGGCGCCCTTTTTATTTTTAATCAATTGCAGGATGTGGAAAGTGATAAGGAAAATAAGAAATGCTTTCTAATCTCTGAGGATCACATAAAGCCTGAATTTGCAAAAAAATATGGCCTCATCTTAGCCATTGTGCCATTGCTCATTTTCCTGTTTATTGATTTTAAAATTTTTATTCTGATGATGGTTTTGGAATTGTTATGGGGATATCTCTATAATTATCCGCCTTTCCGCTGGAAGGACAAGCCGATCATGGGTGTGCTGTCCAATCTGATGGCGGGTGTCATTTTGTTTTTGGTAGGTTGGCAGATGAATGGTGAAATAGTTATCGCTGCTCTCTACAAATTTTTACCCTACCTCTGTGCCTGGGGCGCTGTTTCCATATTAACCACTGTGCCGGATATGGCAGGTGATGAAAAACAGACTAAAAATACCATCGCGCTTTGGCTGGGGGTTCAAAAAACAGTTATTATTACGCTGGTCCTGGTCATTATTGGTTTTGTTTTGGGGATGAAGGAAAGTGATCCGGTGATTACTCACGCGATACTGCTATCATCACCCTTGTATGTGATCACCGCCTTTCGGCCAACCAAAATATGGGTTTTGCGGACCATTCGGTATTCAATTCTTTTTCTGGCAATTTTTCTGGTGGTTGAATATCCCTATTTTATCATTGCCCTGGGAATAAATTACTATCTTTCCCGTCTTTATTATATGAGCCGGTTCAATCTGGAATATCCAACGTTATCAATCCATGAAGAAGATAATGAAAATGGTCAGGATCAATAGGGAAATATGCGATCTCTGCGGGGCCTGTCTGGCGGTTTGCCCACCCTTATGTATGGAGATTATTCATTTTATGCTGAAAATTGACAATTCCACCTGTATAGAATGTGGGAAATGCATCAATGTGTGCCCTTTGGAAGCACTGGAGATGAGTGACGATGATTAGACCGGAATATGATATCGTCGTCGTTGGTGGCGGTCCGGCCGGCACGACAGCCGCCCGCAAAGCGGCGGAAAATGGGGCCAATGTCGCGCTCTTCCATCGCAATAATGAAATCGGATCACCGGTCAGATGCGCCGAGGGCATTGCTAAAAAATTATTGGAAAAATATATTGGCAAAGAAAAAATACGGAAATCCTGGATAGCCAGTGAGATCAATCAATTTCGCTTTATATCACCGTCGTTAAAAAAAGTTGATCTGAATTTGAAACAAACAGGCTATGTATTGAACCGCAGAATTTTTGAGGCGGATCTGGCTGATTGGGCGGCACAGGCCGGTGTGTCTATTTTTGCCGGCGCCTATGTTTCCGGAGTTGAAAAAGAACCGGACAGATCAGTTGTCCTGGTTAATCATTACGGCAAAGAATACCGCGTAAAGTGCAAACTGGTAATTGCCGCCGACGGTGTGGAATCCCGGATTGCGGAGTATTTCGGTTTGAATACAAGGCTGGATCCGGTGGATATTGATTCCTGTGTCCAGGTTTACGTCAGTAATATTGAGATGAATGAAAACCGCATCGATTTTTGGGTCAGTTCGCAATTAGCGCCCGGCGGATATATCTGGTTATTTCCAAAAGGGAAGGGAATCGCCAACATCGGCATCGGTATCAGCGGCGCTCATAACAAAGATGTCAATATCAGAGAAAATTTAGAAAAATTTCTGGCTATGCACTTTCCGGACGCATCCATTCTTAATTTTATCAGTGGTGGCGTTCCCATTGCCATGCCGCTCGATACTTTTGTGGCTGATGGGCTGATGGTGGTGGGGGATGCCGCGCGGGTAGCCAATCCAACCACAGGTGAAGGAATCGCGCCGGCTCTAAGCACTGGTACCAGGGCCGGGATCGTAGCGGCTAAAGCGGTCGGGAAAAATGATTTCAGCGCAAAATTTTTAAAAGATTATGAAAAGGATTGGCGGAAAGATTCGGGACGATTTCATAAATTTTATTACAACATGAAAAATGTCATATACAAAATAAAGGATGAAGAATACGATAAATTAGCGGAGAAGTTTCAGGACAGGGATCCGGATTCACTGACAATCAGGGAAATATTCAGTAAACTACTTTGGAATAAACCCAAATTGCTGATCGATGTCGCCCGCGCTTTTGCCGGATTTTAAAAAGTTATGGTTGAATATTTAGAAGAACTACAGATATCAAAATTTATCGCCTTTGATGTGGAAACCACGGGACTGAATCCCGGGATTGACCGGATCATTGAGTTTTCCGCCATTCTTTTTGAAGCAGGCAAAAAGAAGGAATCCCTAACCTTTCTCTGTAATCCCGGTAAAAAGATCACTCCGGAAATAGAAAATCTGACCGGTATTACCAATCAAATGCTGGCCAAAGAAAAAAAATTCTCCGATTATGCTCCAGACCTGATGGCCTTCATCGGCAATCTGCCGATTGTCGGCCATAATCTCGCCTTTGATATGAGTTTTTTAAAGACCGAACTGAGGCGTTGTGGTGAAAACGACCGGCTCACCAACACGCTTTATGATACCTTAATGTTAGCGCGGGCATTTTATTTCTATTTGCCCAATCACAAATTGGGAACCGTTGCTGAGTATTGCGGTTATTCCTCCGACGGGTCGCACCGGGCGGAAGCGGATACCTTTAACACCGGGCGAATATTTCTGAAACTGGTTGATGAGGCCATGCTGTATGACGCGGAAACCTTTAATACCATTCTCAGAATACTGAAACATGTCAGTTCACCCAACAAGGAACTCTACAAGAATCTGCTGGAACGCGCCAAACGGGACAAGACATTACTCACCAAAAAGAAACCAAAAATTGACTGGAAATCCCAATCCAATATTGCCGGGAAAAACAGCGACGATTTTTTGCCGGAAATTGGTGAAGATGACATTGGGCCGAAGTATTTTTCCGATGCAAGTATAATATCTGAAGTGCTGGAAAATTACGAGCCCCGGCCTCAACAGACTAAAATGGCTGAGATTGTCTATCGTACCATTGAAAAGGGGAAACTCTCCATGATTGAAGCCGGCACCGGTGTGGGGAAGTCCCTGGCTTACTTAGTTCCGGCGGTGCTGCAGCTGAAAAAGCCGCGTTCTGAGGAGGACAAGATTCGGATAGTCGTTGCCACAAACACAAAGAATCTGCAGGAACAGATCTTTTACAAAGAGATCCCCTTTATTCAGAAAAAACTGAAATTAGGCTTCAAAGCCACGCTGTTGAAGGGGCGGAGCAATTATATCTGCCTGACGCGCTGGAAAACATTGCTGGCGGAGTTGAAGGGGCGTGTCAAAGCTGATATGCGCGCGGCAATGATCCCGATTGTGATTTGGCTGAAACACACAAAAACCGGGGATATTGCGGAAAACTCCGGGTTTAATGTCAAGCGGAATTGGTGGCTCTGGAAAGAAATTTGTTCTGAGCCGGGCTACTGCACAACCGACCAGTGCAAAAAAGAAGAAGGCTGCTTTCTCGGAAAGATCCGTCGGCACGCTGCTGTGGCTGATATGGTGATTGTCAATCATTCTTTGCTCTTCGCTGATGCGGCATCAGAAAATTCCATCATTCCCGGTTACACCGACCTGATTATTGATGAAGCCCATAATATTGAAAAGAATGCTTACACCTATTTTGCCACTTCGGTCAATTACAATAAGATTTCCTATCTCTTAAATGACCTGGTGAAGCCGGGGAGCGCCGGTATTGGACTGCTGAAAGATGTCGAATCTGTCGCCAGCCGCATGAAGCAGGAGCATAACATTCGAACCCTGCTGGATAGCGTGGCCACCCTTATTGAAGAAGGGCGGGAGATATCGGATCGGTTCTTCGGGCAAATCGCACGGGAAAAATTTAAAAGCATTCCTGAAAAAGAAAAAGCCTATGGCATCAAAAAACGGTACAAGGATTTTTTCAATGAATTTCCTAAAATGGAAGATGTTTCCGCGGAATTTATTGAACTTATGGACAAACTGAAAAAAGAAGTGGTAATTTTAACCGAAAAGATGGATACAATTGTCAAAGACCAGCCTGAAGTTTTTGATAAAACCCGCACAGAACTGATCAACAAACAAGCCGACCTGGTAGAATTCAAAGTGGCTCTGGAAATTCTCTCTGAGTCCAATGACCCGGACATGATCTTCTGGTATGAAATGGACAAAAAAGGGAGTGAAAAATCAGTGGAATTATCCTGTACACCGCTGAATATCAGTGAAAAACTATATAATTCCATTTATGAAAAGTTGAATTCTATTATTCTGACATCGGCAACCTTGAAAATTTTTAACTCTTTTGATTATTTCAAGAACAGGATTGGGGTCAAATATTTTGACAGAGAAGATGTGGCAACGGTTTCTGTCGGTTCGCCCTATGATTATGACAAGCAAATGAAATTGCTGGTCTATACGCCGGAACAAGGGGGCTACAACAACTATTACTCTAATTCTGAACTTATTTTGTCATTAGCCCGCGAAGCTGAGAAAGGAATAATGTTTTTATTTACCTCTTATACTTCGCTCAAAAAGGTCTACAACAATGTCTATTCCGATTTTAGAAAAATGGGAATCAAACTGCTGGCCCAGGGAATGGGCACCGCCAGATCGGCATTGCTGGAACAATTCAAAGCTGAAAAAAAATCCGTCTTATTCGGCACTGACAGCTTTTGGGAAGGTGTGGACGTCCGCGGTGACGCCCTGCAAATTTTGATCATTGAAAAAATTCCCTTTGCAGTACCTTCCGAACCCATTATTGAAGCCAATAATGAAGAATTACAAAACCAAAACAGAAATGCTTTTATGGAGTATTATCTGCCCGAAGCCATTTTGAAGTTGCGCCAGGGAATAGGCCGCCTGATCCGCACATCAACCGATTATGGCGTGGTTATATTTTTAGACAACAGAATTGATACAAAAAGATATGGAGGTATGATCAAAAAATCGATTTACACAGAATACGAAACAATGTTTGGAAAAGAAAATCTGATTAAATCTATCCATGAATTTTTCTCACAATGGAATAAACCGGAACTTATGAAATTTTGAAAGAAAAGGAATTAGTATGTCATTACAATTATATAAAAACATTCGCAAAGATATTGATACACAAAAATATTTATTTTTATCCACCGGATATGCATCCAATGTATCCTCGTCACAACTCCAATACCTGAACAATGGCTTTGATATTTATGTGGTATTGCATGAAAATTCGCAAATGGCTCAACAGGTGGAGTTTAACCCGGAAGTGAAACTGGTTTTTGATTCGGCATCCAGCGCCAAATCGAAAGGAATCGAGTACCGCGGTGTTATGGAAAAAGTCACCGACAAGAAAACCAATTTTGAATACGCCAAAAAATTCACCCGCCGGTTCCGGCGCTTTAAAAGCTATTTTTTCAGCCGTAAGACAACAGTCTACCGTATTAAACCGGTTGAAATCCGTCGTATTCAGTTTGATAACCGTACTGATGAAAGTATTCTGGAATTCAAGGAAAACGACCGGGGATATTTCAGCAAAATGTTATTTAAATTCGGTAAAATCTGTAAATCCTGGAAAGAAGCCACCCGTGTCCATTTAATTACCACCTCCTTAGGGTCTGTGCTGCTGGGAAATGCCATGGCCTGGTCCATCAGAGGAATGTTTGACTGGACGCTTTTCGGGCTGACTGTGCTGGGAACCATCCTCATCCATCTCGGCGCCAATATGATGAATGATTTTCACGACCATCTCACCGGCAATGATACATTTAACCTGTTCCATAATGAAATCACCGGCGGGAGCCGCATAATACAGAAGGGCGTTTTTTCGCCGGAAAAAGTGCTGCTGTCCAGTATTATTTTATTGCTATCCGGGGTCGGTTTGGGACTTTATATCAATTACTTGGTTCCGGGGAATGGATTATTGATTTTTGGACTGATAGGATTGGTTTTGACCATCGGTTACTCAATTCCCGGTCTGAAATTAATTTACCGGGGCCTTGGTGAAATTACACTAAGCCTGGCTTTTGGGATGGTCATTACAGTGGGGAGTTATTTTGTACAGACCGGCGGCACACTGGAAGCTGCGCCTTTTATCGCCGCTGTGCCATTGACATTTTTTGTTTTATTGACGCTGTTTATCAATGAATTCCAGGATTACCGCGCCGATAAGAATGCCGATAAGAAAACCCTGGTTGTCCGGATCGGCGATAAATGGAAAGCCATGCGGTTGTTCTCATTTCTGATCTTTCTTCCATATGTCTGGATTGTACCCTTTGTCATTGTTGGGTTAATGCCCTGGTGGTCGCTGCTAATGCTGTTGACCTTACCCCTGGCCATTATTGCCATTCGCAAAGGCTCGATCAAGTACCGGAAAATATATGAATTGTTGATTGTCAATAAGTTAACAATCACAATCCATTTCCTGACTGCGGTGTTGCTGAGCCTGGCTTATATTCTGGATAAAATTGTATAAATTTTCTTGATAAATTAAAATTGAGACTATAAATTTACACGCTTTTTAACACTGGGATATCGTCCAATGGCAGGACACCGGCCTCTGGAGCCGATGATCGGGGTTCGAATCCCTGTATCCCAGCAACGAACTCTAATTGGTTGTGTTACCGGTTAGAGTTCGTTTTTATTTTCGGCGCATTCGTCTAGTGGCCCAGGACGCCGGCCTCTCACGCCGGTAACAAGAGTTCGATTCTCTTATGCGCTACAAGGTTATAAATCAATCGGTTACGAGTTTCAATCCCAATATTTTTATTTTAAAAACTTACTTTTAGGTATCAATTTGTATTAATAGATCATATCTGTTCTAAATAAATTATAGAAACGGTTAAAACCGTTATTTATTTTTGTATTTGGAATTTTGGAATTCCACCAACTTAAGTTGGTGGTTAATAATATTCATAAACTACTAGAAATTATCTTATTAACAAAAACACACATCTCCGGGGAGCCCTTTTAAGGACTTTAATATAGAAATAATTAACCGCCATTTCCTTCCGTCAACGGCCGGATATTCCATTGGAAACTATCGGTGTTAGCCTGAATGTCATTCTATTCACAAATGCCGGATGATTCATGAATTTTCTCAATCAATGTTCTAAACGTTTTTTTTTGATAAAGTGTTAATTTTATGCAACTTAAATTAAAAAATTGAAAATTCATGAATTATCCATGTTAAGATTTATAAAGTTGTAACTACCGATCAGAATGCCTTGCAGGTTCTTTTACAACTACAAGGAGAAGAATTTTTTTATTGAACAGTTTAAATCACTAATAATGGATTAATAATTCTTGGAATATTGAATTATTTTCATTTATTTTCACTTACCACGGTTATTAATAAAGAGGGATAAAATGCAAACTATTTTAATTGCGGTAACAGGAGAAACACCACAGATTTTAACGGAATCAATATACTTTTATCTTAATAAAAATCAAAAGTTTGATAAAATTATTGTATTGACTACGGGTAAAGGCGTACAGAAAATTAAAGAAACCATTTTTAAAGGGAAAATACTGGCGCAACTTTTTAAGGATGTCAATAAGCCGCCAGCTGACGCGCCCTTTACAGAAAAGGATATTATTGTTTTTAAAAAGGACGGACAACCCATCATGGATGTCAGAAGTGATGACGACATCAACGCCGCTACAAAAGACTTTTATGCACTGCTTCAAAAATATACCAGTCAGGACAACACAAAAATTATTGCCAATATTGCCGGCGGCCGTAAAAACATGGGGGCTTCCCTGGCCCTGGGGATGCAACTCTTCGGGCGAATACAGGATGAGATGGTCCATGTGCTTGTGAAAGAAAAAGTGGAGAATATGGACACCTGGTTTTATCCGCAAAACGAAAAAGAGAAAGACTTTATTGATGTTTCGTCGATTCCCTTTATTCGTGTGCGGGATTATATCAAAAATTCCTTTGTGGATAAGATGGATCCGGAAGAGATGTTGGAATTGGCGCAAAGCAACCTGGAGTATAACGCGCCGATAAAAAAACTTGTCATTACAAAAAATAAATTTGAGATCGATGACAAAATTAATTTTACCCTTTCTCCTGCACAATCAATGATGGTCCGGTTTCTGGCATTTCAAAAAATTAATAAATGCCAATTTCCTGATAAATATAACTGTCAGGACTGTACTGGATGCTTCTTATCACCAGAAGAAATGATTAATGAATATTTAGAGTTTATGGAAGTAGACTATCCAACAATAGGAAAAGATGGATATGTAACTATCGCAAAAGGAAAGGAATATGACGCAACAAAAATCACTGTCGATATCGCACGGGCAAATACTGGGATAAAAGAAAAGATATCTCATCCCAAATATCAGGATTTGTTTACAATTTTAAGAATTCCTGATAACCAGGACAGAAGGATCAAAAGATGTGGTTTGTCAGTAGATAAAAGCGTTATTGAATTGAAAGAATAAATGGAAATATTTCAATTCAAGCATAAGCGATGATTAGTGAATAAATTATGTAATAAATGAACGGAGGAGACATGGAGTACGTATTTAAATGTAAAACAATCACCCCAATGTTCCTGGCAGGTGCAGACGGTAATAC